>JALHOS010000012.1 GCA_022842905.1 Myxococcaceae bacterium | reverse complement strand
AGCGGGGGCGGCTTGCGCCGCGGCCGCCGGAGCCTGCACCACGGCCGCCTGCACCACGGCCGCCTTCGCCGCGCCGGCCTTCGACTCGTCGATGCTGCCGAGCAGATCGCCGATCTTCACCTTGGCGCCTTCTTGGAACAGCAGCTTCTCGATGACGCCCGCGCTGGGCGCCTGCACGTCGATCGTGACCTTGTCCGTCTCGAGCACGGCGATCGGCTCGTCGACCGCCACGGCGTCGCCGGCCTTCTTGTGGAACTTCCCGACCACCGCTTCGGTGATCGACTCACCCAGCGTGGGCACTCGGATCTCGACGGACATGGGCTTTATGACCTCTTCGTCAGGGCTTCTTCGACGAGCAGCTTCTGCTCGTACTGGTGTGTGGACAAGAATCCGGTGGCGGGGCTCGCGCTCTCGGGGCGACCGGCGTAGCTCAGTTTGGGGCGCTGCGCGTGGTTCTGCGTGAGGCTGAGCAGCGGCTCGAGCATGTAGCGCCAGGCACCGGCGTTGCGCGGCTCTTCCTGCACCCAGACCACGTCGGTCAGCCCAGGCAGGCTGCGCAGCAGGTGGGACAGCTCGGCCTCCGGCAGCGGGTAGAGCTGCTCGAGCCGGGCGATCGCCGTGGTGAAGTCCTTCTTCTCGTCGCGCGCCTTCTTCAGGTCGAAGAACACCTTGCCGCTGCACAGCAACAGGCGCTTCACCAGCGGCAGCCGCACCTCGGGGTTGCCTTCTTCGATCAGGCGCCGGAAGCGGCCTTGGGTGAAGTCGGCCCAGGGGCTCGTCGCGTCTTCCAGGCGCAGCAGCGACTTCGGCGTCATCACCACCAGCGGCTTGCGCAGCGGGCGCACGGCCTGCCGACGCAGCAGGTGGAAGATCTGCGCCGCGCTCGTCGGGTAGCAGACCTGCATGTTGTCTTCCGCGCACAGCTCCAAGAAGCGCTCGAGCCGCGCGCTGCTGTGCTCGGGGCCCGCGCCTTCGTAGCCGTGGGGCAGCAGCAGCGTCAGCCCCGTCATGCGCTTCCACTTGTCTTCGGACGAAGCGAGGAACTGGTCGATCATGACCTGCGCGTTGTTGGCGAAGTCACCGAACTGCGCTTCCCAGGCCACCAGCGCGTCGGGGTAGTCCAGCGAGTAGCCGTACTCGAACGCCATGCAGGCCATTTCGCTCAGCGGGCTGTTCTCGATCATCGCCAAGCCCGGCCGCACGTCGCCCAGCGGGAAGGCCGTCTTGCCGGTCTTCTGGCAGTGCAGCACCGACTGGCGGTGCGCGAAGGTGCCGCGCTCGGTGTCCTGGCCGGTGACGCGCAGCCGAAACCCGTCTTCGAGCAGCGTGGCGTAGGCCAGCGACTCGGCGGTGCCCCAGTCGACGTTGACCGAGCCGTCGAGCATGGCCTGGCGCTTCAGCACGACTCCCTTGAGCACGTTGGGGTGCAGGGTGAAGCCTTCGGGCACCTGCGCGAGCGGCGTGAGCAGGCGCGCCAGCCGGTCCTTCGCGACGCCGGTCTCGGGCTGGGCGACGTCCTTGTCGGCGCCGCCGGTGAACTTGCTCCACACGCCCTGCAAGTGGCTCGGGTCCTTCACCTGGCTCGACGCCTTGGCCTTGGCGTGGAGGTCGCCGAAGCGCTTGGTCGACTCGTCGAGCATGGCCGCCGCGTCGCTGGCAGACAGTCGCTGCTGCTGGACCAGCGCGTCGGCGTAGAGCCCGCGCACCGTCTTCTGCGAGCTGATGAGCTCGTACATCTTCGGTTGGGTGAAGCGCGGCTCGTCACCTTCGTTGTGGCCGTACTTGCGGTAGCAGACCAGGTCGATCACCACGTCGGTGTGGAAGGCCTGGCGGTACTCGGTCGCCAGCCGCATGACGTGCACGCAGGCTTCGGGATCGTCGCCGTTGACGTGGAAGATCGGAATGTCGAGCAGCTGCGCCTGGCCCGTGCAGTAGATCGGCGTGCGGCCCTGGTGCGCTTCGGTCGTGTAGCCAATCTGGTTGTTGATGACCAAGTTGACCGTGCCGCCGGTGTCGTACGCGGACAGTCCCGACAGGTTCAGCGTCTCCGCGACGAGGCCTTGGCCCGCGAAGGCCGCGTCGCCGTGAATGACGAAGGGGACGATCGCGTGTTTGGCCGCGGTGCCTCCGCCGGCGCGGTCCTGCTTGGCGCGCACGCGGCCTTCGACCACCGGGTGCACGAAGCCCAGGTGCGACGGGTTGAACGCCATGGTCAGGTGAATCGACTCGCCCGACTGCGTGCGCCGGTCCGACGAGTAGCCCATGTGGTACTTCACGTCGCCGCGGTTCAGGTACTTGGTCGGGTCCGCCGGCCCGGCGATCTCGCTGAAGATCTCGTCCGCCGACTTGCCCATGACGTTGGCCAGCACGTTGAGCCGGCCGCGGTGCGCCATGCCGAACACCACTTCCTTGACGCCCAGGCCGCCGCCCAGCTCGAGGAAGGCGTCGATCATGGCGAGCTGCACCTCGCCCCCTTCGGCCGAGAAGCGCTTCTGGCCTTGGAACTTGGTGTGGATCGTCGCTTCGAACGTCTCCGCGTCGGTCAGCTTCTGGAGGATCCGCCGCTGCTCGGCCTGGGTGAACGGCGGCTTGTTCTCGCTGTGCTCCATGCGGCGCATGAGCCAGCGGCGGCGCTCGGAGTTGTAGATCTGCCCGAACTCCACGCCGATGCTGCGGCAGTACGTGTTGCGCAGCCGCTCCAGCACGCGGCGCAGCGGCACCTGCTTCTCGTCGAAGGTGCCTTGTGGGTCCACCAGCGTGTCCAGCTCGGCGTCGCTGAAGTGGGCGTTGGACACCAGGCCCAGGTCGGCGACGTGGTCCAGCGGCGCGCGGGGCTGCCCGAGCGGATCGAGCTTGGCGAGCAGGTGCCCGCGCATGCGAAACGCGGTGACGGTCTGGTCGACCTTCGACTGGAGCGCGTACGCCGTCGACGGGCCCGCCGTACCATTGGTCTTCGGCGGAGGAGGCAGCCGCAGCCCGTCGATGATAAGAGGCCGTCCGCTCCGCTCCAGGGAAGCGAAGTACTGGCGCCAGCTCGGGTCCAGGGCAGAGGGGTCCTCGAGGTACCGGGCGTACAGGGCCTCGATGAAGTCGATATTCGCGCCGGTGAGGAACGATTCGGACGGGAAAGCCATGGTCGAGACCTTTTATTCGCTGACCTCTGGGCGCACCACGATTCGTTACGCCGGAATGCTGGCGGGCCTGCTCGTCGGCCTGAGCGCGTTCGGCCAGTCGAACGAGCCGTCAGACGTGCCGCCGCCGCCTCCGCCGCCACCCGAAGCCGGGCTGACCCCTCCGCCCATGCCCGAAGCGAAGGCCCCCGCGCACAAGCCCGGGCCCGAGGCCGACTGGCCCAAGTTCAGCAAGGGCGGCCTGCTCTTCCAGATTCAGTACGGCTACGGCGTGTGGGCCATGAACCGGGCGCTGCTGCGCATGCAGTCCAGCCTCGAGGACGCCGACGGCTTCATCAGCCAGACCCAGGACACGCACGCGCTCCAGCTGCGCATTGGCTACAACATTCTCGGGCACGTCACGCTCTCGGTGGACCTGACCGCCACGGGCTGGGACCTGACCAGCAAGAGCGTCGGCGGCGCGGGCTTTTTGACCGGCTCGTTGGCCTGGCACCCGCTGGAGCTGGCGTTCATGAACAAGGACCACCGGCCCATTCCCATCGACGTGAGCCTGTTGTTCGGGGCGGGCTACGGCATCGCCGGAGAGGTCCGCGGCATGGACGGCGCCGTGCTGCAGACGTCGCTCTTCGTCGACTACTTCTTCGTGCGGTACTTCGGGCTGGGCCTGTTCTTCAAGGCCCACCACTTCCTCTTCGATAAGCTCTACCGCGACTACTACAACCGCTCTCAGCCCGGCGCGACGGTGACGCTGAACCAAGGCAGCGGCGGGCACTACCTGCACTTCGGCTTCACCATCACCCTGCGCGCGGGCGACTGACGCTTAGACCCCGGCCGCGGACTTCGTGAGCACGCCCGCCGCGTCCTGATCGACGACCGCCCCGTGGCAGGGGACGAGCCGGACCAGGCCTTTCGTTTTCGCCAGCCGATCCAAGTGCGCCTTGAAGGCCGGCTTGTCGTTCACGAAGAACAGCGTGAAGGGCTTGATGACGCGGGGCCCGCCGCCGAAGCCCATGAGCCGGAACAGGAATGGCGTCTCGGCGTCGGACGTGGCGCTGAACGCGTCGCACCAGACCAAGCTCACGCGGTCGCCGCTGCGGACGATCTGCACCGGCTCGCCGGTCTTCGTCCCGTCGAGCTGTTCGAACACGCAGCTGGGGTCCTTGGGCAGGTCCTCCAGCGTGCCGCCGAGGTCCGGCCAGCGCTTCTTGAGGGCGGGCAGGTTCTTCGCCGGCCCGTAGATGCCGATGCCGAGCTTCTGCGCGAACGCGTGCGCGTCGACGCCGTGGTTCGCGTAGCCGACGACGAGCGCTTTGGGTTTGCCGAAGGAAAGCACCTGGGCGAGCGTGGGCTCGTCGAGCGGGACCGCGTGGTAGAAGACCAGGCTCCCGTCGGTGAGCCTGACGATCGTCATGCGCCGCTTGACCTTCATGCCGGGCACCAGGCTCTCGACGGCCCAGAGGTTGTCGTCGAGCTTCTGGAGCGGCGTGTGGGGCGTGACGGTCCACGGGCGGTTGGGCTTGGCCATGGCGGCCTCTTAGCGCTAAGCGCGCGGGCCATGCTCCTCCAAGGAAAGAAGCTGCTCATCACGGGGGTCCTGACCCCGCAGTCGATCGCCTTCTCCGTGGCTGCGCTGGCGCAGGCTCAGGGCGCGGAGATTCTCCTGACCAGCTTCGGGCGGCCCATGTCGCTGACCCAGCGCACCGCGAAGAAGCTCAGCCCCGCGCCGGACGTGCTCGAACTCGACGTGTCCGACGCCACCCACTTCCCCAAGCTCGCCGACGAGGTGAAGAAGCGCTGGGGCCGGCTGGACGGTGTGCTCCACGCGATCGGCTACGCGCCGGAAGACGCCCTGGGCGGCAAGTTCATGTCCACGCCGTGGGAGAGCGTGATGCAGGCCTTCCGCATCTCCACGTTCAGCTTGAAGGAGCTGTCCGCGTGCCTGGCCCCGCTCATGGACAAGGGCGGCAGCATCGTCACGTTGGACTTCGACAACAGCACCACCGCCTGGCCGCTCTACGACTGGATGGGCGTGTGCAAGGCCGGGCTCGAGGCGTCGGTGCGCTACATCGCGCGGGACTTGGGTCCCCAGGGCATTCGCGTCAACGCGCTGGCGGCGGGGCCCATCGCCACGATCGCCGCGAAAGGCATTCCCGGCTTCAAGCACCTGGAGAACAAGTGGGGCCGGCAGGCGCCGCTGGGCTGGGACGCGCGGGACGGGAAGGGCACTGACGCGGTCGCGCGGACGGCCTGCGTGATGTTGTCCGACTGGATGCCGTCGACGACTGGCGAGCTCATTCGCGTCGACGGTGGGTACCACGCCATGGGCGCCGAGCCGGTACCGCCGTCTCCGGACGAGGTGATGACGATCGGCTGAGTCGGGTAAGCAGCAGGCCCATGCCTCGCGCTCCGATTCTCACGCTGGTCTTGTGTGCCGCCTGCGGCGGGCTCTTCGGGAGCCCCGACTCAGGTGTCGATGCTGGCCAGCGCGTGGGCGACTTCGTGCTGCTCGAGGACGGCGGGCTGCTCTATTCGCCGCTCGACGCGGGCGTGGGCGCGGACGGAGGCAGCGGCGGGAGTGGAGGCAGCGGCACCGACGGGAAGATCGGCTCCGCGTGTCAGCGCGACGCGGACTGCACCGAGCTGCGCGACGCGAACTGTCTGAAGATGGTGGCGGGGCTGGGGACGATTCCTCCGCTCAACTTCCCGAACGGTATGTGCTCGCGGCCGTGCACCGCGGATGATGCGGGCTGCGGCGCCGGGTCCTGCGTGTCGGATCCCGCGACGGGGACGTTGTTTGGTCAGCCCGTAACTCGCAGCGCCATGTTCTGCGGCCGGTCGTGCATGCGGGACACCGAGTGCCGGCAGGCCGAGGGGTACCGGTGCAAGATTCAGATCTTGAACTTTGGGTACTGCGCGCCGCCGTGAGGTCCTCGGAGGTCACGGCAAGCAGGCGGTGGCGTAGCGAATCCGCACCGTGCTGGCTGGCTCCGGAACGTACCCGTCAGCGAAGACGACGGCGTTGGCCACGGCGTCGTAGCTCCAAGCGGGGCCGCCGGCGGGCACCGACACGCCGTCGACCGACACGGCCGGCGTGACGCCCGGCGCGGGGCGGCTACTCAACAGCACGCGCGAACGGCGACCTAACGCCTGCGCGCCGATGCGGCGGACGGGGCCAACCGCCCCGGCAGGCGGTCCGCTGAGATCGCACACGTTCTCACGCAGGCCGTTCATGGCCGCGACCGCGAGTGAGTGTCGGCCGGTCGAAGGATCGTCGCTGTCGCCAACGAAGATGCACGGTTGGTGTGCCACGAAGGGCCCGAAGACGCTGTAGCTGAACTGGTTTGCTCGCCGAGGGCCTCTGAGGTCCAGCAACTGCTCCACGTAGTACGCGTTCGGCAGGGGCGCTTGCTCCAGCTCGTCCGTCAACACGACGAGCCCCAGCACCGATTCCTCTCGGAGGAAGCCAGCGTTCGGCTGCCAGCGCAGCGTCAGTGGCGGCGTGAGCGCCCTGAGCGCCGGCGAGAGCGCGGTCTCGGTTGCCGAGCCGTTGCCTCCGACCTGAATGAGCGCGTCGAACTGTGCAGCGAAGTTCGCGGTGGCGCCCGTCAGGTACCTGAGGGCGGACGGGGCTTCCAGCAGCTGGCCCCGCTCTCCCCCGAGGTCGTCGTCGACCGTCGTGACGCCCACGTGGAAGTCGACTCCATTCTGGGTGGCGTACTCGAAGAAGGCGCCGCGGGCCTGCCCAAGGCCCGCGATCTCCTCGGCGGGGGATCCGGACGAGTCGATGAGCAGCAGGACGTCGGCGACGTGGCCCTTGGGCTGCACGAACACGTCTTCCTGCTCGCCGCTGGCGCTTCCGGTCCCGCGCAGCGCACCGACCGTGGTCGTCGTAATGCCCCGCTGGAGTCCGGTCAGGCTGAAGGCGCCCAGGTGCAGGCCAGGGCCGGGCGGGCGGAAGCGAATCGTGAAGGTCTTGGCCTGGTTCGGGCCCAGCGCGCCGACGAGGGCGCTGGAGGGCGCGAGGTGAAAGGGCACGCCGCCGTCGCCGCTCGGCTCGTTGGTCGTGAAGCCGGCGTCCGTGATGAGCATGGAGAGCGGGCACCGGTTGTAGACGCGGAACGCCCGGTCGGCGCTGGCACAGCCCAGCGGCACCGCGCCGTAGTCGACGTCGTCCATGGTGAGGTTGAGGCAGTCCTGCTCGGGCTGCGCAGACAGGGCGACCCGGCCGATGGGCTCCGACGCGCTCAGCGCGTTGAACTGGAGCCGCGCGAAGATCAGGCCGCCGTCCAGCGTGTCGGGCGGGAACAGCGTCAGCGGGAGCTGCGCCTTGTCTCCTGGGGGAAGCGTGAGGACGGTGCCGCCGTCGAGCCCGAGCGCGACGCGGAGGTTCGGGCCGAGCTCGCCGGTGAAGCGGAAGCCCGAGAACGTGCAGGGCACCGCGCCGGTGTTGTGGAGCGTCACCGGCAGCGTGGCGTGCTTCGGCGGCGCGAGTGTGCCGAAGGCCACCTCGGGGCTCGCGGCGTAGGTGCACGGCGGCGGTGTGATGACCGTGGCGGCGACGTCCACCGACTGCACGGGCTGGGTCGCGTCGTTCGACGTGACGATCACGGTCCAGCGCTTGGCGCCGGTGCTCGTGGGGGTGACCTGGATCGGCAGGTCGGCGCGCTCGCCGGGCCGGATCACGAGGCTCGAGAGCGGAAGGCCCCCGACGTCGTTCGTGCACCGCTGGCCGACCGCGTCGAAGTCGCCGACGCACAGCTCCGTGGGCGACGAGTTGGCTCCGGCGGTGACGGACACCGAGGTGAGGCGGAGCGGCGTCGCGGACGGGCTGGGGAAGCCGGTGTTGTGTGCCGTCAGCGCAAGCTCGGCCGAAACCGCGCGCGCCGCGCCGGCGATTGAGGGCACGGCTCCAAAGTCCAGCGGTGCCGGGGTGAGCTCCAGTCGAGGGCCATGGCCTCCGGTGCCCCTCATCGCGACGGCGATCGTCGCTTGGTTGAGCAGCTCCGTCTTCGCGCGGAGCTGGGCGCTGCGCGTGCCGAGCGAGAGGGGGGTGAAGCGCACCAGGACCCGCGCCTCCGAGGCCAGCAGGCCGCCGTCGACGGCGCGCTGGGTGGCAGGGGGGAGAACGAGGGAGCTCCCGGCGTCGGGGCGGAGCAGCTTGAATGCGGCGTCGGTCAACTGCAGATCGCTGAGCGTGACCTGGCGGCTGCAGCCGTTGAGGAACGCGATCTCTCGGTCCGCGGTGCTGCCCGGCGGCACGAAGCCGAAGTCCAAGAATGAGGCGCCGGCATCGTTTGCGGAGCGAGCGGTGAAGCTGACGCAGCCGTTCAAGCTCGTGGCGGCCAGCCGAACAGCCGTGCGCGGACAGCCGAGCGTACGCGTCACGAAGAGCGTCTGAGCGTCGTGTGCGGCCTGCGAAGGTGAGTACCTCAACGTCAGGTTGCGGCGCTCACCCGCTTGGAGCGTCAGTTGGCCCGCACCGCCGGCGATGGAGAACGGCGCGGCCAGCGCCTCGACGTCCGTGGTCGTCGCCTCGTCCGTGTCGTTCACCAGCTCGAGGCTCCGCTCGAGCGCCTGGCCCAGCGTGCACGTGCCGAAGTCGAGCGTGTCCGGGAGCGTGCAGTCATGGCCGCGCGCGGTGCTGCGCAGCCGCACGCTTTGGTCCAGCTCTGGCCCCAAGAGGTGCAGCGTCGCAGCGTGCGCCGTGTCCGGGCCGACGACGTACGGCGGGTGGAAGCGCAGCAGGGCCGAGGCGGTCTCTCCCGGCGCCAGCGACAGGGGCGTGGTGAGCTCGAGCGAGAAGGCGGCGGCGTCGCTCGTGTCCTCCAGCGCCACCTGCGTCACGCTCACCGGCGTGGGCCCCTCGGCCTTGAGGCGAAGCTCGAGCGTCGTCTCGCGCCCGCCGTAGGCCGGGGGCAGGTCCACGGGGGCGCCGGTCCAGGGCTGCCAGGCGGTGGAGCCTGGGATCAGGAGGACGAGCTGACTTGGGCCCGGCGGCTGCGGGCGGCACCCGAAGAGCAGAGCGGAGAGCGCGAGCACGCCAGCGAAGCGAGAAGTCGGGTGCGTGCGGAGCATTGAAGTCCCCGTTCGACGTCGCGGCCGGCCCGCGAGGGTCTTCTACAGGAGGTCGCCCTTGGGGGACAGGGCAGCGCTGGGCGGGCCATGGACTGGCGGGGACGGGGCGGGCGACGGCTCGAGGTGAGGCGCTGACGGGACGGCCCGGCGTGCGCGCGGAGGAGTGGGTGGGACCTCGTGCTTTGTGAGCGTCGCGAATCGGACCGGTAAGACCGCCCGCTTGGGTTCGCGCGAGAGCTCTGTCTCCACGTTCGCTCGATGCGGCCGTGCCGTCCTACGGCGGGGCGCGTTCCAACGGCGAGCATGGCAGCAGCGGCCGAGCCTCGGCTGGCTGCTCGACGGCCTCCGTGGACGGGCGCCAGTTGAGGTGGGAAGACGTGCCCCGTGCGCGTGGAGGTCGGCGCACCGGAACAGGCGCCAGAGGGCGCGGAGCCAGGAGAGATCGTGGAGAAGCTACGAGTGTGGTCGCTGGGGCCTGTCGGCGTCGCCGCGATGGTGGGCGGGCTGTCTGTGTCGACAGTCGCGATCGCCGCCGAGCCGAAGGACGTGGAAGCAGAGTCACCGGCGGTCGTCTTCTCCCGCGTCTCCGGTGCGGTCGTGATGATCACCGCCGCCACGCCGAAGGGCGTCAGCCAGGGCAGTGGCGTCGTCGTCGGGCCGGAGTTGGTGGTGACGAACCTGCACGTCATCTCGGGCTCGGAGCGGATCAGCGTCGTGACGAAGGAAGGGCCTCTCGTCGCTGCGGTCAAGATCACCAGCAAGCCGAGCCGGGACCTGGCAGTGCTGTCAGTGCCTGGCCTGAAGGCTTCGCGCGTTCTGTTGCGGCCGTCCGCCGAACTCTCAGTCGGGGACCGCGTCTTCGCGATCGGCAACCCGCGGGGCTACGAGCAGTCCCTGACGGAGGGGCTGGTCTCCGCGCTGCGCAAGGAGCCCGACGGCTCCATCGTTCAGACTTCCGCCGCCATCTCTCCGGGCTCGAGCGGCGGTGGGCTCTTCGACACACGCGGACGGTTGGTTGGCATCACGACGAAGACCCGGACCGACGGGCAGAGCCTGAACTTCGCGCACCCGACGGAGTGGGTGCAGGACTTGCTCGAGGGCTTCGGGCAAGGCGACGGCGGAGTCGTCTCGGAGTTCACGGTCTCCAATCGCCCCGAAGCCCTTTTGTGCCAGCTCGCAGAGGAGGCGCGCTGGGGACTCTTCTCCGAGGGCGTCGAACTCTTGGAGTCCTCCCCCACGAAGGGACGACTGCTGATGACCGGCGTCAACACCACTCGGCCTGTCGTTGCGCAGGGCCGCAGCGAGCAGCCGTACGTTCTCAAGGACCTCCGGCGCAGTTCGCAGGTTGCGCTGTTTCGTGGCGCGGCGCGCGACGACCCGTTCGTGTTCGTCGCTTTCGAGGAGACGGGCGACGTTCGAGCCACGCTGGCCTGGGTGGTCGCGGAAGCCGGAGAGCCCAGGCTCGTTACACGGTCGGGGGTCTGCGAAACGGGGGACGGTGCCACCCTCACGGTCAAGAAGACGCAGCCCGCGTTCGCCCCGGTGGACGCCGGCGCCCCTACCATCGACGGCTGTGAGGTTGACGGTGCGGCCTGCTTCAAGCTCGCGATGTCCGTCGAGGGCGGCGAGCGCTTCCTCTACCTCAAGAAGGCGTGCAGGCTCGGGCACCGCGCGGCGTGCGACGAGGGCATTGCCATGGCGGAGGGGGTCGGCGACCGCGCCTCGATGAAGGACCTGGATGCGGTGCGCGTGGCGCTTCCGGCGTTCCCGTCCAGCCAAGCGCCGAGCAATGGGATCAAGCCTCCAGAGGGCAAAGGTGCAGCAGTAGCCCCAGCGCCCCCGGCTCGCCCCGCGCGTAAGCCACTCAAGGTTCGATAGAGCCGTGCGCTGTCGTCCTGACGAAGGCACGCCCACATATTCGCGCCCGGCGCCGTCCGCGTACTTGCCTCGGAGGCCGTCCCAACCGCTGAGACCACGCGAATCGCCAACGCGCTTTACCGAGCGCTGCGCGCGCACGTGAGCCTTGTTGCCGCAGTTGCCACGCGGAGCGGTAACGCGCTGCGGTAGCCGTTCGACAATGGAGCGCAGACCGTCCTCGCTCCCTTGGAGTCGTCCATGCCCCTCACGCCCCGCGCCGGCCTCGTCTTGGGTCCGGATCCCACGAAGCTGTACTACGCCAAGCGCGCCGTCCGCGACTTCGAGCGCCCCGAGCAGAGTGCCCTTGCCAAGCGCGCAGACGGTGTCTTGGCGAATGCACCGGCGGACACCTTCGTGACCGTCAGCGAGCTGACGAATCCGAAGTTCGTGCGGCTCCTGAGCCCTCTGGAGCGGAGCGTTCATCAGCAGACCATCGACGTCCTGGAGTGGAGTGGGACAGTCGTCCCTCAGGTCACCGTCCCGCCGCCCGTTGGCTTCAGCGTCAGCGAGACCGTCCTTCGAAGCCCGGTCGACCGCGCGCGGCCGATTCCAGCGAGCGAGCTCCGCGGCCTGGCCGATCTGTGGCCGCGCCTGCAGGTCCTCGCGGACTCCGACGGAAACCCGGCCACCGTGTCCTTGGCGGACCTCGACGCCATCGCCGTGCACCCGGATCGCGACGGCCTGACGGCGCGGGAACTCGAGCTCGCCAACGACGCTCGTCGGCAGATCATCGAGTGGCAGAACAAGCAAGCCGTGGCGCCTCGCCGCGTGGTCGAAGTGGGCCCGCTGGGGAGGACGGCGACGCCGCTGCTGCCGGCAGCCAGCGTCGTTCGCCTCAACGTCGTGAGTTCAGCCGTGCTCGTCACCCGCAACCACGAGCTCTGGCCGACGTTGGAGCGGTACACGAGCATCGACTTCCAGGCCCCAGCGGACTGCACGGTGAAGTTCATCGATCCGCAGACCGGGGAGAGCTTCCCGTACCCGCGCGACGGCGCCACCTTCATGGAAGTGTGGCGGCAAGGCCGGCGCATCGAACAGTACTCGGTGACGATCCCCGCGTTGCCTGATCCAATCGTGCTGCCGCTGCGGGACTACGCGGGGGCCGAGTTCACCACCAACGGCGAACTGCTCGGCCGCCGCGACATCGAGTGGGGCGTGGGTGGCGAAGCACCACACTGGTGGCTGGACGGCTGGCGGGATCCGGATCCGTTCCGTAGGCACGTTGGCTTGTTCGAAGACGGTGCGGGCTCGAGCGTGGAGATCCTCCGGAGTGGTGTGATTCGCGCCGAGGTTGGCGGGCAGTCGTACGTGTTCAACCGAAGTGCACGGTTCGGGGTCGACTCATTGGGCAGGTCGGTCACGGGGGAGCTACTCGACCACGTTGACGGCTTTACGTTGGTCATCGGCGGCCAAGAATGGCGGTTCGCGGCCGGCAAGCGCGTCGCCTGACGCCGCGGGGCACGGGGGCTGCCCGCTCGGTGCCTTCTGTGCGGGCGCAGCAGTTGGCGCTGGCCGGCGCCACGTCGCTGGCGGCGCGGAGGCCTCGGCGGTCACGAAAGTGAGCTCAGCGGTCCGTCCGGGCCGCTCGGCGACGGCGCAGGGCCGAGTCCTCGCCGGCCCTGCTTCATCGCGCGCCTTGACCTGTCACAGACGCCGAGCCGAGTTCGCAGCAAGCGCACCGCGAGACAACGGGACTCCTTCGTCACCGTCGCCTTCGGCGATGCAGACCGCCCGCGTCGTCGGGCTCAGGGCAGGCAAGCAGTCGCGTAGCGAAGCTGGACCACCTGGCCCGGCGCGGGGACGGCGCTCGGGCTGAAGAGGACGGCGTTGGACACCGCGTCGTACGCCCACGCTGACCCGCCAGGAACGCTCTGGCCGTCGACGCTCACGGTCGGCGTGACGCCGGGCGCGGGGCGGCTGGTCAGCAGGATCCTGTCTCTCCACCCAGCGGCGAGGCGACCTGCACGTTCGAGCGCGGCGTCGCCGGAAGGCAGCCCGTCCGCGACGGCGCACACGTCCTCTCGGACGCCGTGCAGCGCGCTGACCGCCATGGAATGCCGACCGGCTGGCGGCTGGTCGAGGTCGACGATGGAGATGCACCCACCGTCGAAGTCGAACGGCCCGAACGTGCTGTAGCTGAACGCGTTGGTGCGGCGCCCCTTCACGTTCAGTAGCTGCGCGACGTAGTGCGCCACGGGGAGCGGCGACTGCTCCGCCTCGTCGGTGAACGCCACGACGCCCAGACTCGCCTCGTCTCGCAGCAGCGCCCCGTTGCCGGTCGGGTCTTCCGTCACGGCCGAGGTCAGCGCCTGCACCGCGGGGCTCAGGCACCGCTCCGCGGCGGACCCGAGCTCTCCGGCGTTGACCAGCGCGCTGAACAAGTCCGCGTTCAAGCTGGTGCGCTGACTGATCACGGCCACGCCGCCGGGCGTCCGCCGGAGCCGGCCGCGCTCCCCCGTCAGCTCGTCGTCCGTCGTGGTGACGCCGAGCTGCAGGTCGAGCTGGGTCAGGTCTGCGTAGCGAGAGAACGTGTGCCAGCGCTCGCCGAGCCGCGTCTGGATCACGGCGGTGCCGCTGGAGTTATCGACGATCAGCAGCACGTCGGCGGGGGTGAGCCGCGGCTGGACGAAGCGGTCCTCTTGCTCGCGGCTCGCGTTCGCCGTACCCCGCAGCAGCACGAGCTGGGTCTGCATCGCGCCGCCGGCCTGCGCACGGACGGCGAAGGCGCCGCGGTGGGCGCCGTCACTCGCTGGGCGGTAGCGCAGCGTCAGCGGGCGGAGCGCGTACGGCGGCAGCGCGCTCGTCGTGTCGCCTCCAGCCAGCTCGAACGGAACGCCGCCGTCGACGCCCGCGGGCGCGTTCAGCGTGAAGCGCGCGCTCGACAGGGACAGCGCGCCCGCGCACAGGTTCGCCAGCTGCACGGTGCGCTCGGCCGCGCAGCCGACGGAGGTCGCGCCGAAGTCCAGGTCGTCGACCAGCAGCGCCAGGCAGGTGCGCTGCGCCTGAGCCGTGACCGGCAGTGTCGCGACGGGCGCGGTCGCGGTCAGCACGTTGAAGTCGACGCTCCCCTGAAGCCCCGGCGCGCGCGGCGTCAACGGCGGCGTCAGCGTCACGGGGACGAGCGCTGACTGGGACGGGGCGACTTCGAGCACCGCGCCAGCGTCGAGGCCCACGCCAAGCCAGTCTGCCGCCGCGCCGGGCACGCGCAGCCCGCTGAAGCGGCACGGGGCCGTGCCCAGGTTGCGCAGCTCGAAGGCCAGCTCACGGCGCTTGGGTGCTGCGACCGCGCCGAAGTCGAGCGGCGGCCCTGCGGCGTACCGGCAGTCAGGTGCTTCGAGCGCCTCGGCGCGCACGTCGAGCTGAGCGGTCGGGCGGCGCGGGTCGTTGCTCGACACGTGAATACTCCACGCCTTGGCGCCAGCGCTGCGCGGCGTCAGCCGCACGGGGACGGCGAGCTCCTCTCCTCTCGCCAGGCTCCGGCTGACCAAGGGCTGGCCGGCGAGCGTCTGGGGACACGGCTGGCCCGGCTGTGGCTGATCACCCAGACACAGCTCGTCGTCGCGAGTGCCGGCGCCCGCGTCCGCGAAGAGGGTGACCTCGAGAGGACGGCTCAGGAGGTTGGTGCCAGAGCCGACATTGCGCACCCGCAGCGTCAGCGCCGCGGTCGGGCTTCCGCCGTCGGTCGGGGCCACCGGTACCAGGCCGAAGTCGAGCCGCTCAGGCGACAGCTCGAGGCGCGGGGCGAGCGCGCCCGTGCCGCTGACGGGAATGACCAGCCCGGACTGGCCGGCCAGGTCGGTGCGCGCGGAGAGCTGCGTGCGGACGGCGCCGATCGTGAGCGGCGCGAAGCTGACGGGCAGGACGGCCTGCTCGGGCACCAGCACGCCCGCGTCGTCGCGCCGTCGCTGCGCCGGCACGACGAAGGGCGCCCCCGCGTCGACGCCCAGGGTGAAGGCCGGGCCAAGCAGCCGCAGCTCGGTGAGGCGGACGTCGCGCGCGCAGCGGTTGTGGAAGTGGATCGCGCCGGTCGCGCGCGCGCCTGGCTCGAGCGGGGCGAACGTCAACGTGGACTGGCTGACCGGGTCGTCCGACGGTTGCGCTGCCCACCCCACGCAGGGGAAGACGCCGTCGCCGGTCAGCCGAACGATCTGCGTTGGGCAGCCGGCGCTTCGGCGCACCACGAGCCTGCTTGTGGACGTGCCTGACTCGACGGGCGCGAAGCGGATCGTCGCCGTGCCGACCCCGCGCGCTGGCACCGGAATGCGCGCCGGCAGCGCGCTGATGCTCGTGAACGAGGCCGAGGGACCTTCGGGTGAGAGCTCGACCAGCTCGAGCTCGGTCGCCTCGTCGGTGTCATTCGCCAGCTCGAGGGTCCGAGTGCTCGACGCGCCGACCTCGAGTCCGCTGAAGTCGACCGTGGCCGGCACGGCGCAGTCATGGCCGAGGCCGGTGCCGCGGAGGGTCAGCGTCCGCGCAGGCCCACGCGCGACGTCGAAGTGCACCTGCGCGACGAGCTCGCGGTCCGGTCCTTCCACGTAGCGTGGGTGGAAGGTGAGGGTGACGGGCTGCCGCGCCGACGGCGCGAGGGTGACGGGCAGCTGCGTCTCCACGCTGAAGTCGGCGCCCGACGCTTCGTCCTCGAGGCTCGAGCCGCGCACCGTCAGCGGGGTCGCCCCCGCGTTCTCGAGGAACACCGTGACCGGGCTCGACCGGCGGCCCAACACGGTCGCGCCGAAGGTGATCGACAACGCGGGCCCGCGCCGGGGGCCTGACGGGCCTTCTTCGACGAGCTGGAGGTTGGCGCCTCCGACGCAGCCCAAGAGAGTCGCGAAGAGCGCGCACGCGCAGGTCAACCGGGTGTGGATCTTCATGCCGCTCCAACGCTCCGGCCCGCCGCAGCGAGCCCGAATAGTGGAGGCGGACCTTCGGTGCAACGGGCGGCCGGCTCGGCGCTCACGCCTCCGCAGTCACGAAGCTGAAGCTCAGCGGTCCGTCCGGGCTCGGCGCGTCCACCATGGCCTTCCCGCCGTCCTTGAGCTTGCCGAACAGCAGCGCCTCGGCCAGCGGCTTCTTCAGCGCGTTGTCCACCGCCCGCCCCATGGGCCGCGCGCCGAACTCCGGGTCGTAGCCCTTCTTCGCCAGCCACGCCTTCGCCGCCGCGGTCAGGTGCACCGTCACCTTCTTGTCGTCGAGCAGCGCCTGCAGCGCCTTCACTTCCTTGTCGACGACCTGGAGGATGATCGCCTCGGTCAGCCCGCCGAACTGGACGATCGCGTCGAGCCGGTTGCGGAACTCGGGGCTGAACACCCGCTCCATGGCGTCCTTCGCCCGCGCCGGATCGACCGCGGACTTCTCGCCGAAGCCCACCGGCTTGGTCTTCATGTCCCGCGCGCCGGCGTTGGTGGTGAGGATCAAAATGCAGTTGCGGAAGTCCGCCTTGCGCCCGTTGTTGTCCGTCAGGGTGGCGTGATCCATGACCTGCAGGAGAATGTTGAACAGCTCGCCGTGCGCCTTCTCGATCTCGTCGAGCAGGACCACCGCGTGCGGGTGCTTGCGGACCGCGTCGGTGAGCAGGCCGCCCTGGTCGAAGCCCACGTACCCCGGGGGCGCGCCAATGAGCCGGCTGACCGTGTGTCGCTCGCCGTACTCCGACATGTCGAAGCGCAGGAACTCCACGCCCAGCGTCTTGGCCAGCTGCTTGGCCAGCTCCGTCTTGCCCACGCCCGTCGGGCCGGCGAACAAGAAGCTGCCGATCGGCTTGTCCGGCGAGCGCAGCCCCGAGCGCGACAGCTTGATCGCCGCGCTGATCTCGTCGATCGCCTTGTCCTGGCCGAAGATCACCCCGCGCAGCGCGCCCTCGAGGTTCTTCAGCTGTTCCCGCTCGTCGAGCGCCACCGTCTTGGGCGGAATGCGCGCCATCTTCGCGATGATCGCCTCGACGTCGTGCACCGTGACGTGGCCGGTCGGCTTGGGGCGCAGCCGGTCGATCGCGCCGGCTTCGTCCACCACGTCGATCGCCTTGTCCGGCAGGAACTTCTCGTTGACGTACTTGGCGGCCAGCTCGGCGGCCGCGCGCAGCGCGTCGGCGGCGTACTTCACGCGGTGGTGCTCCTCATACTTGGGCTTGAGGCCCTCGAGGATCTTCACCGTGTCCTCCACCGACGGCTCGGTGACGTCGATCTTCTGGAAGCGGCGGCCCAGCGCGCGGTCGCGCTCGAAGCTGGCCTTGTATTCTTGGTACGTCGTGCTGCCGATGCAGCGCAGCCGCCCCGACGCGAGCGCCGGCTTGAGAATGTTCGACGCGTCCATGCTGCCGCCGCTGGTCGCGCCCGCGCCGACGATGGTGTGGATCTCGTCGATGAAGAGGATCGCGTCGTCGTGCTCCTTGAGCGCCTTCAAGACCGCCTTGAGCCGCTCTTCGAACTGCCCGCGGAACTTCGTGCCGGCCAGCAGCCCGCCCATGTCCAGCGAGTACACCGTGGCGTGTTTGAGCGCGTCGGGCACCGTGCCCTCGGTGATCGCCAGCGCCAGCCCTTCGGCGATCGCCGTCTTCCCCACGCCGGCCTCGCCCACGTAGAGCGGGTTGTTCTTTCGCCGCCGGCAGAGCACCTGGATCGTCCGCTCGAGCTCGAGCTGACGGCCGATCAGCGGGTCGATGTGGCCTTCTTTGGCTTCGGCGTTCAGATCCGTGCAGTACGCCTGCAGCGGGTTCTTCGCGGTGTTGCCCCCTTCGTCGTCGTCTGCGCCGGTGCCCGCCGACTCCGTCGCGTCGTCGCCGTCCTTGGCGGCGCCGTCCTTCTTGATGCCGTGGGACACGTAGTTGAGCAGGTCGTACCGAGTGACGCCTTCTTCCTTCAGGTAGAACAGCGCCTGCGACTCGGCTTCGCGGAACAGGGCGATCAGCACGTCGCCGCTGTCCATGACCTTCTGCTCGGCGGACAGCGCGTGGAAGGCCGCCCGCTGGAGCACCCGCTCGACGCCGATCGTCTGCTGGGGCTCGGCGTCGACGTCCTCGGGCAGCTTCTCGACCGTCTCCTCGAGGAACTTCTCGAGCTTCTGCTTGAGCCGCTCGGGCTTGGCGCCGCAGGCCCGCAGCACCTCGATGGTCCGGGGATCGCGCAGCAGCCCGAGCACCAGGTGTTCGAGCGTCAGGTACTCGTGCTTGAGCCGCGTGGCCTCGGACAAGGCGAAGCGGATCGACGCCTGCAGTTCCTTGGCGATGATGGGAGATGCCATGCGGTTCAGGGCTCCTCGGGTTCCATGGACAGCTTGAGCGGGTACTCGCGCTCACGGGCGAGCGCGTGGGTCTTGCTGAGCTTCGTCTCGGCGACTTCGCGGGTGTACACCCCGGCCACGCCGACGCCGTTGAGGTGCACGCTGAGCATGACCGCCACCGCGTCACTCTCGGACTTCATGAAGATGGTGCGCAGCACCTCCACGACGAACTCCATCGTCGTGTAGTTGTCGTTGTGGAAGAGCACCCGGTAGAGCGGGGGCTTCTTGAGCTGCTCCTTCTTCTTGGTGGCGGTGGCGATCTGGCCGTCGCCTTCGTCTCCACCGGTGCGGGGCTTGGACGCCATGCGGAGCGGCAGGGTAACAGAGGCGCGCCGACCTGCACGGTTCGTGCGGGGAGGTGGCTAGCCAAACGGCGGTGCGGTCGCTACCGGGTGCTACGGGCTGCGCCGGCGCCGCGGCCCGGCGGTGGATCTGGCGGTCCGGTGCCGCGCCCGCTCGCCGCGCCGTCAGCGGCCGAGCCGCAGGGCATCACGGAGCATCACGGGCACGGGGACGAACAAGCGGTGGAAGACGATGGGAACGGCGAGGGACAGCTCGTGCCGACGGTCGGACCCCAGGTTGAACTGCACTGGGACGACCTCGATGCCGGCTGCGACGTCTGGCGCCGGGGGGGAAGACCGACTGCGCGGCTGGAGCGGGAAGGTCAGCCGCGCGGCGAGGCTGACGCTCCAGACGGGCAGCACGTCCACGCGGAGCCCGACGAGCCCGCCGGCGAAGAGCCAACGATCGAAGAAGTCGAAGGTGTGCCAGTCGAAGACGGCGGCTGCGAAGACGCCCAGCCGCCCAGCGCCGTAACCCAGGAATCCGCCCACCTCCTGCGCGAGACCCGCGCCCAGGAACGGGCCACCGAAGACGCCGCCCCGCCGCGCGAGCCAGGCGGTGTCCTCCTTGGGCGTTGGCGCCGCAGCAGGCTGTGGAGCTTGGGCCCGTGTCGGCTCGGGCTCCGGGTCGCTCGCCGCAGCTTCGGGCTCGGCCGCGGCCTCCGCTCGCCGCCGCGCTTCGCGGTCAATCGCCGTCGCGCGCGCGAGATCGGTGCGCTTCAGAATCGCAAGCTCGAGCTCGTGGTCGCGTTCATGTGACGTCACCAGCGTGCCGCCGCTCTGGGACTGCTCCCAACGCTGTCGGTGACGCACGGCCACCAGGCGGCTGCCGTTCCCGACAGGCACGACGCTCACGACGACGTGCACCGTGGCGTCGCCGCGCTCGACAGGCTGCGTGTCCAGCGTGAGCGCCGCCACCTGCTGGACCGAGTAGCCCTCTTCAACCAACTGCGCGCTCGCCTGGGCGAGCACCGCCTGGGGCGATGCGTTCCACACGACCTGGTCCAAGCTCGCCTTGAGCGCCTCGCGGCGAGCCGCGTCTGCGCGCATGGCAGCGCAGTTGGTCAGCAGCAGCAGGATCAGAGCCGCAAGCGAGGGAAGTGCGTTTCGCCACATTCGAAGCAGCACACTCAAGGGCGCCGCAGCGCGCACGAGGAATGTCGCCCCGCGCGGGCTGCCGCGCCGCACCCCGAACTGGCGAAGGTCGAGCGAGCGCCGCCCTACTGCGCGCGCAGGTTGCACGGCCGGCAGCACTTGTACTGCTCGAGGCAGCCGACGCTCGTGGTGCAGCCCGCGCTCGTCTTTTCGATGCCGACCAGGAATCGTCCACCGCGGCACTCGAAGACGCCCGCGCCCGAGCTGCCTTCGAAGATGAACTGGTAGGGGACCTGCGCGGTGATCACGTTCCCGTTGCCGCGGTCAGACAGCTGGTTCTCCAGCTCGCAGTCGCACCACGACATGGCCCTGAACGAAGCGACGCCCGACGCGCCCAGGCTCAGCGTTCCGTTGACGGTGGCGTTGCCGGTGACCGTCGCGCCGCTCGCCGTCGTCGAGCCCAGCGTCGTGCTGCCCGAGACCGTCAGGCTGCTGGCGCTCACGGCCCCGGCGGTGAGGTTGGAGCTCGCGGTCGAGCCGACTTTCGCTTCGAGCCACTCCTTGAGCTGCGCGAAGTTGTGGTTCACGTCGCTGGCCCGCGCCGGCGCGTCGGCCGCGAAGCAGAACGGGAGCCCGTTGGGGCAGTTGCCGTCCGCCGCCCAGCTCAGCGGCGCGGCGATGCCGACCAAGAGTGCCACGGCGACCAGGGCGCGCCGGCGTCGGCGGCGACCCTCGCGCAGCTCGTCCTCCACGGCGCAGAGGCGCTGCTTCAGTTCGTCGACGTGGTCGGCGCTGGGCTCGGTCGGAGGCATAGGGTGACTTAAAACCACGGGCTGTGGGCCTGGCGCAAAGCTTGGACGGTGCTCAAGGCGGTGGGAGCGCGGGATCTGGCGGCGCTGGCGACGTAGGGGCCGGCGTTGGCGGCCTCCAGCGGGTGAGCGCCTCGCCGAGCGCCAGCCGAACCTCCTTCACGGGCACGATCGCGCCGACGGTCGTGTAGACGAGCGCGCCGGTCCGCGTCTTCGCCGTCTTGAGCGGGTAGCTCTTGGCGCGCGGCAGGAACCAGTCGCGCACCTGCTTGAGCGGCAGCCAGTTGACTTCCCGCACGTCGAGGAACACGTACGAGAGGAAGTCGGCTTCCGAGTAGAGGAAGCAGCCCGGCGTGTCGCGCTCGGCGTTGCTGACCAGCTCGAAGAAGAAGTTGCCCCGGCGGTGACCCGATCGGTCGCCCTTGACCTCGACGCCCAGCGGCGCCTTCCCCGGCTGGTCCCAGAGCAGATCCACCCCGCGGTGCTGAAAGCGGGGATCTGCCTGCACGTCATGGAGGAGGCCGTCTGGCGCGAGGGTGGCCACGTACTCACGCGTCAGCGCCACGGCGCGATCCGCCGCGCCCTGCACGCCGCGCATGGAGTAGTGCCGCGTCACCCGTCAGCGCAGCTCGAGGCCGGACGCGACCAGCTGCACTTCCTTGTACTTGCCGTCCTTGTCCTTGGCGACCTTGGCGCCCTCGGCCTCGTAGTGCTTGGCCTTCGCTTCGCTCAGCTCGGCGACCTTCACCACGCCCTCGAGCTTCACCTTCTTGCCCGCGGAGTCCATGGGCACGAAGAAGCCGTAGTCCTTGAACGTGACGCGCACGCCGGTGGTGTTGTCCGCCGTCGACAGCTCCATCCAGCAGCCCTTCTTCTGGCAGGCCTGGCGCACGGTGCCTTCCACGCACACCGTCTTGCCGTCGAACTCCGCCGGCGCACCCGTAATGCGGGTCAGCTCGACCGCGGGCAGCCCCTTGAGCTTCTCACCCCGGAGCAGCACGTCGCCCGCCTTCGCTTCGGCCGGCTTGGCGGCGTCTGCGGGTTTGGCTTCCGCGGGCTTGGCGGCGGGGGCGGCAGCGGGGGTACCGGCGAGGACGAGTGCAGCGAGGAGTGCGTTCATGGGGCGGCCCGTAGCAAAGAGGCGAGTTCGACTGCAACGGCGCCCATCAAGACGGGTGGAGGTGCCGGGTATTCGCCGACGCGGCCGTTCTGATCCGTTGGCATGCAGCGCTGTTGACCGAGCCTGGCCCTTCGCATATCAGGGCCGTCCTTTTTGGTTCGGTATCACGCGAGGAATACGACGATGGCTGAGCAGACGACCTACGCGGTCATTCGCACCGGCGGCAAGCAGTACCGCGTGGCGCAGGGTGACGTGCTGCGTATTGAGAAGATCACCGGCGACTCGGGCGCCGAGGTGAAGTTCGACGACGTGCTGATGATCGGCGGGACCGCGAGCCCCAAGGTGGGCAAGCCCATGGTCAGCGGCGCGTCAGTCAAGGGCACCGTCCTGCGCCAGGCGAAGGCGCGCCACGTGCTGCACTTCCGGAAGGAAAAGGAAGGCTGGACGCGGCGCCGCGGTCACCGGCAGCAGTTCACTGAAGTGAAGATCACCTCCATCACCGGCTGAAGCCTCGAGGGCGCCATGGCACACAAAAAAGGACAAGGCAGTTCGCGCAACGGACGTGACTCGGGCCCGAAGTACCGTGGGACCAAGGCCTTCGGCGGCGAGTTCGTGACGGCGGGCACCATCATCGTTCGGCAGGTCGGCACGAAGGTGCACCCGGGCACGAACGTCAAGCTGGGCCGCGACTTCACGCTCTATTCGACGGTCGACGGCCAGGTGAAGTTCGAGCGGCTGGGCAAGGACCGCAAGAAGGTCTCGGTCTACCCGGTCGAGCAGAAGGCCTAAAGCGCCGCGGGGCCAGACGCCCTTCGCGTCCTGGCTCTCTTCGAAAGCGTCGCGCCGATGACCGCGAGCGCCCGAGCCGTCGTGGCGGGCGCTCTCGTCATGTCCGGGTGACGGCTTCCATTCCCACCGAGGCCTTCCCATGAAATTCGTCGACCAGGTCCGCGTGGAGATGAAGGCCGGCGACGGCGGCAATGGGGCCGTGGCCTTTCGCCGCGAGAAGTACGTCGACAAGGGTGGGCCGTCTGGCGGTGACGGCGGGAAGGGCGGCAGCATTTACCTGCACGCCGACTCCCAGCTGACGACGCTGCTCGACTACCGCTTCAACCAGCACCAGCGCGCGCAGAACGGCGGGCACGGGCTGGGCTCTGACTGCAACGGCAAGGACGGAGAAGACCTCCACCTGAAGGTGCCCGTCGGCACGCTGGTGCTCGACGACGAGACCGGCGAGCAGCTGGCGGATCTGTCCGAGGCCGAGCAGACGTTCGTGGTCTGCAAGGGCGGGCAGGGCGGGCTGGGCAACATCAACTTCGCGACGTCGACGCGGCAGACGCCTCGCTTCGCGCAGGACGGCAAGCCCGGCGAGAAGAAGACCATCACCCTCGAGCTCAAGCTGTTGGCCGACGTGGGGCTCATCGGCTTTCCCAATGCGGGGAAGAGCACGCTCATCAGCCGCATCTCCCGCGCGCGCCCGAAGGTGGCGGACTACCCGTTCACCACGCTCGTGCCGAACCTGGGCGTCGTCCAGTACAAGGACCGGCTGTCCTTCGTGGTCGCCGACATTCCCGGGCTCGTCGAGGGCGCGAGCGACGGCGTGGGCTTAGGGCACCAGTTTCTGCGGCACGTCGAGCGCTGCCGGGTGCTGGTGCACCTGGTCGACCTGTCCGCGGTGACCGAGGGCCGCGTGCCGCTGGCCGACTTCGACGTCATCAACGAAGAGCTCGAAAAGTACAGCCCGACGCTGGCGAGCAAGCCGCAGATCGTCGTCGCGAACAAAGTGGATCTGCCGCACGCGCGTGAGGCGCTGGCGGGCTTCCAGAAGTCGTTGGCGCGACGGAAATTGACGGCGCTGCCGCTGTCCGGCGCGACCGGCGAGGGCCTGGGGCCGGTGCTCGACGCGGTGGCCAAGGTCGTCTTCGCGCAGAAGAGCGCTCCGGCGCCGCGGCTCAAGTCGCGCGCGAAGGTGAAGCCGCAGCTGATCGCCGAGCCGGCGGTTGCGGCCAAGCGAGCGATGGGCTCCAAGCGCAAGCCGTCGAGCAGCAAGGCCCGCAGGCCGGCGGCCAAGGCGCGGGGCGCCCGGCCGTAACGAGTTTACGGGAGGTGACGGCCATGGGCGGCGGAGGACCCAAGTACGAAGCGGCGAGCCAGGCCCCTCCGCCCGAGTCGCTGCTGCTTCCTCCGCGCAAGGAGCGCATCGAGCAGGTGCTCTCGCAGCGCACGCGGACCATCACCGTCGTGCTCGACAAGCTCGAGGACACCTTCAACATGGCCGCGGTGCTCCGCACCTGTGAGTCCATGGGCGTGCAGGAAGTCCACGTCATCAAGAACGCGGACTACCCGTGGAGCCCCAACGCCAAGGTGACGCAGGGCTGCGACAAGTGGCTCGACATCACCGTGCACCGGGACTTTCCGAGCTGCGCGGCGGCGCTCAAGGCGCGGGGCTACCGGGTGCTGGCCAGCGCGCTCAAGGAAGGCGCGCAGAGCGTCTACACGTTGGCGTTCGATCAGAAGACGGCGCTGGTGTTCGGCAACGAGCGCTTCGGCGTGTCCGACGACGTGCTCGCCCACGCGGACGGGACCTTCGTCATTCCCATGCTCGGCTTCACGCAGAGCCTCAACATCTCCGCGGCGTGCAGCGCGACGCTGACGCAGGTGACGGCCTGGCGGCTGGCGAAGCTGGGGGCCATGGGCGACTTGATCGAGCCCGAGAAGAACGCGCTGCGCACGCGCTGGTACGAGCTGTCGGTCAAGCAGCGGGGCCGGCTGTACGGGGCGGGCAAGCGGCTGGTCTGACGGCCGTTTGAAGTTGGCCAGCCTCGGCCTCGTCCATGGTGTAGGAGCCCCAAACGCCTATGAAATCGATCCTCGCGTTGCTCGGCGCGCTGTGGGTGTCGCCGCCGACGTCGGCCCTGCTGGCCAAGACGAAGCCGCCCAGGCTCACGGTCCGCGCCGTCGCTGACGGTGGGGTGGCTCCGACGATCGCCGTCGACGCTGGGCTCACCGTCGACGCGGGGCTTCCGGCCGCGCCGCCGATGACGCCCGAAGTCAAAGCCCTCGTCGAGCGCATGCAGGCGACCTACGAGACGATGCAGGACTTCAGCGCGGAGTTCGAACAGGAGTACTTCTTCAAGACGTTCAAGCGGAAGCAGGTGGCGTCGGGGAAGCTCACCTACAAGAAGGCGGCGCTCATGCGCTGGGAGTACCTCAAGCCCACCGTCCGCACGCTCGTGCTCGCCGGCGACCGCGTGTACCTGCACGACCCCGACGCGAAGACGCTCACCCGCGCGCCCATGTCCACCAACCAGCTGTCCGCGTCCGTCACGTTCCTGTGGGGACAGGGCAACCTGGCCAAGGAGTTCACCATCACCCAGAAGGCCTGCGCCGCGTGCACTGGCACGCAGCTGGAGCTGGTGCCGCTCAAGGTCGATCCGCGCTTCCAGAAGCTCTTGCTCGAGCTCGATCCGGCGACCGCGCGGGTCATCAAGAGCGTGGTGGTCGACCCCGACGGCAGCACCAACACCATCACCTACAAGAGCCTGGTGACGAACACGGGCGTGGGCGAAGC
This sequence comes from Myxococcaceae bacterium, assembly GCA_022842905.1. GTDB lineage: Bacteria > Myxococcota > Myxococcia > Myxococcales > Myxococcaceae > JALHOS01. The sequence goes on along the minus strand of JALHOS010000012.1, from coordinate 18,607 downwards.
GTTCTTCAAGCTGACGCCGCCACCGGGCACGCAGGTGCAGGACTTCATGAAGGGCGCGCCGACGCCGACGACGGCCGCGAGCGGCGACGGCGGCGTGAACTGACGCGACGTTGCACGGGACACGAGGGGGCAAAGAAGCGATGGCCAGCGGTGGAGGTTCGAGGCTGGCGCTCGTCGTGTGGCTCTTGGGCCTGGCGTGTCATCGCGCGCCCGCCGCTCCGGCGCAGGAGACGTTGCTCGGGCTGTCCGCGCCGCTGGTGCGCACGCCGGAGGTCGTCTTCGCGGTGGAAGGGTCGATCGCCGGACGGCCCGCGGAGGTCCGCTTCGATCTGTCGTCGCCCTTGGCCCGCGTGACGACAGGGTGCTTCGAGACGCCGCTCATCGGCGGTGGTCGCGCGAACCTGCAGGCGCCCTTCACCGCGGCGCAGCTCACGCCGCTGACGCGAGTTGCCGGGCTGACGGTCGGGGGCTTGCGGTTGGCGCCGTTCGAGGGCGCGCTGCTCGAAGCCGACAGCTGTGTCGTCTGGGTCGGCCGCGACGTGCTGGGTGACGGGGCGCTGCAGCTCGACCTTTCGAACCGAACGCTGCGCGTGCGCCCGAGCCAGCCCAAGGCCGCGTGGCTGGCGGCGGTAGCGGCGCGCGGGCTCGACGCCCAGGTGCTGGAGCTGACGCTCGAGCCCAAGCGCGACTGGCCGCTGGTGGCGGTGCGAGTGCGCCAGGGCGCGGCGCAGCTCACCGAGCCCTTCGTCGTCGCGCTCCATGAGCGGCACAGCCTGTTGCTCGACGCCGCGGCCGAGCGCGCGGGCTTGAAGCGCGGGGCGGGGCTGCTCGACGGGCTCACGTTGCCGGCGGGGCTGGCGGTGCCCGCGGCGCTGTCGTCGATCCCCGGTTACCCGTACGAAGCGCTCGAGCTCGCGCCGCAGGTCGGCGTGGGGCCTGGCGCGCTCAAAGGCGTCGCTGGCGACGGCCACGGCGCGGTGGGGCTCCTCGGCGCCGACGTGCTGGGCCAGTGGGACGTCAGCGTCGACGTGAAGGCCGGCGTGCTCGTGCTGGAGCGGCCGCAGGTGTTCAGCAGCGGCGAGCGGCACCGGTGCCGACGCGGCGGGGAAGAGGCGAGGGAAGAGGCGTGCTTCGAGCTGGTCCGAGCGCCGACGACCGATGCGGGGCTCTACGCGGCGCTCACGCTGTGGCGGCCGCTCGAGCGTGGGGTCCGCGTGCACTTGGAGCTGCCCGGCGCGTCGCCGCGGTGTCGGGTCGGCATGAGCTTCTCGCCCGGAGGGCGCGGGCGCAGCGCCGCGCACCAGTTCCCGTGGACCGGCCTCGCCGAGCAGATGCCGGAGTGCGCGCAGGCGCTGCGGACGGCGTCGGACGTTCGGTTGAGCTTGTACGAAGAGGGGCCGCTGCCCGGCTGCCTGGGCGTCTGCGGGTTCGTGGAAGATCTGCAGACCGGCAAGCAGAGCTGCGAGTGCCAGCCGGGCCCCTTCGGCGAGGCCGGCGACGCGGAGTGGCGGCTGTTCGAGCTGCGCCGCCAGCTCCTCGAGCTGCAGCGCGAGGCGCAGGAGCGAGAGCCTTCGGATCCGCCGTGACGCTCAGTCGTCGTGTGACGCCTTCTTGAAGCCGTCGAGCAGCGACTGCGAGGCGCGGGACAGGTACTTGCCCTTGCGCACGAGGATGCCAATGGGCCGCGTGAAGGTGCCTTCCGCGAAGGGCTTGGCCACGAGCGTTCCGGTCGCGATCTCATGCTGCACGCTGGGCTGCGGCAGCACCGACACGCCCAGGCCCAGCTCCACCGCGCGCTTGATGGTCTCGACGTTGTCCATTTCCATCGCGGGGGTCAGCTCGAGGCCCTTGTCGCGGAACAGCTTGTCGATGCCCTTGCGCGACGGCGCTTCACGGTCGAAGGCGATGAAGGGGAGCTGCACCAGCGCGGCCATGGGGATCTTGGCCTTGCTCGCCAGTGGGTGCCCCGGCGCGACGATGACGGCCAGCTTGTCGTCGCGGAACGGGATGATGTCGACGCCCGCGCGCGGCTGCGGGTACGCCACCAGGCCGAGGTCCGCGGCGCCCAGAATCACGTCGTCGTAGACCTGATCCGACCGCCGGTAGTTGAGGCGCAGGTTCACCTTGGGGTGTTCCTTGAGCATCTGCCGCTGAATGGCGTGCAGCTCATGCAGCCCCACCGAGTAGATGCTCGACACCGTGCAGCTGCCGGACACCTCGCTGGCCTGCTCGCGGATCTCCTGCTCCACCTCCGCGAAGCGGGCGAGGATCTCCTTGCACCCACGGAACAGCCGTTCGCCCGCCGGCGTGGCCGTCACCTGCCGCGCGCTGCGGGAGAGCAGCCGCTGCTCGTAGCGCGTCTCGAGCGCTCGAATCTGCTGGCTCACGGCGGACTGGGTGACGTGGTTGAGCTGCGCGGCGCGCGAGAAGCTCCCCGTCTCCACGACGTCGACGAACATGCGAAGTGATTCGAGCTGCATCAGGGACCCTCGTTCTGAAGGTGGCGTTGATTAGTGACGCTGCTTGGAACCTGCAAGCAAAGCGTTCCGCTACGGCGTGGCTCGGAAGCCGGTTTGAAGGGCCTGCACGGTGGCTTCCACCAGCACTTCGAACAGCCGTTCTCCGTCGGCGGCGGTCGCCCGCGCGGGGCTGCCGAAGTACGCGAGCGGCCCTCCGCATTGGTGAAAGTCGGTGGCGCCACCCTTGATGACGGCGGGCAAGTCGACCGGGTTGTCGGGCAGCGCCAGGCGCGCCGCGTCGTCGACGAGCTGCGGGGCCGCGGCGAGCATGAGCGCCGTCTCGTACCAGCCGGCGTGGCTGCCGCCGTGCATGAACTCGTCGCCCAGCAGCGGGCCGGTGGGCTTGCGGCGGTGATCCGGCACCACCACGCGAAAGGCCCCGCTCGCATTCGCTTCCTTCGCAGCCGCGTGGACCAGCGCGAAGTGGGCGGGCTCCAGGTGGTGGTTGACGACGGCCAGCTGGGTGAAGCCGCCGCGGGCGATGCCCCGGAGCACGCCGACGAGGAGGTCCTTGGCCGTCTGTGCGCTCAAGCTCACGGTGCCAGCGAAGGGCGCCGCGAAGTCGGTCAGCGAGTAGGTCAGCGGCGGGAAGACGACGGTGTCGACGCCCAGCTTCGCGCTGCTGCGCTTGCAGACTTCCTGGGCCAGCACCACGTCGACGTTGAGCGGCAGGTGGGGGCCGTGGGCTTCGGTCGACCCGACGGGCAGCAGGGCGATCGCGCCGGCCTTGGCGAGCGCGTCGATGCGGGGCCACGGCAGGGTGGCGGCGTCGAACATCACGACGCGGCGCCCTCGTCGTCGCGGAGCGCGGTCTTGAGTACCTTGCCGCGATCCGAGCGTGGCAGGGCGGCCACGAAGCGGACCTGCCTCGGGGCCTTGTACGGCTCGAGCTTGCCGCGGACGTGCGCCTGCAGCGCCTCGGCGAGTGAGTCCGACGCGGCGTGGCCTGGGTGCAGCGCGACGAAGGCCTTGGGCTTGTCCAGGCCGTCCTTGTCCTTGAAGCCCACGACGGCGGCTTCGCGCACGGCCGGGTGCTGGAGGAGCACGTTCTCGACTTCGACCGGCGAGAGCCACTTCCCGCCGACCTTGAGCATGTCGTCGCCGCGGCCGCAGAAATAGAAGTAGCCGTCGTCGTCCTGCTGGAACTTGTCGGCCGACACACACCAGTCGCCGCGGAAGGTGCTCTTCGACTTCTCGTGGTTCTGCCAGTACTCGAGCGCCATGGAGTCGCCGCGGATCCACAACGTGCCGACGTCGCCCCGCGGCAGCTCTCGGCCGGCGTCGTCGCAGATCTTCGCCTCGTAGCCGCGCACCACCTTGCCGAGGCTGCCCAGCTTCACGTCGCCCAGCCGGTTGGTGATGAAGATGTGGAACATCTCCGCGGACCCGATGCCGTCGAGGATCTCCACGCCGGTGCGCTGCTTCCAGCGCTGGTACAGCTCTGCGGGCAGCGCTTCACCCGCGCTCACGGTGAGCCGCAGGCTGCTCAGGTCGGCGTCCGCCAGCCCCGGCGCGTTGAGCAGGCCGTTCAGAGACGTGGGCACGGCGGTCAGCAGCGTGGGCCGGTGCTTCTGCACCATCGCGAAGAGCTTCTCGGGCGTGGGCTTCTCCTTGAACAGCGCCGTCGCGCCGCCAGCCATGAGGGGGAAGAGCAGGTTGGTGCCCAGCGCGTAGCCGAAGGCGAGGCGGGGGACGGACAGGCAGACGTCGGTGGGGCGGTACTGGAGCACGTCGGTCGCGAAGGTGAGCGCGTTGAAGACGAAGTCGTGCTGCTTGTGCACGGCGGCCTTGGGGAACCCCGTGGAGCCTGACGTGTACAGCCACACGCAGACGTCGTCGCGGTGGGTGGGGAAGAAGGTGGGGTCCGGCGCGGTGCGGTTGAGCTCGGCGTCGTAGGACAGGTGCCGGCCCGGCGAGCCGCCGACGACGAGCACGTGGCGCAGGTGCGGCAGCTTGGGGCGCAGCGCGTCGATGGTGGCGGCGGTCTCCGCGTCGGTGACGGTGAGCTTCGCGCGGGTGTAGTTGAGGTAGTACTCGACCTCCTCGGGCTTGAGGCCGGGGTTCACGGCGCTGACCGTGCCGCCGATCTTCACCGTGGCGAACCACGCCGACGCGAACTGGGGCACGTCGGGCAGCATGAGCAGCACACGCTGCTCGGGCTCGAGACCCAGGCCTCTGAACACGGCGCTGGCGCGCTCCACCTGCTCGACGAGCTGCGCGTAGGTGACGGTCTGCTCTTCGAAGAAGATCGCCGGCGCGTTGGGGCGCTCCTTGGCGGTGCGGTACAGGAAGAAGTCGGTGAGGTTGAGGGCTTCGGGCAGCGCAAAGGGGTCGAGCGACATGGCGAGGCCTTGTGCGGGGGTGGCGCGTGACGGACCGGGAAGACGGCCGCGCACGGTGCCACGCGGCTCGGGTGAAAAGAAGCGGCTTTCAGCGCTCGCGCAGCCACACCAGCGCCCCGCCGCCGACGAGCAGCGCGCCCAAGGCCGAGAGCCACTGAAGCCGGGCGACCTCGGCGCCGGTCTGGCGGGTGAAGGTGCACTCTTCGGTGGACAGGGCGGAGCAGTCGACGTGGGTGGACTGGAAGGCCAGCGCGGACAGCAGGACGCCGGCGCCGAAGCACGCCATGACGACGGACAGGCCGAGCGCGCGCCCCAGGGACGATCGCCGCTTCCCGTCGCTCACCTTTTCGTCCTGTTCAGGCATTGTCCCGGTCCATGCGCATTCTCTACGGAGTCGTCGGCGAAGGCATGGGCCATGCGACGCGTTCGCGCGTCATCCTCGAGCACCTGACCCAACACCACGACGTCCACATCGTCGTGTCTGGCCGCGCGCGGGACTACCTGGCCAAGCGCTTCGAGAACGTCCACAACATCTGGGGCTTCTCGATCAACTACGAAGAGAACAGCGTCAAGAAGTGGCAGACGGTTCTGCAGAACCTCAAGGGCGCGATCACCGGCTGGCCGCAGAACGTGAAGAAGTACTTCGAGCTGGTCGACAGCTTCGAGCCTGAGGTCGTCATCTCGGACTTCGAGTCCTTCAGCTACCTCTACGCGAAGAACCACTTCCTGCCGGTGATCAGCATCGACAACATGCAGATCATCAACCGCTGCGCGCACTCCAAAGAGCTCCTGCGCGGCCACGAGGCGGACTTCGAGCTGACGAAGGCGCTGGTGAAGTCGAAGGTCGCTGGCGCGTACCACTACCTCATCACCACGTTCTTCTACCCGCCGGTGCGCAAGGAGCGCACGACGCTGGTGCCTTCGATCCTGCGGCCGGAGATTCTGTCGGCTCCGCGCGAGGAGGGCGGTCACCTGCTCGTCTACCAGACGGCCACGAAGAACGAAGGCCTGCTCGCGGCGCTCAAGGCCAGCGGGCAGCCCTGCCACATCTACGGCTACCGGCGGGATCTGACCGAAGACCTGAAGGACGACAACTTGCTGTTCCGGCCGTTCAGCGAGCGAGGCTTCATCGACGATCTGCGCACCTGCCGCGGCGTCATCGCCGGCGGAGGCTTCACGCTCATGAGCGAGGCGGTGTACCTGCACAAGCCGGTGCTGTCGGTGCCGATCGGCGGGCAGTTCGAACAGGTGCTCAACGCGCTGTACCTGGAGCAGCTGGGCTACGGGAAGTACGCCAAGGAGCTGACCGCCTCCGTCATCGGCGAGTTCCTCGAGAAGCTGCCGGGCTGCGCGCGGGCGCTGCGCGGGTACAGCCAGGACGGGAACACGAAGATCCTCGGCGCGCTGAACGATCTGCTCGCCGCCGCGAAGAAGCACCAGCAAGACTGGTCCGACGACACCGTCGGGTGAAGAGCCGGCGGGCTGCCCACGTCAGGCGGTGGTAAGGACCTCACCCGCCATGCCCCTTCGTTCGCTCTTCGTCCTCGTCAGTGCCCTCTGCGCTTCGGCGGCCTTCGCCGACGGCCCCACGGCCAAGGAAGTCCTCCAGAAGGCGAAGGAGCGTGGCGCGCTCAACCTCGTAGGGCTCAGGGCCGAGCTCAAGCTCGTCACCGCCGTCGGTGACAAGGCCAAGGAGCAGCTGCTGATGACCACGGCGCGCTCCATCAACGGCAAGCAGCACGCGCTGGCGCGCTTCTCGGCGCCGGTCGGCGTCGCGGGCGTGGCCGTGCTGACGGTGGAAGGGAAGCCTGGCGAGGGTGACGACGTCAGCCTGTACCTCCCCAAGCTCAAGCGCGTACGCAAGGTGGCGAAGGCCGACCGCGGCAAGGCGTTCATGGACACCGACTTCTCGTACGCCGACATCGTCAGCACCGGCGCGAGTGACGACGGCGTGAGCCTCAAGGGCACCGAGAAGGTCGACGGACGCGACTGCTACGTGCTCGAAGGCCAAGGCCAGGCCGACTCGCCGTACGGCAAGGTCGCGCTGTGGGTCGACACGCAGACGTTCGTGCCGCTGCGCGTGGACTACGCCGACAAAGAAGGCCAGCCGTACAAGAAGTACCGGACGGTGAAACTCAAGGCGTTCAAGGACCGGGCGATCGCCGCCGAGTCGACCATGGAGAACGTGAAGACGGGGTCGAAGACGACGCTGACGGTGCTCAAGCTCGAAGAGTCGACGCTGGGGGAAGAGGAGTTCACCGAGCGGGCGCTGGAGCGCGGGTAGGCGCGTCCGCGGAGGTGATTCTCCTCTGAGCCGCGCTATGCAGTCGGCGCCGCTCATGTCCGTCCTCCCGCTCCTCGCCGCCGCGCTCCTCGCTCAGCCCACCGACGCGGGCGACCTGGACGCTGGAGTTGACGCCGGCCCCGCGCTCGAGCCCTTCGGCGGCCTCGAGTCCTTCGAGGAGGTGGTGGCGCCGTCGAGCGATGGAGGAGCGCTCCCCGAGCTCGAGCGCTTCACTGCGCCGTCGTCCCAGCTCGACGTTCGCCTGTCCGGCTTCGTCCAGGCGGAAGGCGCGGTGGACCTGGGCTTCGATTCACCGCCCGGCGTCGCGCTGGCCGAGAACATTCTCGAAGGGCGGCTGCGCGCCCGAATCGCCGCGGACGTGAAGGTGTCCGAGCGGGTGCGCGTCATGCTCGAGGCCCGCGCCCAAGCTCGGGCCGCGGCGACGCGCGACTTCGGCCGCACCAAGGCCTTCTTCGAACCGCTGTTGGGTGACGCCTTCGTCGATCTCTACACGCCGCACGTCGACCTTCGCGTCGGTAACCAGCGCGTGGCCCTCGGCGCCAACGCGGGGTTCGCCGGCGCCGACGCGCTCAACCCGCGAGACCTGCGCGAGTCAGTCCTCTCGGTCGAGCCCGACGACGCGCTGCTGCCGGTCTTCGCCGTGCGCGCTCAAGGGGAACTGGGCCCAGTCGAGTGGCTGGCCGCGTACGTCCCCTTCTTCACTCCGCACCGCTTCTTTCTCTTCGGCCAGGACGAGAGCCTGGTGCAGCCCGCGCTCGGCAACGCGCTGGACAACCGCCGCGTCGAGCCGTCCGTCGAGGATTTCGGCCAAGAGCGCTTCCTCGAGACGGCCCGCCCGCCCGCGTTCTTGGGTGACGTCGCGCTGCGGTTGCGCAGCACGGGCAAGCTCAAGCTCGGCGCCAGCTGGGTGTGGATGAACGAGAAGCTCCCGCGAGTGAAGCTCGACCCCGAGCTTTCCCGGCTCTTGCGCGCGCAGTCCGACGGCAAGCCCGTCGACGCCGCCCTCGCCGCGTCCGTCGGCAACCGGCTCCAGGCCGGCGAGGCGCTCTTCGAGGGCACCTACGCGCGCACGCACCTGTTCTCGCTCGAAGCGTCGTGGCTCATCGGGCCGGTGCAGGCCGACGTCGACGTGACGGTGTCTCCGCGGCAGACGTTCATGGACATCACCGGCGGCCCACTGGACCACAGCTCGCTGAGCTGGGTGCTCGGCGCGTCGCAGGCCGAAGACTCGCCGCTGCTCTACGCCGTCAGCTACGTGGGGCTGGCCGTGTTTGGGGTCGCCCCCAACGCGCAGATCGCGCTGCTCGAGCCCGGCACGTCCCGCGGCGTCGAGCGAATCGCGTGGATGCACCTCGTCATGGCCACCGTCGGGTACCGGCTGTTCGACTCCAAGCTCGAGCTGTCGCTGCGCGGTGGGGTGGAACTCATTCAGCGCAGCTTCGCCCTGGCGCCCAAAGTGTCGTACCGGCCCGTCGAGCGGCTCTCGATCTGGCTTGCAGGCGAGCTGTTCGCCGGACCGCCGCTGTCGCCGTTCGGCTACTTCGATCGCAACGACCGGCTCGCGCTCGGCGTGCGCTGGGAGCTTTTCTAGAGCGGGAGTTGGGCGAGTTCGCCAGCGCTCCGGATCCACGCGAGGTGTGCTTGACGCTCGGCCCGGCTCGGCGGACGGTGCGCGCATGCTCCGCTTCGCTCTGTGGGGAACGCTCTGGCTGGGCCTCGGCTGTGCCCACGCGCGGTTGGCCGCGGCCAAGGAGCAGAACGCCCGCAGCTTCACCGCGGCGCTCGATCAGGTCCTCGCCGAGGAAGACGCCGCGCCGCTGAGCTGCAGCCCGACCCCGCTGGGCTTCGAGTCCTGCGGCGACGACGCGCCGCCACTCACGCTGGCGCTCTGTGACGGCACCTCCGCGGTGGTGGACGTGCCCGCGCGCCGCGCCTTCGCCAAGACCGGCGCGCTCGTCTCGGCGACGGGTCCAGTCACCATCGACTGGCAGCAGCGCGGCTCCAGCGGCGAGGCCACCGTCGTCTACGCACGGAAGCGATCCGGCGAGCTGCTCCGCGTCGAGCTGGTCGGACAGGTCACCGCCACGATCGAAGAACCCGCGGGCGACTGTCTCGAGCGGCTACCGCCCGGGCCGCGGCTGCCGGTGTTCCTCAGCACCCGGCCCGTGCGCACCGTGCAGCGCCGCTACGACGTCGCGCGCCTCGTCGGGTGCCGGTGACCAGAGCGAGGCGTTGGCGCTGCTGCGGTCGAGCGTCGGCAGGGCGAGGGCCCTTGTCCCGCGGAGTCCGCCTCCGCTAGAGCCGTCCGTCATGCTCGGCTTTCGCTCGTGGGGTCTCGTCGTCGTCTCGGCAGCGGTGCTCGCCACGTGTAACGACGGCGTCGCGCTGCAGAACGGCCTCTGCTCGGCCTCCGGAGCCTGTCCGGACCCGCTGGTGCCGAGCGTGGGCCAAGAAGACGGCCGCCAGGTGTGCCGCTGCGTCGCGGCAGACACCGTCGGCTGCGGCAACGGCCGCGTCGATCCAGGTGAAGGCTGCGACGACGGCAACACGACCGCGGGTGATGGTTGTTACCAGTGCCAGCGCGGTGACTGCGGCGCGGGCGAGACGCGCCCGTGCGGCCCGGTGGACAAGGACATGGTCGGCGTCTGCCGGAAGGGGACCCAGCGCTGCATCGCCGGGGCCTGGGAAGCGGCCTGCCCCGAGGCCGTCGAGCCGACGGAGGAGGCATGCAACGGCCGCGACGACGACTGTGACGGCATGACGGACGAAGGCGTGCTGCGCACGTTCTACCCCGACCAGGACGGCGACGGCTTCGGCGCCTCAGTCGGTGAGCCGCGGCAGGCGTGCAACGCGCCTGCGGGCACCGCGCCCTCGAACGACGACTGCAACGACACGGCTGGGCTGGGCCGGAACATCAACCCCGGGGCCAGCGAGCTGTGCGACGCGCAGCAGCGGGACGAGAACTGTAACGGCACCCAGAATGAAGGCTGCAGCTGTCCAGCGGTCGGCTCGACGCAGCCGTGCTGTGGCTCCCGCGGAACGCAGACCTGCCAGATGACGGTCGGCGGCTCGGAGTGGGGCAGCTGCTCGGTGCAAGGCAGCGCCGAGCTGTGCAACGGCATGGACGACGACTGCGACACCGTCGTCGACAACGCGCCGACGGACGGCGGCTCGCTCTGCGCGGCCGTCGAGGGCCAGCTCTGTACGGGGAGCTGCAACTGCCCCGGAGGCCAGACCGTCTGCGGGAGCCGCTGCGTGACGCTGGGTGGCTCCTGCCAGTCCGGCACCGGCGCGTGTCGGCGGCAGGGCACGCTGACGTGCCAGCAGGGCCAGCCGTCGTGCGACGCGGTGCCTGCGGACGCGGGGACGGAGGTGTGCAACGGCGTCGACGACGACTGCGACGGGACCACCGACGAGGGGACCTTCGTGTCCTGCCTGTCGGACGCCGACGGCGACCGGTACGCCGCGCGCGACGCAGGCACCGTCATGCTCTGCCCAGACGTGGGGCGGCCGTCCTTCGGGAACTGCCCCGCAGGCTACGTGGCCCCCACCGCCGCGCTCGACGGCGGAGCGCTGGGCGACTGCGACGACTCGAACTCCGCGCGCTTTCAGTTGCTCTCCGTGCGCACCGACGCCGACAGCGACGGGCGCTGCGTCAACGCGACGCGCAGCGAGTGCTCCGGCGCCGTCCCCAACACGGGCGCGCGGCTGGCCACGGCATGCAACGCGGCGGACGACTGTGACGACACCAGCGCGGCGCGCTACCAGCGGCTGACGGTCCGCAGCGACGCGGACGGCGACACGCGGTGCGTCGGCGCGTCCAACGTCGCGTGTGTAGGCGCGGGGCCGAACCCAGGGACTCGGCTGGCGACCACCTGCGCCGCGTCGGACGACTGCAACGACGGGGACCCAGTGCGCTACCAGCTGCTCTCGGTGCGCGCTGACGCAGACGGCGACACGCGGTGTGTCGGCGCGGCGCTGAACGAGTGCTCTGGGGCTTCCCCCAACGCGGGGCGGCGCCTGCCCAGCGGCTGCGTCGGCAGCGATGACTGCAACGACGGTGACGCCGCGCGGTTCCAGACCCTGAGCGTCAGGCGCGACTCCGACGGCGATACGTACTGTACCGGCAGTGCGACGAATCAATGCGCCGGGAACTCGCCGGACCCCGGCTGGCGCACCAGCTGCTCGTCCGGGGACGACTGTGACGACGGCCGGAACGATCGCTACAAACTCGTCAACGTGCGAAATGACGCGGACTCCGACGGGTACTGCGCGGGGTCGTCCTTCAGCGCCTGCGTGGGCGGCTCGGGCCCGCTGTACTCTTCGACCTTCCTGGGCATCACCATTCGTGACGCGTTCAGCTGCAACGGGGCCGGGGCCGACTGCGGTGACCTCAACAACGTCGTGAACCTCAACTGCGGCACCGTGCGGATTCCGGGGAACTCCAACGGCCACTGCTGCTGCCTCGGATGCGGGCAGGCGAACCCTTACACGACGCCATTCAGCGGGAGCTGTCCGGCCGGCTACAAGGTCCGGGGCTGCTCCATCACCTACTTCTCTGGCGGCGGCCCCTACAGCATCACGACCAACGACGGCGCGGGCACCAGCAGCTTCAGCTGTGCCATGACCCAAGGGTGCGGCGGGCCGATTGGCTGCGAGGGGTCGTCGCTCCGCATCGACGCGCTGTGCGATCCGTGCACCTTCTCGCAGTGCCCCTGAAAGTCAGAACTGCGCGTTCAGCGCGACTCCGCCCGCAGCTGGGCTGAGCCACCAGGCCGTGCGCCCGACGGGCTTGGGGGTCAGCGCGAGCCACAGCGCACCACCCGCCGCGGCCAGCGCTCCGGCGGCCGTCAGGCCAATCCAGAGCGCGCGGAAAGCGGCGAACCGCTCGTTGAACGAGGCGATCGCCACGGCCGTCATGCTGCTCACGTTCGCTTGGAAGCGGTCGCGCTCGGCGTGCAGCAAGATCAGCCCCACCACACCTCCGGCGAGCGCGGCGCCGCCCAGCGCGATCGTCACGACCGGGCCCGCGACGGAGGGCTCGCCGGCCTTGGCCCGCTCCGACGTGCTGAAGCTCGCGGCCACCGCGCGGACGACCTGGGTCACCAGCGCCGGCAGCTCTTCGGGCCGAACGTCTCCACCTTCGCGCACGACGACGCGGCTGGTGGCCACGGAGACGAACTTGAAGTCGAAGCGCACCCGCGCCGCTGTCCCGCTCAGGCTGCCGGTCGCCAGCCATGGCGCGCCGAGGGCGTTGGACAGCTCGGCCAGACAGGAGCCTGCCGCTTCGTCGCAGCCGAGCAGCTGCCGCTGCCGCTCGAGGCCAAGAAGCTGGGCGACGTCGCCGCTCGTCAAGACCTCGAAGCGCTCGAGGCGCTGGAGTTCGGTCGCCAGGCGTTCCTGGGTCTGCACGGCGAGCGGTCGCAGCGATGGGTCCGTGACGGACACTTCGGGCACGACGACGCGCTCCGGGGCGGCGCCGGCCAAGGACAGGGTCAGGGTGGCGAGCAGGAACAAAGCGCCAGGTCGATAGCAGGCGCTCGGTGCCGACGCCACGCGCAGCTGGCCGTGGGAAGTGGCTTGGAAGGTTGCCCGCTCGAGCCGTAAGCCTGAGCCCGCCTCGGTCCCGAGCTGTGGCAGCATCGCGTCGTTCGAGCTGAGGGGGGCCCATGGACGAGCCGGTGGGGTTGACCAGTCCGCGCTGTGTGCAGCACGCCGAGCGTCCGGCGACGCCGTGCGCGCGCTGCGGCACGTTCCGCTGTGGCGACTGTCTGCGCGCCGGTGTCTGCGCGGAGTGCGAAGCGAAGGCAGGGCCGCTGCCACCCCAGCCCGAGCACGCGGTCGGCTTCGGTCTCCGGGCGGGTGGGCGGCTCGTCGAGCTCGTCTTCAGCCAGGTGTTGGGCCTCGGCGCTGGTCTCGTGTCGGCGATCGTCCTCGTGGTGCTGGAGCAGACGGGCGCGGCGCAGCCCGGCTGGGCGACGCGCTTCGACATGCCCTTCGCCCTGTCGATGGTCGTCGGCTTCTCGGCGCACCTGGCGGGGGCGACGTTCTCGGTGCGCCTGGCGGGCGTCAGCATCGGCAAGCTGCTGCTCGGCCTGCGCGTGGTGAGCGCCGACGGGCGTCGGCCGAGCTGGAAGGCCGCTTTCGTGCGCGAGCTGGGCTACTTCGTCGACGCGCTCTTCTTCGGGCTCATCGGCAAGGGCGCAATGGACGGCAGCCCGCTGCAGCAGCGCCACGGCGACGTCTGGGCCGACACCGTCGTCGTGCGGCGAGGCAGCGTGGCTCCGACCGTCGCGGCTTCGGGAGGGCTCGTCGCCGTGGCCCTGATCATCGGCTTTGCCGCGGAGATCGCGGTGATGGCGACGGCGTTCGTCCTGTTCGCTCGGTGAGGGGGAGACGTCGTGCGCTGCGCGCGGCGAACGGGGGCAGAGAGGTCCCGTCCGTGCTCGACGGGCTGGCAGGTGGTGCTCTTCCGTTCGGCTGACCCGAGACGGCGTTCGCGCCTGTTCAGACAGGTGGCGAGGACTACTCCGCGAGGCCGGCGGCTGCCGGCGGCGAACCAGGGACCCAAGGTGCACCTGCCGCGCGCGAAGGCAGTACGCGGCGAGCACGCCTCTCGTTGGGGGAGGGCCACACTGCGCAGGCGGCCATCTCGACAACACAAGCGCGATCGTGGGTGGCGCAATCGCCTGGTGCGTCTCTGACGCTGCGCCGAGGGACTTTTGCAGCCACGCTCGGACAGAAGTAGCGAGTGCTGCGGGCATTTGTGAGTGGGGGGTGGAAGGGGGCGTGCTAACGTGACGCATCGGGAGGGCTTCGTGATCGAGATACGATGTGTTGGATGTGGCTACGCTCAGTCGGTAGCGCTGGACCGCATTCCGAAGATGAAGGTGTCGGCGAAGTGCCCCAAGTGTGGGCTGGGCAATGAGATTGACGGTGTGGCGATTCACGATGAGGCCAACCAGCCAATCGAGCTCGAGCGGGGATCTCCTCCTTCCGGCGGTGGTGTGTCCGAAGACAGCTCGGCGCCGCAGGCCGCGAAACCGGTGCGGGTGACGACCCCTGTCGCGGCTGATCAACGATCCGCGTCGCCACCGCCCCCGCCACCGCGCGCAGTGCCAGCCCAAGTGGAGCCGGCAGAGCGCGCTGACCTGACGGCCGCCGATGGTTCGGATGACGGCGGCGGCCTGCTCCCTGTTGCGACACTGGCGCTTCGGTTGACGGCCGGACTGACGAGTGCTGCAGGTGTTTGGGCCATTCTGAGCTCATTCATCGACGCTGTCGCCTGGTCAGTCCGAACACAGCTCTCCGCTCGCGTGGAGGTCGTCGTCTTTCATGGCCTCTGCACACTTCTATTCACCCTCTGGCTGCGAATCGCGAACGTGGCATCGACGCCCGCGAGCGCGGCCATACTTGTGGTCAACGCATTGCTTGCGCCGGTTCGAACGTGGCGTTCGGTGAAGACGAAACTGGGCCCTGAGCTCACTTCGACGCGCTTGACGGTGGGCTTCCATCTGGCAGTTGCTGCATCGTGGTTGATGCCAACCAGTCAGCTGGCTCTGAAACTGGCGCCTCAGCTGGGACTCGCTTGGCCGATGTGGGCGCTGACGCTCGGTGCGCTGGCGTTGGGGGTCCTGAGCGCAGGTTGGGTCGCCGTCTACTTCCCACTGGTCGCGTCGGCCGTGGACTTGCGGCTACTCGGGTCGGAATGGTCGGCGCCCACTCCGGCCCTCCTCCGACTGAGACTCGCAGCCGCCGTGGGCTGCGGGTTGCTCGCTGCCGCTCCCTGGGCGCTCACGGCTGAACCCGAGAACGACCCAGGTCAAGTGTTGGCCGACGGAACGCGATGCCCGCGGCGCACGTCTGTCGGGAGACGCCGGCTCGAACACGGCGAGTTCCCCGCGGCCGGGGCCGATGCGCTCGAGACGTGCATGGGAGCGGGGCCGAGCGTCGGGGTTCCTGTCGTCGGGTTCAATGGAAAGCGCGTGGTCTTTCGGGGTTCGCTCGATGCGAACTGCACTGGACGCGGCACGGTCTTCCTTGGACACGAGCGCGCAACTGGCGCTCTGACGGCGTGCAGGCGCCATGGCGACTGGATCGTCGAGTCGCAGGGCCGGTCCCTTCGAGTCGAGCCCTACGTTCAGGGAGAGTTGAGTGGACAGATGAGGGTCCTGAGACCGGACGGAGGCGAGGCGGAGGTCTTCTCGGTTGTGAATGGAACGAAGCACGGTACCTTCAGCCGCTTTCATGAGAACGGGGTGCTTGCGACGCTCGGTGACTACGATGGCGGCCTCCCACATGGTCGATGGGTCGAGTACGACTCTTCGGCGAAGGAGATCAGAGCCTGGCAGGAGCCAGTGCTGCGCCGGAGTTTTTCCGTGCTCGATAGCGCCAAGCTCGTCGGTCCCGCGGCGGAGCATCAGCTGTACAGTGGATACAGCGTGCCAAGTTGGCGCGCACGGCTGCTGCTGTTGCAAGAATTGTCGGTGCGCGACGCAGGCGTTGAGGCGCTGCTGTCTTTGGCGATCGAGCGTGCCAAGCTTCGAGGTGTTCCATTGGAGGTGGGGCAATGAGCGCTTGGCTGGTGGCCGCAGCTGTTCTTGCCGTGGAGTACCGAGGTGTGCCCACTCAGGCTGGGGGTCCGGAAGTGCACTTGATCGGTACCAAGGCACGTACGGCCTTCGTCCTGGTGAGCTTCGACGTTCCAACGCGAGAAGACACAACGCTAACGTCACACGCGCTGAGAACGCTCCTCTACAGCAACCTCTCGTGGCCCAGTGGATGGCGCGCCAACGTCGACGCGGTTGGGGCGTCTGTCGGCGGTGTTTCGTCCGCGGACAGCGCGCATATCTGGCTCTTGTGTCCCTCTGACGAACTCTCTTCGTTGGCGCCTGCCTTCCTACGAGCCGTGCTCAAGAGCCGGCCCGTTGGTGCGCCGGTTGTCGAAGATACGACGGGGCCCTGGCGGCCCGCGATCGCGCCGAGCGAAGCGGAGGCTATCCTGGACTTCCTGCGGCCGAAACTGTTCGGCGAGCCGCTCGGGGGGGCGGTGCGGTGGCAGGCCTCTTCTGTCGAGGAGCACGCGCTCAAGTACTTCGTTCCTGCGAATGCCAGGATCGTCGTCGCGGGTGGCGGCAACCTCGGAGCGGTCGCTTCCGCGACGCGGGGTCTCGTAGGCGGCGCGAAAGCGAAGCACGTCATCCGGCCTCCCGCGCAGAATGTGCGGTGGAGCACGTGGGCGCCCGTCGATCTTCATGTCGTCGGCACGTTGTTTGGGGGGCTGTCCCAGCGCGATGCGGTGACGCTTGTCCTCTACCGGGAGCTTGCCGCTGACGCATTGATTTGGGCGCTTCGCGATCGCGGTTTCGCCTATGCGATCGATGCTCGACTGCTCGTGCGGCCTTCAATGACGACGCTCCTCCTCTTGGTTCCCGCCTTCGATGAATCGGGCGCCGAAGTCGAGACCTTGCTCAGTGACCTGTTGAGGGGGCTGTATGGGCGTGTGGTGACTGAGCCAATGCTTGCTTCCGCACGCCGACGCGTCGGAGCACGACTTCAGTTGATCGCGGAGCAGCCCGAGCAGCTACTCGCGGAACTCCGGCAAGGAGCAGTAGATCCAGGATGGTACAGTCCTGACGTCTTGAAGCTGGTGGGGGAGTTTCCTCTTGACGAGTACCAACAAAGGTCCGATTCAATGCTTGTCAACGACCGGCGTCGTTTTGCCTTTCGTTTCGGGCCCAAGGAGGCGATTGGACCTTATGATGATTGAGATCGCCTTGTGGTTGTCGTTGGGCGCGACCCCGGGTCTCGAGCCGGTCGCTGGCGAGACGATGCTCGACGGCATGGACGTGCTCGTGGCTCGAGTCGAGGCTCCCACCTGCGCAGCGCGATTCGTCGTGCGTGCGGGAAGTGATCGAGACCCGTTTGGGCGCGGAGGCCTCGCGCACATCGTCGAACACCTCGTCCTCGCTGGACCAGCCGGAAGAGACACACTGAGGTCCGGACACGGCGTCTTCAATGGCGAGACGTCGCGAGATTCGACCGTCTTCACGATGTTGACGCGAGCCGAGGACTGTCAACAAGGGCTCGGAGAACTCTTGTGGGCCGTGAGCGAAGGTCGGTTCACGGCGGACCAGCTTGCGAATCAGCGCTCGGTCGTCATGCGAGAGCAGGTCTACCTCGGCGCCTGGCAGCAGGCGCTGATTGAGGCTGGGCTTTTCGGCGACGTCGCGCCAGTCGTGGGCACCGCGGCCAGTCGTGAGGACCTGACGCTGTCCGACGTGGGGTCGTTCTACCGGGAGCGCTACGCGCCTCCGCAGCTCGCGCTCGTCGTCGTCGGGCCTGTGTCGCTGAATGACGTCGTCGGGGTAGTTCGGCGAACGTTCACTGGTGTTCCGACACCCGATCTTGCGGGCGCCAGGCGATCGCCCAGAGACCTTAGGACGGAACTCGACCGGCGCGTGAACTTGGTGTCGCCGCTCGTCGTGGCCACTGCGCGACCGCTCCCGCTCAGCGCCATCTCGCTGTGCCGGTCAGCGGCCGCGATACTCGCGATTCGTCAGGCCCGGGAGATTCGCGTGCCCGGCGTCGATCTTCGAACTCGGTGTTTTCCGATGGGGGGCTACGCTGTCGTAGCGACGATTGGTGTCGCGCCTACGCTTGGTCGCGCCGAGAGCCTCAAAAAGGAACTCGTACAGATCTGGAAGACTCCATTGTCTGTGTTGCCTGCGGAGCGACAGAGCGTGGCGAGGCGCCTGCGCTATTCTGCGTCCATGTTGGGCGCGACGAACGAACTTGCTGATGAACTCGCGACATTGGCCGCCTGGTCGTCGCGTGCCGAGTTCTATGGGCATGCGGAGAATTGGCTCAGCGCTTTGGATGCGCCCAGCACGGAGGGCGAGTGGGAGGCAGCGCCGCTCTACGTGTTGAGCGGGAAGGAGCGCCGATGAACTCATCTGCGTTCGTGAGTGCTTGCATTGCTTTGTCTCTGCTGACGTGCGGCCGGCCTGCCCAGATGCAGCCCAAGTTGGCACTCTCCATCGCTCCGGGACAGTCGCTTTCGCGCGACGGGGGGAGCGTCGAGTTGCTGCTTGAGTTCTTTGGTGAAGGAACTCCGGGCCTGTGCGAAGTGCGCTCGTCGACGGGGTCGCTCGTAGACGGGGCTATGTATCAGTGGCCCTGGCCCCGCGTTCTGCGGGTAAGCCTCAGCTGCAGCCCGAATGCTCCGAAGTGCGGTAGTGGAGTGGAGGTGGCTGTCAGTAGCGGTGGAATGAGTTCGATCCTCACCGTCCCAGTTGTCGACTGAACTTGACCAGTCGCGCAACCTGTAGGCGGTCGCACAGATCCGCAGAAATCTGGACCGTCGACCGCGGTGAGTTGAGCCGCGGCCGACGAGCCCGTCGTGCAGCTACTTCTTCGACCTGTTCTTCTTCGCCTCCTCG
>JALHOS010000011.1 GCA_022842905.1 Myxococcaceae bacterium | reverse complement strand
CGCGGCCTGCACGCGCCCCTGCGCCAACACCTTCGCCTCACGCGCGCCGTACACGCGCACGGACACCAGCACCTCGTCGAGCACGTTCGCGGTCTCCACCGAGACCACCGCTTCCCAGCCCTTGGCGGCGGCGAGCTCGACCAGGCACGGCGCCTTCGCGGCACAGCGCGTGGCGTCTTCGGGGCCGACCAGACGTTCCACGTCGAGCGCGCGCTGCACCTGCGCGGCGAGCGCCAGCGACGCCTCGAGGTCCGCCGACATCGTCTTGGAGAGCACCACGCCAGACGTCGGTACGGCGGAGAGCGCGAGGAGTAACGCCAGCGAGTGCATGGGGGTGTGGCTCTACCAGATTCGCCCACGCTTCTCTTGGCGGCTGGGCGACAGGAGGCGGCGAACGGAGGGCGAGTCGGCGAGCGCGGCCTTCGAGGTGCTTGCCCGGCTCCGGCTAAGTCACCGCCATGACCTTGAACGACCTTCTTCGCTGCACGCCGGCCTCCGCGGTCCCCGGCGCGGTGTTTCGCAGGCTCATCACCAAGCACGCGGACCTGGGCTTGAAGGCACTCACCCCGGCCGAGCGAGTGCTGTGGGTGGTGTTCGAGCTGTGCGGCGAGCTGTCCAACGGCGGGCTGCATCAGTACTTCGCCAACAGCTCCGGGAACGCCTGTCAGCTGGTCCCCCGCGCACTCGAGCGCTTGGGCCGCCGCGGCGAGGCGAAGCTGCTGCGAGCGGCCAACGCGCTCTTTCCCGAGGCCGTCCAGCCCGACCGCGCACGGAGGGTCGTGGTCCTCGGCCAGCTGTCGGCCACGCAGGTCGCCACGTTGGAGCGTGTCGAGCGCGCGTTGGACGACGCCACCGGCGCGCTGCTCGAGGCGCTGGGGACTTGGGTTCGCGCACAGCGCGCGGACATCACCTTCGCGAACGGAGGCCTTGCGGGCTTTCGCCCGGTCGAGCTCCCGGTCGACTTGCGGCTGAGTGAAGTCTTCGCGGCGAACCCCGAGTCCGCGCTGCCGGCGCTGTACGTCCGCACCCGTCGCGTCAGGCACCTTCCGGCGCGACAGCTGAGCGCGGCCCTCGAGCTCATCGGGGAGGTGTCCGAGGCGGGCGCGCAGGTCTACTGGACGTCACCGTTGTCGGCTCGGCTGCCCCTCGCCCAGGGGGCGCTGCGGGCGTCGAAGGCGAAGGTCGCGCTGAGCGCACTCGCACCGCTGCTCCGCCTGCCGCCGCTGGGCTCGGTCCGTGCGCGCGCAGCGCAGCTCCAGGAGCTTCGGCAAAGCCAGCAGCGGCGCCTCGCCGCGGTCCAGTGGACGCTCGACGAGGTGCGAGGGCCGACGCTCGCCGCGCTGCTCGACTTCGCCCGTCACCATGCCGACGCATTCGCCGCACGCTTTCACCCCGAGCTGCTCTCTTCGGAGCGGGCCTAGATTGCGGAACAGGTCCGGAGCCGAAGAGTCGAGAACCTCGGCGGTGCGGTGCGTGGCGCTCGTCTGCCTGGCGTTCGCCCTGGAGCGGGCCGCGTACTACGGGCTTCGGGCCAACCTGCTGCTCTATTTGACGGAGACCGTTGGGCACAGCCACGGCCGGGCCACAGCGGTCAAGGCAGCCGCGGGCGAGCTCCCTGTCTGGCTCCCTCTCGTCGTGGCAGCGCTCGCGGGCGTCGTCCCTCGCATGAGCTTGCTCGTCGTCGGGACGCTGGTGGCTGCTGCGGGCGCGGCCCTCGTTCACGGCACCGCGCTGGTCGAACTCGGGTTGTTCGGCGTGGCGCTGGGCGCTGCTGCCTTCAAGGCCCTCGTGTTGGTCGCGGCGGCTGAGCAGTTTCGGTCGCAGCGGGGACGCCTCGCCGCTTGTCTCTGCGTCTACGGCGCGATGACCTCCGGTGCGTACGTGGCGCCGGAACTCGCTGCTGCGGTCGGGCCGCGGCCGACGGCGCTCTGGAGCGTGATGCTTCTGGCGGCGGCCCTGGCGAGCGCGTCCGCTTGGAGCATGTGTCCGCGCCCTGGCCACGCCGGGGCGCCGCTGAGCCTTCCTGCCGCGGGACTGGCGGTGGCGGCGCTCGGCCTGCTCGTGGTGCCGTCCGTGGCGCAGTGGATGCTCACCGAGGTGGTGACGGCGCGCTTCGATACGAAGCTCTTCGAGCTCAACACGCTCGTGATGATGGGCGGCGCCGTGGTGTTCGCCGCTGGTCTGGCGTGGTGCCCCGCGCGGTGGGACGGATGGGCCAGCTTGACGCCTGTCGCAGTGGTCCTGCTCGGCGGGGTCACCTTGCTCGTGGCGCAGCATGACGGAAGCCTGCGAGCGCTGAGCGCGCTCTCCGGCCTCGCTGAGCTCCTCCTCCTGCCTTCGCTCGTGGCGATCGTCTGCTTTCGGCTCGACGCGCGCGTTGCTGCAATGGCACTCGCACTTCACGCCTGGCTGGTCGCGCGGCTGGTGTTCGCTGCGAGCTCGCTGCTCGCGCCCGAACACCGCGTGCCAGTCACCGCGTGGGTGTGGCTGGCGGGCGTCGTTGCCCTGGGGCTCGCGGCCGGACTGCTCGTCGGGTCGCGCGCCCTGTCCAGGGAGGGCAGCTCGATCGCGGAGGAGCGGCCCGCTTGAGCGTCAGGTGAGGCCTGAACCGGTGCCTTTCGATCGGACCTCTCGGACGTCTGAAAAGCGGAAGGCGTGAAGGCTCGACTCGCAGCTCAGATCCAGCTCGGGTGCCCCTGAATGTTGCCCCTCAATTCGTCAGGGTGTCGGTCGGAGTCACCGGCCCCGTAGCGCTCGCGGCCGGGACAGCGATGCCGTGGCCCGGTACGCAGGCGAAGACCTTGTCGTCGTTGGGGTCCGCAAAGTCGGGCAGCGCGTCACCGTCCGCATCCTGAGCGTGCGAGCTGCCGTTCTTCGGGTCGAACCCGTTCGCCACCTCGAAGTCATCGGGCTGGCCGTCGTCATCCGCGTCGAGGTCGGGGTCCGACGCATCGTTCATCGCGGTCCAAAAATAGAATTCGTAGTCGTCGCCGAAGCCGTCGGCGTCCGAGTCGATGGATTCCGCGTTCGTTCCAAACGACGCGCGCTCCTGGCCGTTGCGCAAGCCATCGCCATCGTTGTCGCTGTAGGTGGAGGGGTCGTCGAGGTTGAGCTCCGCGTCGTCGCGCGTGCCGTCTCCGTCGCTGTCGGCGCGCTCGGCGCGGGTGCCGCAGCCGAAGATCTCGAACGAGTCGGGAATCGTGTCACCGTCGGTGTCGAGGGCGTTGGGGTTGGTGCCAATCGCGAGCTCTGCTTCGTCGCTGAGGCCATCGCGGTCTGCGTCTGGACCGGTGTTGCCCATGCGATTGCCGAGCACGACGGGAATGAATGCAGCGTTGTCTTGAGTCGCTGGGCCTGTGCCTCCGTTGCGCCTCACACGGACCGTCACGGGGACCGCGGGGCCAGCTCCAGTCGTAATCCCTGCAAGACGAAGGCGTGAGACCCAGACAGGGTCGAGGTCCCGCAGCGCCTCGACGAGCTCTGCCGGTGGCGCATCACTCGGGGCGTTTGCCGTGAACGGGCGTGGCATGCGCTTGGTCGGCGGGCCCGCGTTGGGCTTTGCGCACGAAACGAGAAAGAGGGAGCACAGCGCGAGCGAGTGAATCACCATGCGCTTTGCGGCTCGATGGGCCGTTCGTGCAACCAAGACATGTCGTCGACTTTCCACGTTCACCTCAGGCGTGGCGGCAAGTCGGACCATTCCGAACGAGCTCGCTTCGCTACGCCCTTAAAGCCAACGGCGCGGAGACCAGGAAGGTAGCCAAATGGCTACCGCCTGGACCCGCGCAGAATTGCCAGCGACCCCTGCGCGCGACGCTTGGTCCCACCGGCGTCGACGGCGGCCAGTACGCGTACGCCACGAAGAAGGGCACCACCCTCTCGCTGACGACCGAGCGCGCAACACCGCAAGCGCCCATGTGCCGGGCGCGCTCGTCCGGCACTTCGCCCACTTCCCGCAGGCGCTGCTGTCAAGTGGGCAGCTGTCGTCGACCGTCCCAGGGCGAACTCGCGATTCGAGACGGCGGCTGCACTCCGTGCGAGGTTCGGACCCTCTCTCACAGGAGGTGTACCCATGGCAGGAGTGAAGCGAGCACCGAAGCAGACCGACTACAGGCCAACCGGCAAGACGGTGTTTCCGTCAGAAGGAAAGATGGCGCCCCCGCGCGCGACTGATCCAGACGGACCGAGGACTGGGCCCGGCTGGCGCACCAAGAGCCGCCGGAGTCAGTCGTCGGGCGACTCGGAGACCCAGGACGGAGCGAGCCTCGCGAAACAGAAGATCGCCAAGGGAAAGACCAAGGCCCAGATGAAGCGGGACCCGGTGTTCCAGGGGCTTTCGGCCAGCGAGAAGAGGCGTGCCCTTCGCAATTTCGACGGCGCGACGAACGATCTCAGCAAGCGCATGGGTGGATAACGGCCTCATCGCCCGAGCGGCGCGCTTCACCGTTGATCAGCGGTGGAGCGTGCCGGCTCGTCCGCGTGGTGACGACTGTGCGCGGCGGTGGCCGCTTGGCAGCTCGCGATGGCGCGGTCGGATCGTGGGGCTTCAGCTCACCGGTTGCGCCACATCGAGACTTCACGTGTTCCGCGCGCTCTCTTCTCCGCGTTCCGGGCGGACTGGCGAACGCAAAGCGTCGAGAGTCCTCTTCCTCAGCTCCTCGTGCCCGCAACCGCGTCACGGCACCTGACTTCACCCGTCCCCAGCTTCGCCGCACACCCCCACGTCACGGCGGGAGCGCGCCATCGCAGCGCCAACAGAAGTCGTGCATGCCAGCCCTCCCTCGAGCGGGCCACTGCGCACACTGCGAGTCGCCCTTCGCCTCCAGCCGCGCCACGGCCTCGCCGAGCGCCGCCGGGGCGACGTTCGCGCCGAAACCTTCGAACAAGTCCGGCTGCCGGTACCAGAAGACACAGCGGCCGGGGCCTTCGCGCAGGCGCGCCTCGGCGTACTGCGGCCAGTCTTCCCAGAAGCCGAACGTCGCGTTGAGGAACATCGCGCCCGGCCACGACGACGAGAGGAGCCCGCCAAAGTCGGCTCCCCGCGCGCTCAAGACGGCCCGCACCTGCGCCTCGGCCTGTCGGTCGCCGAGTGGACCCAACCGCGCGAACGGCGGGCGGCCCTGCACGCGCTCGAGGAAGAGCTTCCAGTGTTTGCCATTGCCTCGAGTGCTGGCGAACACGAGCGCCGCGCCGACGAGGAGCGCCGCGCCCCAACGCCAGCTCCGCGACGCCGTCACGCCCACCGTGGTGCCGAAGGCCAGCGCCCCGCCGACGAGCCCCGCCAGCCCATACTTGTAGAGGTAGTAGTGCCGCGGCAGCCCAGCCAGCGCGATGGCGAGGGGCACCGCGCCGCCCGCACAACACAGCGCACCCATGAACCGAGCGCCGGACACCACGCCCTTGCTCGCGTGCGGCGCCCAGCGGTGCGTGCCGAGGAGCAGCGCCCCCAGCCCCAGCTGCGCCACCGCCACCAGCTCCACGCGGTGCGCGACGACGCCTCCCGGCATCTCCACGATGAGCGGCCACAGCTGGCGCGCCGCGGCCGCCGCGCCCAGCGTCATCGCCACGGCGACGGCCACCAAGCCCCACCGCCGAGGCCCCACCACCGCGCGGCTCTCCCAGGCCACCAGCCCCGCGCCCACCAGGAGGACCTCGGGGAGGTTGAGGCCGTACGACGCACGCAGCAGCGCCGGGAAGAGCACGGCCACGCCCAGCCGCACCGCCGAATGACGCGCGCTGGACACGACGGCCCAGGCCAACGTCCACAGCGGCAGCGACGCGAGGTGCGGAAAGAAGCCGTCGGCCTGCGCGTACGAGAGCAGCGGCAGCGCCACGTAGAAGAAGACGGCCGTCAGGCACGCGGCGAGAAACCCAGCTCTCGCCCGCGAGGCGCCGGCGCCGAGCGCTCCAGCCGCCACCGCGACGGCCGCGCAGCAGAGCGCCAACAAGAAGGGCACCGCGTAGAAGACAGCGCGGAAAGACTCGAAGGGCGTCAGGCCCACGAGGCGCTCGAGCGCAGCGGTGACGACGTAGAAGCCCGCGAAGCCGTAATAGGCGTCCGGCTGGCTGGACAGGAACAGGGCGCGCAGCCCGACGTGCTGACCCGCGTCTCCGCCGCCGACGGACGGGAGGCCATCGAACTCGCCGACCCACAGCAGCGCCCCGCTGAAGACGCCGAGCCCTGCTGAGAGTCCCAGCCCGAGCGGAAGTGAACCGCTCGAAGGCGCCCGCGCGCCCTCGAGGCGAAGCGCCAGGAACGCAGCTCCGAGGGAGAGGACCAGCGCGAGGCCCGCCGCCGCGACGAGCGGGAGTTTGAGCTGACCTCGCAGCAGCGCTGTCGCGCCAGCCCAAGCCAACGGCGCCACGGGGAGCAGCAGCGCGAGCCACGCCCCGGCGGTCGCAGCGTCGGACCGCGGCTCGGTGTTCGGCGACGTCGCCGTCACGACGAGCGCGACTCCTTGGGTGACGCGCTCGCCGCGCTGACGGCGTTGATGTCCGCGCTCTCGAGCACCGTCTTCGGGTGGCCGTGGAGCGCCACCTCGACGAGCGCGAAGCCCAGCTGCCGCGTCGTCGTCACATACTTCGGCAGCCCCTTGAGCAGCGGGTAGAGCGGCGAAAGCACCGCGTACAGCGCGCGGTACGCCGGCGTCCGCGACTGGATTCCGTCCATGGGCTGAATGAAGCCCGGCCGGAAGCAGTGCACCGCCTTGAAGCCCACCTTCTGCAGCGCGTTCTCCGCTTCCCCCTTCACGCGCGCCCACTTGGTGCGGCTGGTGCCGGTCGCGTCGGTGCCTGCGCCCGAGACGAAGCAGAACACGAGGCCCGGGCTCTTCGCGTGCAATGCGCGCGCGGCGGCCAGCGTCAGGTCCACCGTCACCTTGCGGTAGTCCGCTTCACTCAGGCCCGCGCTCGACACGCCCAGGCAGAAGCAGACGGCGTCGACGGCGTCGAAGGCGTCACCCACGTCGCGGTAGTCGAAGAGGTCCTGGCGCAGCAGCTCGCGCAGCTTCGGGTGCGCCTGTCCGCAGGGAGAACGGCCGACGGAGACGAGCTGGGTGACTTCCTCACGCGCGAGCAGCTCCCGCAGCACGCCTTGCCCAGTCATCCCCGAGCCACCGAAGAGCACGACCTTCATGGCCTGGGTGTTTGTCACGGCGAGCGCCAGGCCGCGAGCACCTGACGCAGCGAGCCGGCGTCGTCACGGAGTACACTCGAGCGTGCTTTCCCGCCGAACCACGCTGCTGGGCCTGTCCGCCCTCGCCGCCCAGTCGTCGTGTCGACGCGCACCAACGACCCCAGCCATGCCCTCCATCACCCACCACCCCCGCGCGACCTTGCCCGCCACGACGCTGCCTTGGCTCGGGCTGCGAGACCACTTCGTCGCAACCGTCGGCGAGCGGGCGGGGCAAGGCGCGCCGCTGGGCTCGCTGCTGGTCCTGGCCGACGCCACCTTTGCGCCACGCTCGCGCTTCCCGCTGCACCCACACCGAGACATGGAAATTCTGAGCGTGGTCGTCGACGGGGAGCTCAGCCACCACGGCGACCAGGCCCACGGCGCCAGGCTGCGCGCGCGAGGGGCGCAGCTCATCTCCGCGCGAGACGGCATGTTCCACGCGGAGGGCAACGACACCGACGAGCCGTGCCGCATGCTGCAGCTGTGGATCGAACCCAGCGCCCACGGCGGCGCGCCCGCGTACTTTCAGCGCACCGCGCAAGGTCCGGGCGCCACGCTGCTGGCAGGCGATGCAGGCATGCCCCTCCGCGCCGACGTGAAGGTGTGGTGGCTCGACGTGGGTCCAACGCCGACGACGCTCGAGGTGGGCCCGCGGCGCGTCGGCTACCTCCTGGCGCTCACCGGGCCCGTCCGCGTCGCGCAGGGGCCGAGCTTGGAGACGGGCGACGGCGCCACGGTACGAGGGCCCGTCACGCTCGACGCCCCCACCCAGGGCGCGGTGCTGTGGGTGGACGTGGCCCAGCCCGCGGCGGCGGCGCCTCGAGGCTAATCTTCGAAGGCGCGCCCCTTCGTCCACTGGCTTTCCAACGACGTTTCGGTCTGAGGTGTGTCGTTCTTCTTCGAGGTGCTCCACACCATGCCCACCGTCCGCCGAAGTGCCGAGCCGCAGGTCGAAGCCGCACCCAAGCGCACTGAAACCGGGAACTTGCGGGCCGGCGCACGCGGGGAGGCCGTCGAGGCGCTCCAGCGCCAGCTCGAGGCCCTGGGCTTCGAGCTGGGCGCGGTGGACGGCGCGTTTGGCCGCCGGACGACGGCCGCGGTCAAGGCGTTTCAAGCCGCGCACGAGCTGACGCCCAGCGGCGTGGTGAACGCCAAGACGCTCGCGGCGCTCCGGAAGGCGAGCGCGCGTTCCGCGCCCACCTGGAAACCAGAGCCGCGCCAGCCCAAAGCGCCGCCCGCAGCGTCCGGCGACGGGCTCCAGAGCAAGGCCGACCTCAAGGCCGCGGTCAAAGACATCACCGGCGCGCTGGGCGCGGCCGTCACCGGCGCGAAGCTCTCGCCCCTGGTGGGCGCGCTCGGCGACGGCAAGGCGAACCTGTCCATTCCCCTCAAGCCCGGCCGCTACGAGATGAAGGGCGTCGGCTTCACGGTGCGCCCGGGCACCACCGTCACGATGCAGGTCGAAGTGAAGAACGGCGAGCTGGTGCCGGCGCGGGGGAACAAGGGCACGCAGCTGAGCATCAACCCCAGCCTGGACCTGCCGCTCTGGGTCGAAGGCAACGGCGCCAAGCTCGTCGGCGACGCCGCGCAGCAGAAGCTGCAGCTCGAGCTGGGTGGCTTCTTCGACCTCAAGTTCAAGTCCACGCGGCTCTCCGAGCTGGCGCAGAGCCTGGACACCGCGCGGAAGCCGGCCGGCGGCACGGGTGCCTCAGCGGGTGCGGGGGTCGGCTCGCTCTTGCAGCGCATGCTCGACGTCGGAGGCCTGACCGTCGACGCGAAGGTGAAGCTGCGCGAGCGGAGCGTGGACTTGGGCGGCGTGAAAGCGAGCATCGACCCCGACACCACGTTCCGCGTCACCGGCACCGGAACGCAGCTGCGCGTGAAGGGCCGCGTGGAGCTCGACGCGGTCGCCATCGACCAGGGCGGGCTGCAGCTCAAAGGCACGGCTGGCA
This sequence comes from Myxococcaceae bacterium, assembly GCA_022842905.1. GTDB lineage: Bacteria > Myxococcota > Myxococcia > Myxococcales > Myxococcaceae > JALHOS01. Next base: position 35,708 of record JALHOS010000011.1, on the reverse strand, counting down.
GCGCCGACGTCGAGGTGGCCGTGGCCCGGGGCCGCACGACGGCCGTCGACACCACGCTCACCAACATCACGCTGAACGTCGAGTCGCTGCGGTCCCGCCAGCCGAGCCGCGCGGTGCCGAGCAAGACGAACGAGCTGACGCTGGGGCCCACGCGCATCACGAGCGGGGCGCTGACGCTGCCCCGGCGCACGAGCGCCGACGGCACGACGAGCCTGGGCGCGGTGGAGTTCGACTTCGCCGCGACCGGCGCCATCAAGTCCGCCGACGTGCACGTGAAGGACTTGAACGGCGGCGCGCGCTTCCAGGCGCAGGGGCACTTCACCGGCGGCATCGCGCTCTCGGGGGGCGAGCTGAAGCTGGACGTCGACGTCAAGCAGGGCCGGCTGGACGTGGCGGACCTGCAGCGCCACATCCGCGGCAACGCGCTCTCGATTTCAAAAGCGCGCTTCGAGGGCGACGTGAAGCTGCGCAGCGACTCCGGCACCGGCCTGCTCCAGCTGAGCGGCACCGCCACGCGGCTCGACGTGCAGCTCGAAGACTTCAAGGGCGGCCCCGCGCAGGCCACCGCGGACCTGGGGCGCACCACCGTCAAGGGCGGCGGCACCTTCAGCTTGGGCAAAGACGGCTTCACCGCCGAAGGCCGGCTGCACGGCGCGGCCACCATCGACTCGGCGCGCCTGAACGACGGGAAGGGCCGGTCGGCCACCGTCGCTCCGGACTCCGTCATCACCGGCGACATTACCCGGCTGTCCGTGGGCAAGGGCCCCGCGGAGCTGCGCATGGAGGGCATCGACGCGGACCTGAAGCTGCGGCAGGCGACGGTGGCCGTGGGCGACGCGACATTGACCGGCGACGCCACGGTGAAGGGCACCGGCCGGCTGACGCTGGACGCGGCGGGGCTCGACCTGCAAGGCCAGGCCGTGGTGCGCATGACGCTGGACGACGGGCGAGTGCACGCGTCGACCGTGGCGCTCGACTTCGCGAAGGGCAGCTCGGCGCAGCTGAACGTCACCGACCTCAAGCTGGGCAAGACGATGAAGGTGGAGCTCGCGCCGGGCAGCCGCATCGACGCGCTGCTCGACAGCGGCGCCGTCACCGTCGACGGGACGAAGGTGGAGCTCGAAGCGGGCAGCCGGGCGCGCTTCGACGTGGCGAAGGTGAATGTCGAGCAGGGCAAGCCGGTGGAGCTGCGCGGCGCGGTCACGCTCGACGGCAAGCTCAAGGCCAACGCGGTGCACCCCGGCGCGCTGGAGCGGCTGGGCGTGAAGCTCCACCCCACCGCCGCGCAGGGCCGCCTGCAGCTCGAGGCCGACGACGTGCGGCTGTCCGACGGCCGGCTGTCCTTCGAAGGCGCCGACGTGAAGCTCGACGCCAAGCTCGGCCGCGTGCTCGGCGCCCGCACGCCGGGCAGCCCAGGCGTGGGCACGCTGAGCCCGAGCCCAGAGGTGTTGTCGACCGACGAGGTGAAGGCCACCAGCCCGGCCGCCCTCGCCGGCCTCCCCGCGCAGCCACTGCCGCCGACGCCGCCGCTGGAGGCGCTGCGCTTGCTCCAGCGCGGCGACGTCGCGCTCAAGGTGCCGCTGTCCGGAGGCATTCACGCGCTCGGCATCGAAGTGCTCACTTTCCCGCCGGGCACGCAGCTGGACCTGAAGCTGGCGGTGCGGGACGGCGCGGTGGTGCCCCAGGACACGACCGTGAAGTTGAGCGGCGGTGCGAACGCGGTGGGCGTCGAGGTGACGGGGCTGCGCGTGACGCCCGAGCGTGGCCTCGTCGCGGACCTGCGGGTCTTCGGCCGCGCGCTGTCGGTGCCCGTGCCCGGCGTCACGCTGCCGGCGAACATGCAGGAGCTGGCGGACCTGGCCAAGCCCAAGCCGCCGCGCGCCGAGGAGCCCGCGCCGACGGGGCCGCTCTCGGGCCTCAAGCGGCTGGGGCAGCAGGTGCGCCAAGGCGTGCGCGAGCGCGTGGACCACCTGCTGAGCAGCGCGACGGCCGACGCGACGCGGGCGCTCGACCTTCAGCGCGCCGCGCTCGAGGTGAAGGACGCGACGTTCGGCGAAGGCTCGCTCGTGCTGCCCACGGGCCCCGTGAAGCTCGCCGCCGGCTCGACGCTGTCGTTCAAGGGCACGCCGAGCGCGGGTGAGCTGACGGGCCGGCTGGCGCTGGCCGAGGCGACGGTGTCCAACGGCGAGCTGGCGCTGCGCGGCGGCACGGGCTCGGCGGAGCTGCACGTGCGCTACCACCGAGAAGGCAACCGCGCCGTGGCGCAGAGCGAGCTGCGCAACCTGTCCGCGGCGGCGCAGGCGCTCGTCGCCAAGCAGACCAACGGCGATTACCTGGTGCTGGGCCAGGGGCAGCTGTCGGGCGTGTCGGTGCGGGCGCGCTCGACGCTCCAGCTGGACGAGCGCGGCCTGCCGCGGACCGACGTGCTGCCGCAGGTGGACGACGTCTCGCTCGAAGTGGAGCGCTTCCAGGGCGACGTGCAGAGCGGCCGGCTCACCTCGCGCAGCGCGCAGGCGCCGGGGACGGTGGAGCTGGGCGCGACCCGCCTCGACGGGAGCCTGGCGCTGGGGCCGGCGGGGCTGACGCTGCGCGGACGCGCGGACCGGCTCGACGGGCTGGTGCGGGGCGCCCGACTGGAGCGAGACGGGCTGTTGGTGGACGTGGAGCGCGCGCGACTGAAGGGTGGCGCCGGTACGGTGGAGCTGGGCGCGGACTTGCTGCGCTTCGACGCGAAGGACCTGGCGTACGACGTCACGTTCCGGGAAATCGACGCGGCGCGAGGTGAAGGAAGCGTCGAGGCCGGGCGCGTGCGTGTCACCGGCTCGGGCACCGTGTCCTACGACTCGGCGACGGACCTGAAGCTCGAGGGCGAGCTGCACGTCGAAGGGGCGCTTGAGCGTGGGAGCGCGGCGATGAAGGTGCCCGTGGTGCCCGCGCGCAGCGTCGTCGCGAGCCGGAAGACGGGCGTCGCGGTGCGCTGAGGCGGAGTCTTCAGCACCGCGCGCTGCAGGGCCTTTCAGCCGCGCACCAGCCGTGCCGAGACGACGGCCTGCTGGGCCAGCTCGTCCTTGCGAGACGAGGCCGAGCAGGAGGCTTGCGCGCCGCGCGGCGCAGCGCCTCTCACCCGCGCACCAGCCGCGCCGAGACGATGGCCTGCTGGGCCAGCTCGTCCTTGCGAGACGAGGCCGAGGAGGAGGCTTGCGCGCCGGGCGGCGCAGCGCCTTTCACCCGCGCACCAGCCGCGCCGAGACGACAGCCTCCTGGACAATTCATCCTCCGAGACGAGGCCGAGCAGGAGGCTTGCGCGCCGCGCGGCGCAGCGCCCTCAGCCGGGCACCAGCCGCGCACCAGTCGTGCCGAGACGACAGCCTGCTGGGCCAGCTCGTCCTTGCGAGACGAGGCCGAGGAGGAGGCTTACGCGGCGCAGCGCCTTTCAGCCGCGCACCAGCCGTGCCGAGACGACAGCCTGCTGGGCCAGCTCGTCCTTGCGAGACGAGGCCGAGGAGGAGGCTTGCGCGCCGCGCGGCGTAGGGGCCTTTCAGCCGCGCACCAGCCGTGCCGAGACGACGGCCTGCTGGGCCAGCTCGTCCTCCGACACGAGGCCGAGGAGGATTCCTTCGCGGAGAACGGCGGCGCACGGCGCGTCGGCTGCGTGCATCAACTCCCGCGCGCGCTCCAGCACGTCCGTCGGCGCGAGGATGGGTACCTCAGTTCGTGCCACGTCGACCACCAGCGACGAGTCGGAGCGCACCTTGGCCGCGGTGAGCACGTCTTGCCGAGTCACGACGCCCGCCAGGCGCCCCAGCCGTTCGATGGCGAAGACGGACGCGGGGCTGCGGGCGAGGGCGGCGACGGCGTCCGCCAACGTGGCCGTCGGCGCGAGCACCACGGGCCGAGTGGGCAGCACGTCGGTGACGCGCACGCCTCGGAGCACCGTCAGCCAGCGCTGCAGCGCTTCTTCTTCGCGGCCGGCGAAGACGACGAAGACGGCGAGCAGCACGGTGACCACGTCGCCCAGCCACGCCCCCAGGACCATCAAGCCGACGGCGAGCAGGCGTCCCAGCGTCGCCGCGGTGCGGGTGGCAGCCTCGGCGCCGAGGAGCGGGCTGAGTGCCGCGCGCAGCACCCGGCCGCCGTCCATGGGGAACGCGGGGAGCAAGTTGAAGGCCGCGAGGAAACCGTTGGCGAGCATGAGGCTCGCGACGAAGTGTGCCGCGGTGGGCGACGGCTCGGCCAAGGCCGCGCGGAGGGCTCGGCCGTCGGCGCTCGTCTCCACCGACGCCCACCACAGCCCGGCGGCGATGACGACGTTCACCAGCGGCCCGGCGATGGCGATGACGAACTCATGCCAGGGCTTCTTCGGCAGCCCTTCGAGCTGCGCCACTCCGCCCAGAGGGAAGAGGAGGATTTCGCGCACGCGCAGCCCGACGGCCTGCGCCACCACCGAGTGCCCCAGCTCGTGCAGGGCGATACAGGTGAAGAGCGCGACGGTGGAGAGGGCGCCGAAGAGCAGCCCTTCATCGCCGAACGAGCGCCAGCGCCAGGCGGACAAGGCCACGACGCCCAGCAGCGTCACGTGCACGCGCACGTCGATGCCGAAGGGACGCGCGACGGACAGAGACAGGCGCATGCGTCAGCGCAGGTACACTTCGATGGCGTCGGTGGGCAGCAGAAAGGACTGGTCGCGCAGCACCCACCGAATGCCCCCGCTGTAGAGGTTGACGCTCAGATCGTTGCCGCACGCCCAGTACAACTGGGGGTAGCGTGTTACAGCAACGATCTCCTCTTCAGGACAGATGTCGTTGTTGCTGTCGAGTCGCAGCCAGCCTGCATCGGGGGGGGTGACGAAGTTCGCGGTTTGGTCGATGCCGTAACCGTCCGGCGTGTGGTTCAGCAGCCAGCCGTTTTGCAGGTGCTGGATCGGTGGCGCGCCCGGCACGCTCATCAGCCACTTCGTTGGAACGCCCCCGTCAGGTAGTGGCGTCATGAGCAGAACTTGCTCCGAGCGCTGGGCGAGCGCCCGCATCAGCGTGATCTGGAGGAAGGCGTTGGACCCAGGGGTCGGTCCCGCGTCCATGGGGTGGAGGCCGCTTGTCGAATCCACGCCGCCGTCGGACGACCAAAACAGCGTCCAGCCACCGTCGAAGTTCCGCAGGTCGCAGGACACCTCGATGGGCGCGTTCCCGCCATCTCGCCCGTCGACGTCGATGACGTAGCGCTTCGTACGCGTCCACGCGGGATCGGTGATGAAGCGACAGGAGGTCGGGTGAATCCCGGCGTCCGTCGAGCCGCCGCTCCCTGCCGTTCCGCCACTTCCTGCCGAGCCACCACTTCCTGCCGAGCCACCACTTCCTGCCGAGCCACCACTTCCTGCCGAGCCGCCGCTTCCCGCTGAGCCGCCGCTTCCCGCCGAGCCGCCACTCCCCGCTGAGCCGCCACTTCCCGCTGAGCCGCCGCTTCCCGCTGAGCCGCCGCTTCCCGCCGAGCCACCACTTCCTCCCGCTGAGCCGCCACTTCCCGCCGAGCCGCCACTTCCCGCTGAGCCGCCACTTCCCGCCGAGCCGCCACTTCCCGCCGAGCCACCACTTCCCGCCGAGCCGCCACTTCCCGCCGTGCCGCCGCTCCCGGCCGTGCCGCCGCTCCCTGCCGTGCCGCCACTTCCCGCCGAGCCGCCACTTCCCGCCGAGCCACCACTTCCCGCCGAGCCGCCACTTCCCGCCGAGCCACCACTTCCCGCTGAGCCGCCGCTTCCCGCCGAGCCGCCACTTCCAACCGAGCCGCCACTTCCAACCGAGCCGCCACTTCCAACCGAGCCGCCACTTCCCGCCGTGCCGCCGCTCCCAGCAGCTCCGCCGCTCCCCGTCGAACCGCCACCGCCACCGCCACCGCCAGCGTCCGCGGCGCCCAACACGCAGAACCCCGCCTTGCACGACGCCCCGGGCCCGCAGTCCTCCTCGCGTTCACACTGCCCGACGAACTGACAGCTGGCCGACCCGACACCCAGCAGGATCGCGGCCAACAACGCTCTGGAACCTTGCATCATCACCCTCGCGAACGTCGTTGCCCCGCGGCCTTGTCAGCACTTCCCCGCACGAGCGCCAGCTTCTCACGTCGCGGCAGCTGCTTGATCCGCCACTCCAGCCGCAGCGCCTCGACCTTGCCCTTCACCGGCCGCTGCCACACCAGCCGCACCGGCCGACGACTGCGCGTGTACCGCGCGCCCTTCCCGTCATTGTGCGCGGCGACCCGTCGCGCCACGTCGTTGCTCGCGCCGGTGTACAGGCTCCCGTCGCGGCAGCGCACCACGTACACGTACCAGCCGCCGCGCCTGCGCTTCGCGCTCGCCATGAGGTCGCCTCCGTACCCTACGCCGACAAGCCTCGCCTTGCGCCGGCCCACCGCCGTCTCCAGAATGGACCTCACCGTCATGGCAGAAGAACTCGATGAGCGCTCCAAGGAAGTCCTGCGCGCCGTAGTCCAGGAATTCATCACCTCCGGCGGGCCGGTGGGCTCAGGCCAGCTCACGCGCCGCGGCGACTTCGAAGTGTCCCCGGCGACCATGCGCAACGTCTTGGCCGAGCTCGAGGAGCTGGGCTACCTCGAGAAGCCGCACACCTCCGCCGGCCGCGTCCCCACGGGCTCGGGCTACCGCTTCTTCGTCGACTCGCTGTTGTCGCTCAAAGACGTGCCCACCAAGGACAAGGAGCTCATCTCCCAGAGCCTCAAGCACAGCGTCGACGTGTCCGAGCGCCTGGGTGAAGCCAGCCGCATGCTGCACCAGCTGTCCCAGTACGCGGGTGTGGTGCTCATTCCCCGGCCGTCGTCCGAAGTCGTCAGCCGCATCGAGTTCGTCCGCCTGCGCGACGACACGGTGCTGGCGATCCTCGTCGGCGCCAGCGGCCAGGTGCAGAACAAGCTCGTCTCGGTGGGCTTCCCCGTCAGCGCCGAAGAGCTGGTGCAAGCGCAGAACTACCTCAACGAGCTGATGCACCTGGGCCTGCCCATCGAAGAAGCGCGGGGCCGCATCCTCTCGGAGCTGGACAGCGAGCGCAGCCAGTACGACGCGCTCATTCAGAAAGCCCTGCGCCTGGGCGCCGCCGCGACCGACGTGCCGTCCGCCGAGCGCATGCTCATCGAAGGCACCGGCTCCTTCCTGGAGCAGCCGGAGTTCTCCGAAGACGTGCGCCGCATGCGGGCGCTCTTCCGCGCGCTCGACGAGAAGCACAAACTCCTGCAGCTGCTCGACCGCGTGCAGCGCGCGCGGGAGATGCAGATCTTCATCGGCGCCGAGTCCGACTTCTCCGCGCAGGGCGACGTCAGCGTCATCGCCAGCCCCGTCGAGAGCGCCCAAGGTGTGGTGGGGACCGTCGGCGTCATCGGCCCCACGCGCATGGACTACCAGCGCGTCATCCCGCTGGTGCGCTTCACCGCCCAAGCGCTCGCGGCGCTCAGCGGCAAGGAATGACGGCGGGCGGAATGACGGTGCGCCGTCAGCGCCCGTAGGCCAGCGTCAGCAGCGCCAGCCGCATCTCTTCCCACAGCGTGCCGAAGTCGAAGCCCGCGGCGTCCTGCAGCAGCCGCCGCGCCGCCTCCGCGTTCGCCGGCCCGCGCACCAGCTGCACGAAGCGGTCGACGACGCTCGCCGCTTCCTGCGGCACGTCCGGCTCCTGCCGCCGGTACCAATCGAAGTACTGCTCCAGCCTCGGCCCCAAGCTGCGGATTTGCTCGAAGTGCATTCCAAGCCTCCATGCCCGACGGGTCTAACCAGCGCGCTGCGGTGGAACGACGTGCGAATAGTGGCGGCTGCTCAGGCTTCCTGCACGTGTCAAATCTGTCGCCGCGTGTGACGACTTGCGCACAGGTGCGATCTTCCCCTGCATGGGCCCCTTGACGCCCCGCCCCGCGCTCAGGCAGCGGCGCGCACGGGCAGGTGCCGCACGAGCGCCAGCTCCAGGTCTTCCTGGCGCACGGGCTTCATGAGCACCGCGTTCATGCCGGCGGCGTGGCAGCGCTGCACCTCGGGGGCGTCGGTCGCGGCGGTCAGCGCGATGATGGGCAGGTCCTTGGTGGAAGGCAGCGCGCGCAGCTGCTCGGTGGCCGAGTAGCCGTCGACCACCGGCATGTGACAGTCCATGAGCACCACGTCGAAGCGCTGGGTCTGCGCGAGCGCGACGGCGACTTCCCCGTCGTTGGCCACGGTGACCTCGTGGCCCAAGTGTTCGAGCAGCCGCTTGGCGACGCGCTGGTTGATGAGGTTGTCCTCGGCGACGAGCACCTTGAGGCCGCGCACCGGCCGGCGAAACTCGCGTGAAATCTCCTCCGGCGGGTTGGTGGGCTCGAGCGGCAAGTCGATGGTGAAGGTGGACCCTCTGCCAAACTCACTCTCGACGCGCACCGCGCCGCCCATGGCGTCGGCCAGCCTCCGGACGATGGCGAGGCCCAGGCCCGTGCCGCCGAAACGCCGCGTCGTCGACACGTCTGCCTGGCTGAACGGTTCGAACAGCCGGACCAGCATTTCCGGCTTCATGCCGATGCCGGTGTCGCGGACCTGCACGCACAGCCGCCCGGAGACGACGCGGGCCATGACGTCGACGCGGCCCTGCCGGGTGAACTTGAGCGCGTTGCCCACCAGGTTGCTGAGCACCTGGCGAAAGCGCAGCGGGTCGCCAATGGACCACGGCGGGAGCCCCGGCTCGACGCCGACGGACAGCTGGTTGCCGCGCTCCTCGGCCTGCTGCTCGTAGAGCCGCGCGACGGTCCGTACTTCGGCGGCGACGTCCATGGGCAGCCGCTCCGTCTTGAGCCGGCCCGACTCGAGCTTCGAATGGTCGAGCACGTCGTTGAGGATCGCCATGAGCGTGTCGCCGCTGCGGCGAATGACGAGGAGCCCCTCGCGGACCTCCTCGGGCAGCTCCGTCGTCAGCATGGCGTCGGTCATGCCCAGCACGCCGTTGAGCGGGGTGCGAATCTCGTGGCTCATGACGGCGACGAAGTCGCTCTTGGCGCGGCTGGCGTCGTCCGCCTGTTGGCGGGCCTCGGCGAGGGTGGCGTTGTTGGCGGACAGCTCCGCGATGATGGCGCTCGTCTCGCGCTCGTACGTCCACGTCATGGCCAGGTAGGTGGCCGTGGCGCCGATGATGGCGCCTGCTTCGGCGAGGCCCAGCGCGGGCAGTGGAATGAGCACCGGCAAGCCCCCCTGCTTCACCAGGACGATGGTGGCCACCGTCAGCACCGACGTGAAGCCGAGCATGCTCAGCGCGGCGCGCGGGCCGGCGAAGGCCAGCGCGAGCGTGGGACCCAGGCCAATCCACATCAGTGAGACGAGCCCGGCTTCTCCCGACGCGAGCACCACACCCGCGGCGACCAGCGACATGGGCACCACGTAGGCGATGCTCACCTGGCCGACGTGGACGCCGCGGCGCACGGCCCACAGCGCCGCCACCGTGGCCACGACGCAGGCCCCGGTGATGACGGCGGGCAGCCACAGTCGGGTGACGAGGTGGAGCACAAAAGAGCCCGCCGCACCGCCGGCGGCGACGAGCAGCAGCGTGGCGAAGCGCTCGACGCGCTTGGCGTGGACCCGCTGCTCGATGCTCGCGCCCGCAGGCGTCGGCGGCACGACCGCCGCGCGCAAGGCGGCCCAGCGTGAGGGGGATGGCACGGATCAAACCGTAACGGGCCTTCGCACCGCTCCACCAGGCCGTCGCGTCACGGAGCGCCAGAAGCCTGACACCTGCCGCGGCGCACTGCCTGCCTGGTATGAGGCGCGACATGCTCGCCTTTCTGCTCACCCTCCTCGCCGCCGGCGGCGGTCCAGCCGTCGTCGAAGACGACTTTCCCAAGGCGCTGGCGCTGGCCAAGCAGCAGAAGAAGCTGCTCTTCGTCGACGCGTGGGCGCCCTGGTGCCACACCTGCGTCTACATGCGCGAGCACGTGCTGACGCGGCCGGCCTTCAAGGCCTTCGAGAAAGACGTCGTCTTCGCGGCGGTGGACACCGAGAAGGACAGGAACGCCGCCTTCCTCGACAAGTACCCGGTGGACGTGTGGCCGACGCTCTTCTTCGTCGACGCGGCGAGCGGGCAGGTGGTCTTCAAGTGGGCCGGCAGCGCCGACGAGCAGCAGATGACGGCGCTGCTCGAGGCCGCGAAGGGCGCGCAGGCGGCCAAGGAGCCCACCGCGGACGTGCTCCTGGCGCGAGGCGAGGCGCTGCAGGCCGCGGACAAGTACCTCGCGGCGAAGGGCCAAGGCGGCGCGCGGGGCACGGTGTCGCTGCTCTACGCGCTGTACGCGGTGCAGAAGTACGACACCTGCGCGCAGGCCGCGCTGGACGGCGTGGGCGTCAAAGACCAGTTGCCGTCGGACTTCGTCGCGGTGGTCAGCTGGGGCCTGTCCTGCGCGCTGCAGCTGCCCGAGAAGGACACGCTGCGCGGCCAAGCGCTCAAGGCCCTCGTCCCCGAAGCGAAGAAGGCGCTGACGTTGCCGGGCGCCATGGCCGACGACCTGTCGAGCCTGTACGAGCTGCTCGTCGAAGAGCGGCAGGCCGCGAAGGACCCGGCCGAAGCGCTGGCCCTGGCCCGCGGCTGGGCGGACTTTCTCGAGAAGGAAGCCGCGCTGAGCCCGACCCCGCAGGCGCGCGCAGCGTTCGACGCGCACCGCCTGGGGGCGGCGCTGGCCGCGAAGACGCCGGCGCGGGTGGTGGACACGCTGTTGCTTTCCGAGGCGCAGCTGCCCGGAGACTGGAACCCGTCGGCGCGGCTGGCGACGGCGTACCGAGAGCTGGGGCGCTTCGACGAGGCGATCGCCGCCATCGACCGGGCGCTGGGCAAGAGCAAAGAAGGGCCGCGCCGCGTCTGTCTGTACAAGGCCAAGGCCACGCTCTTCGACAAGAAGGGCGACGTGGCCCAGCGACAGGCCACCGCGAAGCAAGGGCTCGAAGCGGGGAAGAAGCAGCGGCCGAGCAAGGCGCTCAGCCGGTGCCTCAGCGGCCTCGACACGCTGGCGCAGTAGCGCCGCGCGCCTTCAGGATGCGGCCCGCAGCACCGGCCGGACGCCCTCGAGCGGCACCTTGAGGAAGAAGCGGCTCCCGCGGCCAAGCTCCGTCTCGAACCACAGCTGACCGTGGTGGCCGTCGACGATGATGGAGCGCGCGACCGCCAGGCCCTGGCCCGCGCCCTGGCCCACCGGCCTCGTGGTGAAGAACGGCTCGAAGATGCGCTCCTGCACCGCGGCCGGCACGCCGCCGCCGGTGTCTTCGACGACGACCAGCGCGTGGGCGCCCTCGTGCTTCGTCCGGACGGTGAGCGTGCCGCGCTGGCCCTTGCCGGCGCTCACCTGGGCGATGGCCTGCGCCCCGTTCATGAGCACCGCGAGCAGCGCCTGGTTGAAGGCCCCCACTTCACACACCACCGGCGGGAGCGCGCCGAGGTGGAGCACCACGTCGGCGGTGGGCTCGAGCTGCGGCTTGGCGACGGCCACGGTGCTGGCGACCGCGGCGTTCAGGTCCACGCTCGTCTGCCCCGTCGAGTCGGCTTGCGCGAACGTCTTGAGTGAGCGCACCAACCCGGCCATGCGCCCCAGCCCGTCCTTCGCGCGCTGCGACGCGCGGGGCCCGGCTTCGGCCAAGGAGCGCAGCTCCGCAGCAGACAGCGCGGCCGTACCCGAGCTCGACGGCGCGGCGACGCTCAGCAGGTCCTCCACCGCCTCGGACAGGAACTGCACGCTGTCCCCCACGTACTGGAGCGGAGTGTTGAACTCGTGCGCGATGCCCGCGGCCAGTGCGCCGACGGCCTTGAGCTTCTGCGCCTGCCTCAGCTCGAGCTCCACCTTGAGCCGCTCGGCGACCTCGCTCTCGAGCGCCCGGTGCGCCGCCAGCAGCTCGGCCCGCCGCGCCTCGAGCGCCTCGACGGACGCGCGCAGCGAGGTGTTGGCGTCGGACAGCTGGGCGGTGCGCTCCGCCACGCGGCGCTCGAGGTCCTCGTTGGCGCGGCTCAGCGCGCGGTTGCGCTCGTCCACCAAGCCAAGCAGCTCACCGAAGGCCCGCAGCAGCAACCCCGCGCCCACGTCCTGACCCGCTTCTTCGAGGGCGTAGGCCTGCTGGGCGGACAGGCCGTCGTCGAGCCGCCGCAGCTGCCGAGCCATGCGCTGATCCGTCCCCAAGATGTGGAACGTCAGCCAGCCCACCAGGAACTGAAAGAGCTGCCGCGCGCCGGCGTCGTCCGACGCCACCACGCTCAAGCGGCCCACCTGCGCGACGAAGTCCGCGTGCTCGTCTTTGTGCTGGGCGAAGAACCGCGCGTCGATGCCGCGGGCCGCCATGAGCGCTTCTTCGGCGGTGAAGTGGCTCTGCGCGTAGTCCGCCAGCTCGCCCAGCGCGCCGGTCACGCTGGGTTGATCCACCCCTCCAGGCCGCGTGCACGCTTCGCCGAACGCGTCGAGCAGCGACACCAACCGCCGGTGCTGCGCGTCGACCGCGCCCAGCCCGGTGTTGAACTTCTCGTCCCACGCCAACGCGCCCATGACGGCCTCCCGCACCTGTGCTCCCGGTGACGAGCCCGAGCACGCCGCGTACCAAGCAGCGCGGCGGGCGAGTCCTTGCGTGGCCCCGGGTCGGCCGGGCGTCAGGCAGTCCGCGCGGACCCAGGCGCCGCGGCCGCCGGCCCTGATGACCCCGGTGCCTCCCAGGGCGGGCACTGGGCGCGCGCGATGCAGGTCAGCTCCTCTGGCATGTCCCTGACGAGCCCAGCGCGGCGTCGAATCCTCTTCGTCGACGACGAGGCGTCGGTGCTCACGGCGTTGGAGGACTTGCTCCGCCGCGAGCGCCGGCGCTGGGACATGGAGTTCGCGCTGGGCTCCGAGGCCGCGCTCGACGCGCTGGCCGTGCGCTCCTTCGACGTCGTGGTGTCGGACCTGCGCATGCCCGGCATCGACGGCGAGGAGCTCCTGCGCCGCGTCCAGGCGCTGCACCCGCGGACGGCCCGCGTCGTCCTGTCCGGGCACGCCGAGCCCGACATGGTGTCCCGCGTACAACCCCTGGCGCACGCGCTGCTCAGCAAGCCCTGTCCCGCAGACGTCCTGCGCGCCACCATCGAAACGAGCCTCTCGGCGCTGGACGCCGAGGACGGGGGCCCACGCCATGGACGCTGAGCTGCCGTCCGGCGTCACCCCCGCGCCCACGTCGCCGCCGCTGCGGGTGCTCTTCGTCGACGACGAGCGCGCGGTGCTCGACGGGCTCAAAGACCTGCTGCGCAAGGAGCGCCGCCGTTGGCTGTTGTCCTTCGCCGAAGGGCCGCAAGCCGGGCTCGAGGCCGTGGACGCCGGCCCCTTCGACATCGTCTTCAGTGACCTGCGCATGGCCCCGGTGGACGGCGCCGCCTTCCTCGCGGCCGTGCAGCAGCGCTGCCCGTCGGCGATTCGCGTGGTGCTGTCCGGCTCGTCGGAGAAGGCGGCGGCCCTGCGGGCGGCGACGGTGGCCCACCAGTTCCTCGCCAAGCCGTACGACGGTGAAGCGCTGCGCGTCATGCTCAACCGCGCCGAAGCGCTCAAGCGCACGGTGGCGGACGAGCGTGTCCGCGCGTGGGTCGGCGGGCTCCAGGCGCTGCCCAGCATTCCGTCCACGTACCTCGACCTCTCCTACGTGGCGTCCAACCCGAGGGCGTCGACGGACGACTTCGTGCGCGTCGTCGAGCGGGACCCCGCCATGTGCAGCAAGGTGCTGCAGCTGGTGAACTCCGCGTACTTCGGCGTGGCGCAGACCGTCGTGTCCGTCAAACAGGCGGTGACGTTCCTGGGCACCGAGACGGTGAAGACGCTCGCCATCTCCGCGCACGTCTTCGCGGTGCCCGAGCCCAACGTGCCCGGGTTCTCCGCGGCGGGCCTCCAGGCGAACGCGCTGCGCACCGCCGGCCTCGCCAAGCGGCTGGCCGGCGCCGAGCGCGACGCCGCCTTCACCGCGGCCATGCTCTGCGACATCGGCCAGCTCGTCATCGCCCGGGCCGAGCCGAGCGGCTTCGGCGCCGCCCTGCGCCAAGCCCAGGACGAAGGGACGCCACTGCACGTGCACGAAGCCGCGCACTGTGGCGCCACGCACATGGCCGTCGGCGCGTACCTGCTGGGCGTGTGGGGGTTGCCCGAAGCGCTGGTGCGCGTCGTCGCTGGACACCACGAGCCGAGCACGGTGGGCGAAGGCAGCGACCAGGTTCTGGCCGCCGTGCACGTGGCGACGGCGGCGCTGGCCGGGGCCCCAACGGACGAGGTGCCCCAGGGCTTGGACCTCGAGTTCCTGGCGCGCTCGGGGCACGCGGCGAGCCTGCCCGGCTGGCTGGCCCAGGCGAAGGCCGCGCGCGCAGCACCTCGGCGCGCGGCGTAGGACAGGGGGAGAGCGCGATGGAAGCCAAACCTCGGGTGCTCTGCGTGGACGACGAGCCGCAGCTCCTCGAAGGCCTGTCGCTCATGCTGCGTCGGCGCTTCGACGTGCAGACCGCGCCGGGCGGAGAGGCGGGCCTCGAGCTGTTGCGCGCGGACCCGTCCGTCGTCTGCGTCGTCTCCGACATGCGCATGCCCGGCATGGACGGGGCCACGTTCCTCCGAGAAGCGCGGGCCCTCGTCCCCGACACCACGCGCATCTTGCTGACGGGGCAGACGGACCTCGACGCCGCCATCGCCGCGGTGAACTTCGGGCAGGTGTTTCGCTTCCTCCAGAAGCCCGTCTCCCCCGACGTGCTGCAGGGGGTGCTGCAGGACGGCGTGGAGCACCACCGGCTGCGCACCGCCGAGCGCGTGCTGCTCGAGCAGACGCTCCAGGGCGCCGTCAAAGCCCTGACCGACGTCCTGGCGCTCACCCGGCCGCTCGTCTTCGGGCGGGCCTCGCGCATCAAGCAGCACGTGGGCACGCTGGCGCGCACGCTGGGCCTGGCCGACGTCTGGCAACTCGAGGTCGCCGCGCTCCTGGCGCAGCTGGGCGCCGTGACGCTGCCGGACGAAGTGGCCGAGAAGCTCCATGACGGCCGCGCGCTCTCTGCCGCGGAACAGAAAATGGCGGACGCCGCCCCCGCGACGGTCGAGCACCTGCTGGGCCACATTCCCCGGCTCGAAGGGGTGCGCGAGCTGCTGCGCTGGGTGCACCGGCCAAGCCTCCCTGCGGCCCAGGCCCACGCGCCGAGCCTGCGCCAGCGGGTGCAGGTGCTGCGGCTGGCCACGGACTACGAGCGGCTGGTGGTGGCCGGAACGACGCCGGAGCTGGCATCGTTGGCGCTCCGGGCCCAGGCCGAGCTGGGCGACGCGGCGCTGTTCGACGCGCTGCTGCACCTGGCCAAGGCCGACTTCGGTGAGCTCTCGGAGGTCGGCCTCGACGGGCTGCGCGTGGGCATGGTCTTCGCCGAAGAGGTGCGCATGACGTCCGGCGGGCTGCTCGTGCCCCGGGGGTACACGGTGACGGCGAGCTTCTTGGAGCGAGCGCGCAACTTCCAAGCGGGCGTGCTGCGGCTGCCGCTCAAGGTGATGTCGCGCAAGCCGGCGACGGCGAATTGACGAGCGCTCCGCTCTGCTGAAGCCCGGCTGACCCAGGGCGCTGCGAGTCAACCTGCCGACGCGACGACGCCCGCGGCCGCGCGCACGGCGCTTGCGTAGCGACTGCGCATGGCCGCCACGCTCAGGGCAGGAGCCGGGAGCACCGGGCCCGCGGTGGCCGACGAAGCGCTCGAAGAAGAGCGCGCGTGGGCGGCGGCGCTGCTCGAGCAAGAGCGCGCGGCCATGTCGATGGCGCTCGCCGCCGTGGCGGTGCTGTTCCCCGCATACGCGGCGCTCGACTGGTGGGTGGAGCCGGGCCTGGCGCCGGGCTTTCGCTGGCCGAGGGCCGTCGTCACCGTCATCGCGGCGCTCTCGTGGCTTCGGCTGCGTGGGCCGCCGGACCTGTGGCTCCACCGCGCGCTGACGGCGCTGACGTGGCTGAGCGCCGCGCTGGTGGTGGCCTTCTTCCTGAGCCGCGTCGAGCACCACACCCAGTACGCCATCGGCTTCTCGCTGCTCTTCTGGGGCGCGGGGCTCCTCGCGCTGTGGACCTGGCGGCTGACGGCCCTGTGTTTCAGCGTGGCGCTGCTGGCCTACGGCGCCTCGGTCGCGACCAACCCGCACGTCGACCTGGCGACGACGTTCGGCGTCGGGGCGTACGTGTTCTCGGCGGCGCTGCTGGCGGTGGCGGCGACCTTCGTGCGCCGGGAGCTGGAGCGGCGCAGCTTCTTGTCGAGCCGCTCCCAGGCCCGCGCCAACCGCGCGCTCGCCGAGGCGCTCGAGTCGGTGCGGGTGTCCGAAGAGCAGCTGCGGCAGGCCCACGAGTCGCTCAAGGTGGAGACGACGAGCCGCCAGCAGATGGAGGTCGAGCTGCGGCAGGCCCAGAAGCTCGAGGCCGTCGGCCGCTTGGCCTCGGGCATCGCCCATGAAATCAACACCCCCGTCCAGTTCGTCAGCGACAGCGTGCACTTCCTCAAGGACGGCCTGGGCGACCTGGCCGGCTTGGTGGAGCGCTATCACGCGGTGCTCGACGCGGCGGCCGACGGCCCCCACGCGCCGCTCGTGCAGGCTGCGCGCGACGCCGAAGCAGAAGCGGACCTGGACTACCTGCTCGAGCGCATGCCGCAGGCCGCCACCCGCGCGCTCGAGGGGCTGGGCCGCGTCGCCGTCATCGTCAAGTCCATGAAGGAGTTCGCCCACCCGGGGGCGAAAGAGAAGAGCCCAGTGGACCTCAACCGCGCCATTCAGAGCACGCTGGTCATCGCGCGCAACGAGTACAAGTACGTCGCCGAGCTGGTGACGAGCTACGGCGAGCTGCCGCCGGTCGAGTGCCTCGTCGCCGACGTCAACCAAGTCGTCCTCAACCTGGTGGTGAACGCCGCGCACGCCATCGGCGACGTCGTCAAGGGGACCGACCGGAAGGGCACCATTCGCGTGGAGACCAGGCAGGAGGGCGACTTCGTCCAGGTGAGCGTCTCCGACACCGGCACCGGCATTCCCACCGACGTCCAGCAGCGCGTGTTCGACCCCTTCTTCACCACCAAGGAGCTCGGCCGGGGCACGGGGCAGGGCTTGGCGATCGCCCGCTCCGTCGTGGTGGACAAACACCAGGGCGAGCTGACGTTCGAGACGACACCAGGCCAAGGGACGACCTTCCACGTGCGGCTGCCGATCTCCGCGCGGCACGCCCCGGCACCGCTGGAGCGCCGAGCCGCGTAGCGAGGTCGGACGGCGCATGCTCAGCGGCTGAGAATTTTCCAGCGCACCCTGGGCCACTCAGGCGGCTTGCCTGCGCACCGGCTTCCCTGCGCATAGTGCGCTGCACCTCCTGGGCACGCGCATGGACAACTGGTTTCTCATGGACACGAAGGGCGCCATCGTCGGCCCCCTCGGCAAGGACGTCGCCGTCTCGCTCTTGCGAGAGCGGCCAGGCTTGTTCGTCAAGGTCTCGCGGGACGGCGTCAGCTGGAGCGGCCTGCGCCACGACCTGCGGACCCAAGCGCTGGTGGGCGCCGAGGCCCCGGAGGCGAAGCAGCGCCGTGAAGAGCAAGAAGCGCAGAAGGTGCTCTTCGAACTCGACCGCTTCAAAGAGCTGACGCCCAACCAGCTCTTCGGCGTGCCGGCGAGCGCGAGTCGCCGCGACTTCCGTCAGGGCTTCCTCAACCTCGCCAAGCGCTTCCACCCCGCCCGCCTGGCGAAGGACGTTCACCCGGCGCTGCTGCGTGCGCACCTGCTGACGTACCAGTACCTGTCGGAGGTGATTCAGCAGGTCGAGGCGAGCCTCCCGCCAGACGCGCCCACGGTGGCCCCCACCATCGCCCCGTCGCCGGTGCCCTTCGCGAGCCCGTCTTCGCCGGTGCCTTTCGCGAGTCCTTCGTCGCCGGTGCCCTTCAGCAGCCCCTCGCCGCGGCCTTCGCAGCCGCCCTTCCCGCCCAGCTCGCGGCCCACGCCCAGCCCCGGCAAGGCGCAACCGATGTGGCCGCTGGACGCGCTCAAGCTCAAGCCGCAGCCGAACCAGTCGCTCCTCGGCTCGCTGGCCGTCACCCCGGAGACGAGCTTCGTCTTCACCGGCCACCGGCTGATGAACCTGCAGTCCTGCAACGGCGTGTTCTTCCCGTGCATGCCGACGCTGGCGTTGGGTACGCGGCTGGAGCTGGCCTTCGAATTCGCCGACGTGAACAAGGTCGTCTCGGCGCGCGGCTCGGTGGTGCTCGAGAGCACGTTCAGCGACGAGCGCCACCTGCGCGGCTTCGGCGTGCAGCTGGAGAACCTGAAGACCGAGGACAAGGGCTTCATCCTCCGCGAGTCGCAGCGGCTGGGCGGCCGGCGCTAGCCGCTCGGACTGGAGCCGTGTGCGTTCGTGGCGCGGCGTTGCTGGCTCGCAGCCCCGTGGCTAGCCTGCGCCGATGCGCGTTGACCGCTTCCTGCTGAGCGTGTGGGCCGCGGCGCTCCTCTGCCTTGGCTGCGACGACGCCACCGCTCGCTGCACAGGAGACAGCTGCGCCCCGCCGGTTCGTCGAGACGCGGGCGTGAGCTGCCGGACGGACAGCGAGCAGCGCGTCCTCTCGTGTGATGGAGGCCTGTCCGGCGAGCGGACCGAGACGCGCTCGTCGTCCTGCTTGGAAGACGGCGGCCGCACCTGGGGCGCCTGGACGGTCCAGGCCGACACCTGCCTGGCCCTGCGCGCGTGCAGCTTCGACGGGCGCTCGGTGCCCGACGGCACCAGCGTGACGGCGTACGCGACGAGCTCAGCGCTCCCCGGCCAGCGCTGCGCCGAGCAGCAGCGCAGCTGCATCGACGGCTTCCTGACCGGCACTTACCCCTTCGCCAGCTGCGGAACCGAAGACGGCGGCTGCACGCCGGCGCCCGCCCAGCAGCAACAGCTCAGCTGCCCTGCCGGCCAGACGGGCACGCGCACCCAGGTGCGCACGTCGAGCTGCCCGGCGGGGGCGCTCAACCCGGTGTGGAGCGCGTGGACGGACACCCCCAACACCTGCGCCGGGCCGGCGGCGTGCAGCTTCGATGGCCGCGCGCTGCCCAGCGGGACGAGCGTCACCGCGTACGCGGCCGCGACGGTCGGCAGCGGCGAGCAGTGCCAAGCGCAGACGCGCACCTGCACCGACGGCGTGCTGTCCGGCAGCTTCGCTTTCCCGAGCTGCGCGACGGCCGACGCGGGCTGCACGTCGCTGACGGACCAGACCCAAACACTCAGCTGCCCGGCCGGCACCAGCGGGACGTGGGTGCAGTCGCGGAGCTCGAGCTGTCCTCAAGGAGCCACGAGCCCCGTGTGGAGCGCGTGGGTCGACACCACCAACACCTGCGCGGGCACGTCGTGCAGCTTCGGCGGCGGCACCGTGGCCAACGGCGCGAGCGTGACGGCGTACTTCACCGACTCGGTGCCCGCGGGCCAGACCTGCACCTCGCAGCAGCGGACCTGCACCAACGGCGCGCTGTCGGGGAGCTACCGCTACGCGTCCTGCAGCCCCGCGGCGCCGTCGTGCACCCCGGACGCGCCACAGTCGCGGACGCTCAGCTGTCCTTCCGGCCAGACGGGCACCTGGGTGCAGCAGCGCACCTCGTCCTGCCCGGCGGGGGCCACCAGTCCGACGTGGAGCGCGTGGACGGACACGACCAACACCTGCGCGTCGGCGAGCTGCACCTTCGGGGCGCTGACGGTGCCGAACGGCACGTCCGTCGTGGCGTACCAAGCGGCCGTGGCGCCGGCGGGCCTGCCCTGCGCGCGGCAGACGCGAACCTGCACCAACGGAGCGCTGTCGGGGACCTTCACCCAGCCGACGTGCACGGCGGCGGTGCCGACGTCGCGCGTGAAGAACCTCATCACGTTCCAGGTGGGCGGCTGGGGCGGGGTGACGACGGACCTGCCCGGCGCGGACCTGGAGTGGCCGGCGTACGGGGGCATGAGCGCGTACCGCGCGCGCTCGCAGGACATTCTCGCGCACCAGATGGAGCTCATCGCCGGGTTGGGCAGCACCGTGGCCGTCGCCGCGCTGCTCATGACGGACGCGGACAGCGCCGCCAGTGGCTACGGCGCGTGTTGGAACGGCACCTGGAGCGGAGGGCCCGGCTGCGATTCAGGCACGCTGCGCCGCCCCTTCGCCATGTACGACGAGCTGCGGGAGGCCGCGCGTGCCCAGGGCGTGCGCTACGTGCCGAACTTCTCGCTCATGAACTACGACGGCGTGCGCGGCGCGCAGGTGCTGCCCAAGCTGCAGGCGGCCATTGCCTGGTGGCGGCAGCGGCTGCCGGACCCGTTCTCGGCGCGCGCCCCGAGCGGTCGCTCTTACGTCGTCATCGACAGCCTGCCCAGCCAGCTGAACATGACCCCCTCGGAGCTGAGCGCCGCGCTCGCGTGGATGCACGCGCAGACGGACATCGAGTGGATCGACAACATGTTCAACGCGTCGACGCCGCCGGGGAACACTCACTACAACGGCAACGTCTTCCACTCGACGTGGGGCGACGAGGCGACGAAGGACTACTTGAACAGCCTCGAGGGCGACCACTTCCTGTGGTGGTTTCAGGCCAACTGGGTGGTGCGCACGTTCGCCGACTTCCACCTGGTGGCGAACAAGGTGCCCGAGGCCACGCGGCTGAAGTGGCTCAACATCTCCCCGCACTCACCGGCGAAGTACCCGGTGAACATCTCGCAGTGGAACGAGTACGCCGAGTACCTCATCTTCGAGCCGAGCACGCGGAGCGGGACGGCCAACTACGACTACCTGCGGTGGCGGCTCTCGCAGCAGCCCTGACTTCAGTCGACGGTGTACGAGAGCGTTCCGCCGCAGCGCTCTGCGCCGTAACAGCCGGCCTTGAGCAGGTACGTGCCGTCGGCTGGCGCGACGAACTGCACGTAGGACAGCCGGCCGCAGGCGTCGTCGTTGCTGGCCACGGTCTGCCCGTCGGCGCCGAGCAGCCGGACGAAGGTGTCGCCTGTCCCGACGGAGCCCGGCACGGTGCAGGTGCCGGCGGACAGCGTCTGGCCCGCGCGCAGGCTGACGCTGACGTCGGCGGTGTTGAGCTGCGCGGAGTTCGTCGCGCTGGCGGTGTAGGCCACGGACGGAGGCAAGGGCGCAGCGGGTGTCGTGGGCGTCCCGGCGCCGGCTTCGGGGCGGCAGACGGCGGAGCTCGGGAGCCGCCGGCACAGCGCGCGCACGGCGTGGTGCACGTAGGTGACGGTCTCGCCGTCGCAGCCGCTCTCGCGGCAGACGTTGACGACCTGGCAGGCGCCGCGCTCGACGTAGTCGGTGTCACCTTCGACGAGGATGCCGACGACGGCGCTGGTGGCCACGTCGTACACGCCGGAGCCGGAGTTGCCGCCGAAGGTGTCCGTCGTCGCCAGGAAGGACACGCCTTCGCCGGGCTCACGCACGGTGCCGCCGGAGTCGATCTTGAACGGCACGCCGCTGCCCGAGCCGATGACGGCCACGCGCTGACCCGTCACCAGGGCGCTCTCGCTTCGGCGCACGGGGGCCGGGGTGAAGCGTGGGGCGGCGCTGCGGTTGAGCCGAATCACCGCGTAGTCGCTGACGCCGTCGGCGGTGGTGCGCTCGTCGCGGGTGACAATCTGCGCGCAGCTGAAGACGTCTTCCGTCGTCACCGTCTCGAGGCTGCTGGCGGTGGTCCGGTAGTACTTGAAGACGAAGCGCGTGCTCGCACAGTCGGCGCTGCTGGTGATGCAGTGGCCCGCGGTCAGCACCAGGTCGTGGTCGATGAGCGTGCCCGAGCAGAAAGCCGCGGTTGGATCCGCCGTGAAGCGCTCGCCGCTGCACAGCCGCTTGTCCGAGCCCAAGGTCGGTCCGTAGAAGCGCACGTTCGTCGGGTTGCGCAGGTCGAGGTCCGACGCCGCGATGAGCGCGACCGTGGACTCCGTCGCGCGCGCGCGCAGCGTGGCGCTCTCGTGGGCGTAGACGTCTTTGCGGTTGTCGGTGCCGTAGATGACCGGCTTGCCCTTGGTGTCCGTGGTGGTCGGGTCGGCGTCGGCCGGCGACTCGGAGGTGCCTCCACAGCTGCTGACTGCCGCGAGTGCGGTCAGGGAGAGCAGGAGCTGGAGACGGAGTGTCGCCATGTCGGACGGGGTGACAGCAAGGACTACGCCAGGCGCTCGAGGCCGACATCGAACTCAGCTCAACATGTTGAAATCTGAATGATTCGCGTGGGTCGTTGTCGCACCATGACGTGCATGAGACCACGGTTCCTTCCACGGCCCGGCGCGTCGACTGTCAACGGTCCATACCGAGCGTGGCCCCACCTCGCGTAGACACCTGGACCGAAGTCGGACGGGGCCCCTTCGACGGCGGCCACTTCGTTCCTGATGAGCCACTCCGGGCGGTGCTGTCGGAGCTCCAGCGCAGATAGGTCTTTGGGCGGCGTCGACGTGCGTCGTTCTCTGGCGACCTCGGCCGCCGCGCTCAGCGGAGCTTCTTGCGCTTCCGTTCGTCTTCGCGCAGGTCCTCGGCGAGCTGGTCCAACCCAACGGCGATGGCCACGCGGACCAACTCTTCGAACGTGCCCGGCGTGCCGTCGGGGCGCACGACGCTGCTCTTGGACAGAGACAGCGACAGGTCGGGACTGACGACCAGGACGGCCGGCTCGGGCTCGGTGAGTGGGACCTCCGCCAGGGCGGACGTCGGAAAGCGCCAGGGCGTCGCGGCAGCAGCGGCGGCTTGCCAGACCCAGCCCAGCTCGACGGTGTGCTTGGCGCAGAGCTTCCGAGCGAGCTCGTGCAAGCCGGAAGGCAAGGGGACCTCCTTCGGTTCACCAGGGACCAGGTGTCGGTCCATCAGCCGCCGGGCCTCGAGCTTGGCTTCGACGCGTCGGGCCGCAGCGGCGGCCTTGGCTGCCTCACGCTCCGCCTGGCGTTCCACTTCGGCCGCGGCCCGCGCTTCGAGCTCACGTCGTGCGGCCGCCGCCTCGCGTTCGGCGATGGCTGAGCGATGTCGCGTCGAGAACTCGAGGCGAACGCGGCCGAGTTCGTTCCAGCCGCGCTGGTTTGCCAGGTCCAACACCGGCTCGAGGCCGTAGTCGAAGAGCTGCTTGCGAGTGCCCCAGTCCGCAGCCATGCGCCAGTACGGCAGCGCTCGTCCGCTCTGTCGTCGGCCCCCGAGGAAGTGAACCACGCGCGCCACCACGCCCGGTGCGGGCTCGTCGTCCTCGCTCTCTTGGCTCCAGAGCGGCTCGCCGGCTGAGTCGAAGGCAGCCACGCCGATCCACCACTCGGCGTTCACGAACTCGGAGTACGACCACGTGGGCAGCCGAAGCATGCGCCCGAGGGAGATCGCGAGGGGCTCCAAGAGCCCGAACGGCTCCAGCCTGTCGTCGGCCAGTACGACGGCCGTGAGCTGCGCTCGCGGGTGGACGTAGAGCTGGACCGTCGTCTCCAGGTCCAGTGTGTCGGCGCTGAGCACGGCGCGGACCTGCGATTCGAGCTGCGCGACGTTGGGTGCGCGCTCCCGGAAGAACACCGCCGCTCCGAAGCCCATGGGCGGGTCCCTACTCGGGGAGGGAGAGAGGATCACGGCGATTGTCGAGCCTGGCCCCACCTCGGGTAGCACCTGCGATTGAGTCGGACGGGCGGGCGCGGGGAGGCGGCTCAAGAAGGAGGTCGGGCTTGGACAGGACGCCGGCATCACTTCGAGCGACCAGCTGCGGTTGGCCGGAACATGGGACCGCACAGCATCGCTCCTCCGCACGACCGTCGCGTGCCCGATGACGAATGCGCGCCTGCTCCGGGCTGTGGGCCGAGGTGGCCTTGGTGCGTTGATCGAACGCGGCGCCGGCCGTGCGGTCGAAGGTGGAGCCGTGCGCAGCGTCGGCGGTTGCGCACCCAGCGACGCGATCGACCGCCGACGCCGCTGAGTTCATCGTCGATCGCTCAGGCCGCGGACCGAGAATGGCCACCTCCTCGACGGTTGCGAGTGCCGCGTTGGTCGATCGCCATGCCCGCCGCGTGTTCGACGGTGAATCCATGCGCATCGGCGGCGGTTGCGCACCCAGCGACGCGATCGACCGCCGACGCCGCTGAGTTCATCGTCGATCACTCGGGCCGCGGACCGTGCTTGGCCACCTCCTCGACGGTTGCGAGTGCCGCGTTGGTCGTTCGCCGCGCCGGCCTCGTGTTCGACGGTGAAGCCGTGCGCATCGGCGACGCGGCTGCTCGTCGAGCGACAGGATCGACCGTAGACGCCGCTGAGTTCATCGTCGATCGCTCGGGGCCGCGGACCGAGGTTGGCCACCTCCTCGACGGCTGCGAGTGCCGCGTTCGTCGGTCGCCGCGCCGGCCGCGAGGTCGAAGGTGAAGCCGTGCGCCTTGTCGGCGGTTGCGCGCCCAGCGACACCAGCGTCGAGCGCCGGGGCCCAGCGCGACAGAGGACCACCGCCAACGCATCGACTCCCACGCCGGTCGTCCACGAAGGCGGGCGACGCGGTGGGCGCGCGAACTGCGCGGGGAGGAAGGCACAGCCAGTCGTCAGGGCCGCGCTGGAACGTGAATGATCGCAGGGCCCAAGCCCAGGCGATGGCGCTCAGGACATCGCAGCACTCGGCGGACTCCTGCTCGGCGAGAGGTAATTCCTCGAGGACCTGCGGGTCGCCAGCGAGCAGCTTGCGTAGCTCAGCGTCGTGGGAGCCCACGAGCCGCGCGTGCCGGTCGGTCGTCAGCATTCCTGGGCGGAACCGCGATCGTCAGAGGCTCCGTGCTCCCCAGGACGATGTCGCGCCCGGCCTGGCCCCGATGTCCTGGCGTCGGAGAGAGCAGCGTGACGTCGTAGTCGCGCGTGCGGGCCGACGACGGCTCCGCGGCAGCGCCCGAACGAAACGCCGCGAGGTGAGGTCGCGAAAGCGCGGCGTGCGAACGCAGCGAATGGCCACTCCGGGCGCCAACGTATCCGCAGAGTTCGAGGTCGATGTCGGCGAGGAGTGCGACCGTCACTCTCCTGGACTCATTGCGGCGCGAAGTGCGGCGACGTCCGCCGAGCTGAAGCCGCCATCCACGACCTCGAGACGGTGGCCGCAAACCCACCTCGGGGGTGGGGGCAGGGGTCGCCAGCACGTGTCTCATTGGTGACAGTCTTGTCATCAACAAACACGACAAGCCGAGTGTTTATACTCGTTTGCAATATTTGACCGTCACCAAAGGTGACAGAACCATCAACTTTGAGACAGGGGCTGGAGACCCCTGCCCCCACCGCCTGCCTGCCAATCACGGGCGCGCGGTCAGCGACTCCATCGCCCCCGTCCGCCCGAGCGGGCACTGGCTCGTCGGCGCGGGACGACAGCGAGCGCCCACGACCCACCCTCCCTTCTCAAGGCCTTCGACGCCCGAGCCCGCGAGGCAAGTGCGGCGCTCGACCGACCCCAGTGCTGCGCGAATTCAAAACGACTGGCCGCTGCCGCCGTGGCCACAGTCTTGTCATGAACAAGACAGCTCCACCGGCGCGCGCAGCGGAGGCTGGAGGCGTCTCCCCTGACCCGAGGTGACGAGTCTCCCCGCGCCCGTCATCTGCCAGCGGCCGCGCGGAAAGCGGATCCATGGCACCCGTCCGGCCGAGCAGGCAGTGGCTCGTCGGCGCGGGACGGCAGCGAAGGCCACCTCGCTGCCCACCTTCCTCGAGGCAGCCCGCCTCCGTCCGAGCGCAGCGAAGCGAACGTGCGCTCGCCTCACTTCCACCCGCGACTCGAGTCGCTCGTGCAGCGCCTCGGCCTCGAGGCCGGCGGCATCAGCGCTCGAGCGCGACCGTTCCCCCATGAGCCTTCCGTCACTCGCGGCGCCCGGTGTACAGAACGCCGATGCAGGTCACGCTCTCTCTTCACGAACGTTTCTCATTGGAGACTTGGCTCCCGAGAGACTCCAAGCCGGGCGAGCTGCAGCCCGATGCCCGAAGCCTGGTCGCTACCAACCAGACGCTGGGCGTCGCCGAGGTTCGCGATCGGCTGGTCAAGGTTCAGAGGTGCCTGTCGGACCTTCGAACTCCCCGCTCGACGCTCGAAGTCCGCCCCCCACTGGGTCGAGGCTTCACTTCTCGGCAACCGGGGGGAACGGTTTTCAGCTGGCTTTCGCCTTGGGAAGAGGCGTGGCTGGTCATCGATCGGATGGCATCAGCCCGCCGTTTCGAGGAGCCGGCCATCGCCGCGAGGGAGCTCGCGGAGGTCCTGCGCACTTCGCTCGTGAACGCAATCGCGATCGCCGTCCTGTGCTTCGAGACGCCGGACGAAGGGCAGCGGCTCGCGATGGCGGTTGCCAGGGACGGGAGCTGCGCACCGCAGGACCGCGCGTGGCTGCTGTGGCTTGGGGGAGACCGCTCGGTCCACTTGGCAGAAAATCTCACGGACGAACTCGTCGGGGAGACGCCCAAGAAGGCGCTGCAAGCCGCCCTGACGGCGCAATGGTCGCCAGTCGAGGGGCTGCTTCCGAAGAACCTCCGCAAACCGTTGCCCAAACCGATTCTGCCCAGCGGCACACGCATGCATGGACAATTCCTCGCGCAGCTGGCTTCGCATGCACTGCGCGGCGAGCCTGAGCGAGCGGTCGTCGACGCATCGCTTGCCACGCTCTTTCGCTTCTTCGGCTTCGGCAAGGACTCCGCCTGGTGGGACGGCCGTGAGGTCATGACCCGGCTTCCCCTCCTGGCACTGCACGCTCGCGAGTTCGATCGGGACTCGGCGGGTGCCGTCCTCTTGCGCGCCCAGCGCAAGGCGAACGCACACCTCGTCGAACCGCCGCCGCGAACCTTCGTCGGCCCTCCGGAAGTCGTCGCTGCCGTCGAGAAGCTCGAACGTGTCCTCTCCGCGGCTGCCGAGGGCGGGAGGCAGCTGCGCGTCTCGCTGACAGCGGACGGCAACGTCTACACCGTCTCGTAGGAGGCCGTCCGCGCTCTCCTGGACCTCCATCTCCCGCGCCGCCGCCGAACTGCGACGAGGAGCTCGTCCAGTACGGCTTTCTGGACGTCTTCGGAACGTTCGAGCCGCTCGCGGGGAGACCCGCCGAGGTCATCCGCGCGACGGCGCCCCCGCGCAGCTGAGCCGCGCCGGCACACGCGGCGCGACTCCGCTCTGCCGAGGAGTTCGTCCAGCACGGCTTCGTCGACGTCATCGGAACGTTGGAGCCGCTCGCAAGGCGACCCGCCAGAGTCATCCGCGCGACGGCACCCCTCACCGCTGAGCCGCGCCCGCGCCTTGGGCGAGCTCACTCGTCGTTGAGGAAGTACTCGTCGCGAGGAAAGAGGTCGGTGTTGAACGACTCCGCCCGCAGCTCCGGCGCAGGCTCCCCCGCACGAACCGGCTCCAGCACGAGCCCTGCGAACAGCGCCTGAAGCCGCGCGCGCTGCTCCGGCATGAAGTGCTCCGCCCGCGTCGCGAACCGAGCCAGCAGCGCGGCGCCGTCGACGACGAACGGCCGGTCACTCCCCATGAGGAAGCGGCCGCGGCCGCCGGGAATCTCCACCGCGACGACGTGCGCGAAGCTGCGCCGCACGCCGTTGAGCACGCGCCCCGTCGGCACCCACTGCGAGAAGATGCCCCCGGGCTTCAGCCGCCGCTTCACCAACTCGTAGAACTCGAGCGAGTACACGCTGCCGCTGTACGCGCTGTTGGGGCGCAGAGCGTCTACCGTCACCACGCCATAGCGCTGCTCGTCGCGCAGCAGCGCCTTGCGCCCGTCTCCCACCTCCAGCCGCGCGCGCGCGTCGTTGAGCAGCTCCGTCGGCTCCTTCGCGCCTCGCCGCTCGAGCGCCCGCAACAGCCCCAGCTCGCCGCCGCACAGCTCCACGCAGCGCACCTGGGCGAGCCGCGCGTCCTGCAGCAGCCCCCAGGCCGTCGAGCCCGCCCCCAAGCCCACCGCGAGCGCCCGCTCCGGCGCGTCCTGCAGCAGCGCCGGCAGCAGCCCGATGAGCACGTGAAAGTCGTCGAACGGCCACCCGTTCTGGCTCGTGGCGTTGAGGAAGAGCACCTCCTCGCCGCTCTCCTGGCGGACCCACGCATTCACACACGCCCGCTCCTCCACGAGCGTGAAGCGGTCCTCCGTCGCCGAGTGCAGCGTCGCCCACAGCTGGCCGTTCGTCGGCGCGCCGACCCAGAAGCCCAGCGCCACGCCGAGCAGCGCGCCCATCGCCACGCGGCCGCGTCCCTGCGCCCGGAGCACCAGCGCTCCGCCCAGCGCGAGGAGCACGGCGCTCAGCAGCTTCACCGTGCCCATGGTGCCGAGCACGTCGAGGCAGACGAAGCCCACCACCAGCGAGCCGAGGACGTTGCCGGCGATGTTGGCCACCTGCAGCCCGGCGACGCGCCCGCTGACCGACGCGCCCTGCCGCGCCACCGCCCCCATGATGAGCGGGAACGACACCCCCATGAGCAGCACCGGCGCGCCCATGATGAGCAGCGGGCCGGTCAGGTGTGCGAACAAGAACCGCGCCGCGGCCTTGCCGCTCGTCGGCAGCGCCGGGCCAGCCAGGTACCCGTCCGTCGCGAAGTACGCGCTGAGCAGCCGCTTCATGCCGAAGGTCTCCGGCATGTGGACCAGCGCCAAGAAGCCGAAGAGCGCGAAGAGCGCCAGGGCGAGCTGCGCGAGCAAGAACGCGCGGCCCGGCTCCGACGTGCGGCGAACCCAGCGCGCCCCCAGCGCCGCGCCCGTGGCGTAGAGCACCAGGTACAGCGTGAGCACGTGGCCGAAGGTGTACGAGTTGGACCGCATGATGGCGTCCACCACGCGGAAGAAGACGATTTCGAAGCCCAGCGCGACCGCGCCGGTCAGCGCGAAGAGCGCGTACCAGCCCCACGGCGGCGACGACGGAGTGGACGGCTCGGCTGAGGCTGCGGCGGACTCACCGCGGCCTTCGTCCAGCGGCCCCCAGAACGCGACGAGCACCACGCCCGCCGCCAGCGCGTCGAGCCCCGCGAGCAGCCACACCGTGCCTTGAAACCCCAAGTTGCCCAGCAGCAGCCACGTCGTGACAGCCGCGCCCGCCGCGGCCCCGAAGGTGTTCACCGCCGACAGCCGGCCCACCGTCGACGGCGCGTCGCTCAGGTGGCGCACGACGCCCTTGGTGAGCAGCGGCAGCGACAGCCCCATGAGCGTCGTCGGCACGCCGAGCAGCAGGAAGTGCACGACGAAGCTCGACGCCGTCGAATCGACCCACGCCCCGAGGTGGGCGACGCCGTCGTAGAAGAGCGGAACGGACAAGAGCGCGAACAGCGCCACGCCGAGCGTCGCGAGGCCATAGGTCCGCACGGCGGCCCGCGCCGACAGCCGTTCGCCCAGCCGCCCGCCCAACGCGCTCCCCAGCCCCAAGCCCGCCATGAACGCCGCGACCACCGTCGTGGACGAAGCGAGATCGACGCCGGAGTGAATGGAGATGACGCGCTGCCAGACGACCTGCAGCGCCAGCGCGCAGAACCCGCTCAGCGCGAAGGCCAGCTCGAGAGCGCGGCGGCGAAGGTCCATGGGAGCGCCCGCCCTTTATGCGCTTGAGGGCGGAAGGGAAGCGGTACGCGCACCCGTGGATGAAACGCGAAGAGGTGGAGGGCCGCCTCCGCGAGCGCCTCCACCTCGTTCAACGTGCGACGCTTCGTGCCAGCCAGCGAGTTATGGAACGAACACGTCCTTCACGCCGTCCAGCGTGCCCTTCACGCCGGTCCCGAGCTGCTTGGCGCCGCTCTGGAACACGTCGACCGCGCCCTGCTGCCCCGCCTTCGCCGAGGCCTTGAGCTCCTTGCTGCCGGTCAGCTCACCCACGCCCCGCGCCACCGTCGTCGCCACCGTGCCCAGCGCGCCGGTCGCCATCTTCGGCAGCGAGATGAGCGCGTTGCCCAGACCCGTGAAGAACTTCGGAACCGCCGTGTTGATCGCCATGGTGTGCTCCCGTTTCATCGGACCGAGCGTCAGTGCTCGGCGTCCGTTGGCTGGAAGACACCCCCTGGCCTCACCCGCGCACGGGCCCGTCTGTAAGCGCCCTGGCCAACTCCGTCAGCGCGACGCTTTTCACCGCGCCGACACCCACGCCGAGTCCTTCACGAAGAAGCGCAGCGGCGCCTTCGCCCACGCGCCCGCGTAGTCCACGCCCACCCGCGGGCCGACCTGCACGTTCGAGCGCGCCACCGCCCGCCCCCGCGCGAGGAACAGCGGCGGCTCACTCAAGGGGTGCCCCGACAGCGACAGGTCCACCCCCAGCGCCTTCGCCAGCCGCCCCGGCCCGTCGGTGCGCACGTCGGCCGGCAGCGCCACGGGCTCGAGCGCGCGCAGCAGCACCGCCGCGCCTTTCCCCGTCACCACGTTCACGCAGTGGTGCAGGCCGTACACGAGGAACACGTACGAGTAGCCGGCCGGGCCGAACATGACCTCGGTCCGCGCGGTGCGGCCCTTCGACGAGTGGCAGGCCAGGTCCTGCGGCCCCAGGTACGCCTCCGTCTCGACGATGCGGCCGACGCGGGGCACGCCGTCGACCACCCGCACCAACAAGTGGCCCAGCAGCGCCGGCGCGAGGACTTCGGGCCTGCGCCGCGAAAAGCGGAGCGAGAGCGGGACGAAGCGGCGCGTCACGGCGCGGCGGCGGGAAGCTCTCCCTCGAACGCGCGCTCGAGCCGAATCGTCTTTCGGGCTTCGTGCTTGACGTCTTCCCCTTCGAGCAGCGCGCCGACGCCCTCCAGGTGCACCCGCAGCAGCTGGCTGTCTTTGAGCGCCAAGAAGACGACGCCGTGCAGCTTGAAGCGCGCTTCCTTCGGCGGGCCCACCGCGTCGGGGTCATGCGGCGGGCGCTGCGACTCGCTGCCGGCCACCTGGAACACCGCCGCGTCGCTGTCCACGTGGTGCAGCGTCGCCTCGAAGATGGCGTCGGCGTCGGCCGCGTTGCGCGTGAGCAACTGCGCGACGGCTCGGGCCACCGACGGCGCGCCTTCACCCAGCGTGAAGCTCCGGCCGGCCACCGCCGCCCGCAAGGGCTCGACCTGCCCCAGCTCCTTCCAGTCCGACACCAGGAACGCCTCGTCTTCTTCGTCGAGGCTCGACTCTTCGACGACGAGGCCACGCTCGGCGTCCCGGCGCACCGTGGCGATCGCCCCGTCCAGCGCCGAAGGCAGGAACTCCCCGTCGGCCTCGAGCCCGTCCGCGCGGTAGTGCACCTTCACGCAGCTGGGCGCGCCGGCCTCGACGCTCACCACCTCACACGTCAGCTCCGTGCGCGTCACCTCGGGCGCCTCGTCGTCCACCGCGAAGTGCTCTTCGGTCAGCTCTCGGTAGCGCTGCCCGGGCTCCACCACCACCGGGCCGAACTCGACGACGTCGGAAGCCATGCGGGGCATTTGGCGGGCAACGTGCTGGGAAGTCAACGACGCGCCCAGGTGCTCCGACAACGCGTCGAGGACAGCCCCCCAGAGAACCGGATAAAGCCCGTCCCCGTGACGCGCGTCTTCTTCATGGGGTGGCTCTTCGCGGCGCAGGCCTGGGCGCAGGCCGCGGTCGCCGTCGTCGACGCCCAAGGTGTGTCGGACGCGGCGCCGGCCAGAGCGCAGAAGGCGGCCGAAGCGGCGCTCGGCGCCCTGACGAGCTGGGACGTGAGCCTCGGGCCCGCCTTCAAGAAGGGAGCGCCCAAGAAGTGTGTCGGCGACGACTGCGCCGCGCAGCTCGCGCGCAAGCTCGGAGCCCTGACGCTCCTGCTCGAGCTGAAGGGGGTGGAGCCGGCCAAGGGTGACAAGGCGCCCACAGAGAAGCTGGCCGTCGACCTGTCGCTCTGGGCGGACGGCGAAGAGCTGGGTCGGCGCAAGGTCGACACCACCCTCGACGGGCTGGAAGCCGCGCTCCGTGGCCCCGTCGACGCGCTGCTGCCGTCGTACGCGCGCCGCGGCTTCGGCGCGCTCGTGCTGCCGACTGACGCATCGCTCACCGTCAAGGTGGCTGGCCGCGTCCTCAAGGGGCC
Organism: Myxococcaceae bacterium; assembly: GCA_022842905.1. Lineage (GTDB taxonomy): Bacteria > Myxococcota > Myxococcia > Myxococcales > Myxococcaceae > JALHOS01. Next base: position 3,783 of record JALHOS010000011.1, on the reverse strand, counting down.
GGCCGGCGGCCTCGTCGGGCTCCCCGCCGGTGCGCACCAGGTCGACGTCGTCTTCCCCAACGACACCGCGGTGCTGCGGACCGTGGACGTTCCCGAAGGCGGCCGCGTGCGCGTGGACGTGACGCCGCCGCCCAAGCCCACGGCCCAGCCGCAGGCGCTCGGCGGGCGCTTCTCGGGGCTGCGCGGCGGCAGCTACGCCGTCTTCATGGCCGGGGCGCTGGCGCTGGCGTCGGGGCTGCTGGTGGGCGCGCTCGCGCGGAGCACCGTCGCGCCGTACACCCCCTGCGTCACCGGCTCGGACCAGTGCGCCACGCTCGACGAGGTGAACGTCGCGCGCGCCCAGGCCGACGGGCTGACCACCACCGGCAACGTGCTGCTGGGCGTGGGCTATGGCTTCCTGTCCCTCGGCGTGGGCCTCTTCGTCTTGGACGTGGCGCTGGAGCGATGACCCGCCGCCCGCCCGTCACCCACCCGCTCGTCGTCGGGCTGTGCGCCCTGAGCCTGTGCGCCTGCCTCGAGGGGTGGTCGCCGGCCGGCCCCTACCGCTGCCCTGAGCTGGGCTGCACCGACGGCCTGGTCTGCGACGACGGCATCTGCTGCAAGCCCGGCGGCGTCCCCGCCTGCCGCACGCGGCCCTTCGAAGGCGTGTGTTCGAATGGCGACGTGCCCAAGCCGTACTTCGTCGACGGTGATGACGACGGCGTGGGCGACTCGGCCAAGCAGGAGCTGCGCTGCGCCCGCCCGCTGCGCGACACGGTGCGCTGGGTGGAAGTCGGGGGCGACTGCGACGACGCCCGGCCCACGGTGAAGCCCGGCCTGCCCGAGGCGTGCAACGGCCGCGACGACGACTGCGACGGGCGCGTCGACTGGACACCGGACGGGCGCAACCGCATCACCGCGTGGTTCCGTGACGCGGACGCGGACGGCTACGGCAACAGCAGCCAGTCCGTCGAGCTCTGCATCAGCCTCGACGCGGGCTACGCGCCCGTCGGCGGAGACTGCCGCGACGACGACCCGCAGATTCACCCCGGCCGCCTCGAGCGCTGCAACGGGGCCGACGACAACTGCAACGCGCGCACGGACGAAGCGCCGCTCGAAGACACCTTCGTGCTGGGCTACCACCCGACGGACTTCGCGGCCTGCAGCGCCGGCCAGGGCCAGTGCCTGGAAGGGAACCGCGTGTGCCGAGGTGGTGTGCCCACCTGCGAGCCGCGCCGCGCCGCCGTGACCGACGTGTGCAACGGCCTGGACGACGACTGCGACGGTCAGCTCGACGAGCAGCCGGGCTGCGGAGGGCCGGCCCAGCTGACGAAGACGCCGGGCACCGTCGCGGTGCGTCTGGTGGCCCTGCCCTCGGCGACAATCGGCGGCTGTCTGCTGCACGTCCTGTCAGCCGCGGACGCCGGCGTCAGCACGTGGGCTTCGCCCCAGTGGAACCTCTCGACGCCGGTGCACCCCTCGTCCAACGACGGCGCCGGGCTCTTCTTGGCGCAGCTGTGGACCTTCACCGCTCCGCCTGGCGAAGTCTGGGACTTGAGTCGCGCCCGCGCGCTGGACCTGGGCTTCTTGGTGCAGCCCATCATCAACTACGAGGACGCCGCTGGGACGAACCTGCCCCTGCCCTTCTGGGGCGACGCCGCCCGCTTCCCGCAACCCGTCGTGCAGTTCTGCGCCGAGGACGGCCGCCGCCTGTTCCACGCGCAGCGCACGCAGGTGGACCTGCCCGTGCCCATAGAGCCGGACGACGGAGGCCCTCAGCCGCCGGCGCAGGAGTTCCGCGTTCAGCTCGACCTCGGTGGCGCCTCGGCAGGCTGGTCGGGGGGCTGGACGGACTCGAGCCGCACGGTGCGCCGCATCGAGCTGCTCGTCAGCCACCACACGTCGGTGACCGGCACCGTGCGGGGCGGCGAGTTCGTCACCACCGGCCTGCGCTTCCTGCCGACGACGGGGTTCGTTCGATGAAGTGCACCCGCGCGCTGGCCTGCGCCGCCCTGCTCGCCCTCACGCTGGGCAGCGCCTGCCTGAGCAAGACCGCCCTCGACGGCCCGTACCGCTGTGACGACGCGGGCGCCTGTCCTGCGGCGCTGGTGGACGGGCAAGCGCGGACCTTCGCCTGTGACGAAGGGCTGTGCTGTGTGCCGGAGTTCGACCCCGGCTGCCCTCACTGCCCGGTGTGCCCGACGCTGCCCTCCTCGCAGGCGCTCTGCCCTGACGGCGGCAAGGCCTTCCGCGTCTTCGAAGACCGGGACGGCGACCGCTGGGGCCAGGACTCGGTGACGCGGCTGGTGTGCGCGCGGCCCAGGGCGTCGAAGGCCGTCGAGCAGAGCGGCGACTGCGACGACACGCGGGCCGACATCAACCCCGGGGCGCGCGACGGGTGTGACGGCTTCGACAACAACTGCAACGGCCGCTTCGACGACTCGGAGCCGCCGTCACGCCTGCGCAACTTCTTCCGCGACGCCGACGGCGACGGCTACGGAGACCCCGCCACCCCGGTGGAGAGCTGCGCTGCGCCGCCGGGCACGACGAACAACTCCGCCGACTGCGACGACAACAGCGTGCGCGCCAGCCCCGACGCCGGTGAGCTGTGCAACGGGCAGGACGACAACTGCAACAACGCGGTGGACGAAGGGCCGCTGCTCGACTCGCTGCCTTCGGGTGCCAGCCACGTCGGCGTCGGCGCCGAGCTCAGCTGCGTCGTGCCCAACGGCCGCGGCGTGTGCCTGAGCGGCAAGAAGGAGTGCCGCGCAGCGAACGTGCAGTGTGTCGCCGACTTCAGCGCCTCGCTCGAGCACTGCAACGGCGTGGACGACGACTGTGACGGCTTGGTCGACGAGGCGCCGGAGTGTGGCGGGCCCGAAGCGCTGTTCGGGCCGAACGTACGGGTGACGCTGCGGCGCTTCGAAGGCAGCCCCGCGCCCTTTCAGCGCAGCTGTCCGAACGCGCTCGCAGGCGCCACGGAGACACGGGTGGTGACGAGCAACGTCGTCGCGGCCGGAACGGTGGCGGCCGGGGTCTCGAGCATCTTCACGCTCACGTTCGAGCCTTTGGCCAGCGGGGCGACGTGGGACCTGACCGCGCCCAACGGCGGCCTGCGGCTGCCCATGACCTTCGCGTTCTCAGGCACGCCCGCCTCGGCGTGGGGCGACGGCGGGGCGAGAGTCCGCACGCCGGTGGCTTACCTGTGCGGCGGAGACGGCGGCGTGGGTTCACTGGCGCGGCTGGTGCCGTCGGAGCCCTTGGCGCTGTTGGGCAACGCCACGCGGTTCGAATCGGTGTCGACCATCACCGCGGAGCTGCCGTGGCTCTTCGGCGTCTCGTCGGGCATCGACCTGTCGGCGGTGCGGAGCCTGTCGCTGCTGATCCGCCCGACCAGCGTCGGCACGTTGACGTGGACCTTCGACCCCAGCTTCGGCTTCGTGCGCGACGCGGGGGCGAATTGATCTCGGAGGTGGGTCGCCGAAGTCAAACCGACGTAGAGTCAGCCTCGTGTTGAGTCGCACCCGCCCCGCCCTCGCGACGATTGGCCTTGCGCTGCTGGTGAGCTGTGTCGACCCCACGACGACGACGAGCACGTGCCACACCGATGCCGACTGCGGGTACCCCAAGACGTGTTGCGGCCGCATGTGCATGGCCGACTGTCCGGTCGGGACGGACGCGGGCGCAGGCGGAGTCGGCGGCACAGCGGGCGCAGGCGGAGTCGGCGGCACAGCGGGCGCAGGCGGAGTCGGCGGCACAGCGGGCGCAGGCGGAGTCGGCGGCACGGCAGGCGCTGGCGGAGTC
>JALHOS010000010.1 GCA_022842905.1 Myxococcaceae bacterium | reverse complement strand
TGCCACGCAGTGCGCCGCCGCGCAGAACGGAGCCCCGGCCGCGCTGCGCCCCGCGAGCGGAGGCACGACGGTCAGCTCGACGGCGGGCGCGCGATCGAACAACGCCACGGTGCGCGCCGCCGCCGTCAACGTGGCCAGCGGCGCGGTGCGCAGGGCGTCGGGGCTACCAGGCAGCTCCAGCTGCACGAGCTGACCGCGGTCGCCGTCGAACGTCGCCGCGTAGAGCGTCACGCCCTGCCCTCCCCGCGTCGCCGCCGCCGCGGTGATCGGCGCAGCGAAGGGGATCCGCTTGACCTCGTACAGGCCGACGCCCGCATCGACGGGGTCGACCCACACGACCGAAAGCTCACTCGCGCCCGGCCGCAGCGCGAACACGTACTGCCCAGGCGAACGCTCCCCTTCGGCAGACCACCCTTCGTCCAGCACGAGGGTCGTCGGGCGATCCAGCACCGGCACCTTGAGCGTCTCGAGCGGGTTGGGCGCGAGCAGGAACCGCCGCGTCGTCGTGTCCAGCACCCGCAGCTCGTTCGTGTCCGCCGACGTGACGACCAGGTACTTGCCCTGCAACGCCACGTCGTGCGAGCCGATGAAGCTCGCGGCGTTGCTGACGACGGTCTGCTGGCACCCAAGTCCAGCCAGCCCGCAGGCGAGCAAGAGCAGCGCGCGCGACCTCACGGCGTCCCCCCGTCACACGACGCCTCGAGGGTCCCGCGCGTCACGCACAGCTGCGGCTGCCCCAGGTGCGCGACCAGCCGCGCGGTGTGTGGCCGGTTCAGCTCCGGCACGTCGATGACCGCGATCCGCCCGTCCTGGAAGTTGCCCACGTACAGCCGCGCGCCGCCGCCGCGCTGGTCGACCGTCACGGCGAACGGCTGCACGCCAACGCCAGAGACCTGAGCGACGATGTTGCCGACGTCATCGTCGTAGAGCACCACGACCCCGGCCGACGTGCAGGAGATCGCCACCAGATCCGATCGCCCCGGTCGGCTGAGCACCTTCACGTCGTTGGGTCCTTCAGGCAGCGGAATCGACCGCACCGGCCGAATGCTCGGCGTGTCGGTGTCCGCCCCTTCGACGGCGCCCACCACCAGCACGTCCGGCGCGCGACCGGCCAAGTACACGCGGCGCTCGTCACTCGACAGGGCGATGCCGCGCGCTTCGGCGATGCGCAGCGCGTCCTGCAGGGCTGCTGAACGGACCGAACCGCCCCCTTCCCCGCTCACCAAGCGGATCAGATCGCCGGTCGGGTTGAGGAAGCGTCCACTCACGTACGCCCACCGCCGGCCGACCGCCACGGAGCTGGTCGCCCCCGCGTCGATGCCAATGAAGGACGCTTCGGTCACCTTCGGCTCGAAGGCGTCGACGCGCACCACATACCCGCGGGCGTTGGTACCGCTGCCCACCGGCGAGTCGGCCTGGCTGATGTGGGTGACGAACACGTCGCCGACGACCTCGCCGTTGCTGCGCCGGCAGACGCCGCTGGCCGAGCAGGACCCCTGCTCACCGCAGTCACACCCGGCGGGGCTCAGACACGCCGCGCCACACGCGCGCGCGCGCGCCGCCACCCCGTACGGGCCAGGCGCTCGGGGCAGACCCGAAGCCGACTGCTCGAACTCGACCGGGCTCAGCTGCGGCGCGCCCGACACGCAGTCACCTTCCGCCGCACCGGGGCCGGGCTGGTGACACGCCAGCGACACGCCCCCGCCTTCGAGGCTCACGTCGACGGCGAACAGGCGCATGCGCTCGCTGCGCGTCGGCACGAAGGCGCGGTAGCGCAGCGGAGCGACCTCGAGCAGGGCGACCTCACCGGCGAACGGGGCGATGGACACCTGCGCGGGTGTCGTGCCTTCGGGGCTGAGCTGGCCGATCTGCGGCACCCGCGCGGCAGGCTGCTGGCCGAAGGGCGGGAGCGGCGGACTGACCCGGTCCAGGTCGACGGCCATGAAGGTCCCGGCACCGAAGCGCTTGTCGAAGTCTCCGTTGGCGACCAACAGCACGCCGGCGTCACTGCTGAGGCTGTCCAGGTGCGCCAGGCCGGCTGGGTAATAGAAGCGGTCCGGCGGAGCCTTGACGGGCCCCGACATCGAACAACCCACCAAGATCAAACACGCCGCGGTGAACGGCCTACGGTCGCTCACGACTCCGCCTGGATCTTGGAAAAGTCCGCCACGGTGCCGAACACGGCGCCGATCTCCATGAGCAGGCGCACGCGGTTCTCACGGACGGCCGGCTCCTTGTCCATGACCATGACCTTGTCGAAGAACGTATCGACGGCGGGCTTGATTGCGACGATCGCGACCATGGCGGCCCCATAGTCGTCGCGGCGCGCCGCGGGAAGCGCTTCGGCCTTCACACGCCGCAGCTCGGCGTCCAGCGCCTGCTCGGCGGGGTCCGTCAGGAGCGCCGCGACCACCGGCCCCGGCGCGACGTCCTTCGCCTGCTTCTCGACGATGTTGCCCACCCGCTTGAAGGTGGCCGCCAGCTGGCTGAAGTCCGGCCGCCCGGCGGCGTGGGACAGCGCTTCGAGCCGCTTTTGGGCCTGCACCAGATCGTCGAAGCCGGCGGCAAGCACCGCGTCGACCAAGTCCGCGCGGTGCTGCTCGCGCCAGAGGTTCTCCAACCGGCCGCGGAAGAAGTCGAGCACCTGCGGCTTGACCGGCGCGCTGTCCTTCTTCTTGAGCTCGGCGAGCTTGGCTTCGAACAGCCGCGAGGCCTCGTCGATCACCGCGGCCAGGCTGTAGCGGTAGCCCTTGCTCAACGTGAGGTTGATGATCGCCAGACACTGGCGCCGCTGCTGGAAGTCGTCCTTGGCCCCGGTCGGCTTCTTGCCGATGGAGAACAGCCCGACGATGGAGTCGAAGCGATCCGCCAGGCCCAAGATCGCGCCGTCGTCGCGCGTCGGCAGCGTGTCCTGCGCGTTGCGCGGCAGGTAGTGCTCGAAGACCGCCAGCGACACGTCTTCGGGCTCGCCGTCGTGCCGCGCGTACTCCCGGCCCATGACGCCCTGGAGCTCGGGGAACTCACCCACCATGCCCGTCTCGAGGTCTGCCTTGCACAGGGTGGCTGCCCGCTCGAGCGTGCCCTTGCTCCCCCGGGACGTCAGCTGCGCCAAGCTGAGCGCCAGCGAACGGATCCGGTCCGTCTTCTCGGCCATGTTGCCGAGCGTCGCGACCCAGGTGCGGCGGTGCAGCCGCGTCACCCGCTCGACCAGCTTGGTGCGGCGGTCCTCGTCGAAGAAGAAGCGCCCGTCGGACAGCCGCGCCCGCAGCACCCGCTCGTAGCCGCGCACCGACAGCGCTTCGTCGCGCACCGGCGTGTTCGAGACGGCGATGAACTTGGGCAGAATCTTCCCGTCAGCGCCCTGCAGCGAGAAGTAGCGCTGGTGGCTCTTCATCTCCGAGACGAGCACCTCCGGCGGCAGCTCCAGGTGCCGCGCTTCGAAGGTCCCCACCACCGGACACGGCAGCTCGACCAGGTTCGTCACCTGATCGACCAGCTCGTCGTCTTCCCTCAGCTGGCCTTGTGCCTTGGTGGCGGCGGCCCGCACGCGGTCCACGACGAGCTGCCGGCGCTTGGGGATCGAGACGATCACCTGCGCCGCTTCGAGCTTGGCTTCGTAGTCCTGCGGCCGCTCGAGCGTGATCGGCCCCGGCGCGAGGAAGCGGTGCCCGCGGGTGACACGGCCGCTGCGCACGTCGGCGTAGGTCACCGGCACCACTTCGCCGTCGAGCAGCGCGACGATCCAGTGCAGCGGCCGGCCGAACGCCAGCTCCACGTCGCCCCAGCGCATCGACTTCGGGAAGATCAGCTTCCGAACGCAGCCGTCGAGAATGCCCGGGAGCAGCTCGAGCGCGCGCTTTCCCTTTTCCTCGACGCGCGCGCCGACGTACTCGCCCTTGGGCGTGGTCAGGCGCAGCAGCTGGTCCACCGGCAGCTTGACGCTCTCGGCGAACTTCTCGGCGGGCTTGGTCGGCTTCCCCGCGGCGTCGAAGGCCGCGCGCACCGAAGGCCCCAGCACCTCCTTGGTGACGTCCGGAGTCCGCTCCAGCACCTGGCTGACCGCCAGCGCCAGGCGCCGCGGCGTGCCGAACGTGCGAATCGCGCCGTGGGTCAGGCTCACCTGCGCGCACTGCTCGGTGAACAGCCGCTCCAGCTCGCTGAGCGCCGGGACGACGAAGCGCGCGGGCAGCTCTTCGCTGCCGATCTCGAAGAGCAGCTCAGCCACGGGCCACCTCCTCGCCTTTCTTCGCCGGCTCGAACACCTTGCGCCAGTCGGGCTTGTCCCACGCCTCGCTCGCGGCCTTGCCGTCGAGGATCGCGGGCTGCTCGCCGACGGTCCACTTCGTCTTGCACAGCGGAAAGCCCAGCTTGTCCCGCATCTTCAAGTAGCCGATCGCACACAGCCGCGCGTTGTCCCGCACGCGCTTGATGTACGCCGCCCGCTCGGTGACGGAGATTGCTCCCCGCGCGTCGAGCAAGTTGAAGGTGTGGCTGCACTTGAGCGCGTAGTCGTAGGCCGGCAGCGGCAGCTCACACTCGGTGATGAGCCGCTTGCACTCCTTCTCGTACGACTCGAACAGCGCGAAGAGCTGCGCGGGATCCGACTTGCGCTGCGCGTACATGGACATCTCGACTTCGTTGGCGTGGAACACCTCGCCGTAGCGCACGCCCTTGACCCACTCGACGTCGTACACGTTCTCGACGTTCTGCAAGTACATGGCGATGCGCTCGAGCCCGTACGTCAGCTCCGCCGCGACGGGCTTGCAGTCGAACCCGCCGCACTGCTGGAAGTACGTGAACTGGGTGATCTCCATGCCGTCACACCAGACTTCCCAGCCCAGCCCCCAGGCGCCCAGCGTGGGTGATTCCCAGTCGTCTTCGACGAAGCGAATGTCGTGCGCCATGGGGTCGATCCCGAAGGCCTTGATCGACTCGAGGTAGAGCTCCTGCACGTTCTTCGGCGCCGGCTTCAGAATCACCTGGAACTGGTGGTGCTGGAACAGCCGGTTCGGGTTCTCACCGAAGCGCCCGTCGGCCGGACGACGTGACGGCTGCACGTAGGCCACGTTCCACGGCTCCGGGCCCAGGGCGCGCAGGAAGGTGTACGGCGCCATCGTCCCGGCGCCGACTTCGGTGTCGTAGGACTGCGTCACGACACAGCCCAACTTTGCCCAGTGATTCTGCAGGGTCAGCAACAGATCTTGGAAATACATGAGGGCGCGCACCATAGCGGCGCGGCGCGCTCAAGGCAGCAACGGAAGCGAGTCGACGAACACGCCCTTGAGCTCGAGCGTCTGTCCGGCGGCGATCTTCACGACCAACAGCCGCGGCTTGCCGTCGCCGTCGAGCACCGTCAGGCGGTGGGTGCCCTCGGCGAACGGGACCTTCGCCATGGGCGTGGGCCAACTCCCCCCGCCCTGTTCGGACACGGTCGTCTCTTGAGGGCCCAGGGTGCGCAGCGACAGGAAGCCCAGCGCGGCCGCCTTGGCGCCCTTGTCATCGGTGATCACCTGCACCTCGCCCTCACCCGGCGCCGCGCCGAGGCCCGCCTTCTTGCGGTTGGTGCCGAGCAGCCCGCGCAGCTCGTCGATCTGCTTCTGCAGCTCTTCGATCTTCCGACCGCTCGCCGACGACCCGGCACGCGTTTCGGCCCGCAGCGAAGCCTGCTCACGCTCGAGCCGATCGAGCTGGGAGAGCTGCTCCTGGATCGCCTTGAGCACGCGCTGCCGTTCGGGATCGTTCGCGGCGGCCTCGATCTCGGCCTGCGCCTGCTTCTCGGCCTTGAGCTGCGCGCTCTGGTCGAACTTGTCCTTGAGCCACTGGGGCTTGTCGGCGTTGGGGTCCGGCGCGTCGGTGATGGGCTTGGCTGACGTGTCCGGCTCCGGCGCGTCCTCGGCGGCGAAGAACTTCGTGAACGCCTGCTTCGCCGCGCCCGGCAGCCCCTTGAGCGGCCCCAAAGCGAAGGCGAGCCCGAGCAGCACCAGCACCGCGAGCGCCGCGGGGATCGCGAGCACCTTCCAGGTGGACTTCCCGGGCTTCTCGTCGGGCCCCATCTCCACCGTCGCGGGCACCGGGGCGTCTTCTCGCTCGCTGGGCTTGGGCGGCGCGCGCCGCGTTTCGAAGGGCTCGGCGACCTTCACCTGCCGACCCGAGGGCGACGGAGGCATGGCCGGCACGCTCGGGCTGCGAGGCCGGGCCGGCTGCTCCTTCGAATCGCGGACGCCGCCCAGGTCCTTCTTCGAGGGGCTCGGAGGCTTCGCCGAAGGCTTGGGGGTCGCCAGGCTCGGCGCCCGGGGCATGGGCGTGGCCGCGCCCTTGAGCCGCACCTGGTTGGGCTCCGGCTCCTCGCTGAGCACCCGGACCGCGTTGGTCATGCTCGCTTCGTCGGCCGTGTTCTGGTTGGCCATTTCGAACAGCTGCCGGGTCGTCTCGATCTTGTCGTCGAAGAGCTTGGCCATGTACTTGGCCGTCTGCTCGTCGTCGTACAGCTCGGGGCAGGCCTGCTCGAGCGCCCGCGCGAAGTCCTTGCCCGTCGGGTAGCGCTGCTCACGCTTCTTGGCCAACCCCTTGAGCACCAGCGCGCAGAGGGCGTCGGACAGCCTCGGGTTGACGGTCTTGGGGTTCTTGGGGACCGCGTCGATGATCTGAATCATCACCGCCGCGTCCGACTGGCCAGCGCTGCTGTAGAGCCGCTCGCCGGTCAGCAGCTCGTGGAGCATGACCGCCACCGCGAACAGATCCGATCGACCGTCGAGCGGCTCGTTGCGCAGCTGCTCTGGCGCCATGTAGCCGCTGGTGCCTTTGACGATGCCGACCTGGGTGCGGTTGAGCCGCCCCCGCGCCTTGGCGATGCCGAAGTCGATGATCTTCACCGCGCCGGCGTACGTCACCATGACGTTCTTCGGAGAGACGTCGCGGTGGACGATCGGATTGGGCTTGCCGGTGCCGGGCTCGGTGAAGGCGTGCGCCGAGTGCAGCGCGAGGCAGGTGTCGCGCACGACGCGCGCCGCGAAGCCGACGGGGATCGCCACCTGCCGCTTGGCCGCGCGCTTGACGATCTGCTCGAGGTTCTGGCCGGAGACGAACTCCATGGCCAGGTACAGCTCACCTGACTGCTCGTCTTCCCCCAGGTCGAACACCTGGGCGACGTTGGGGTGCGCCAGCCCAGCGGTCAGCCGCGCTTCGTCCAGGAACATGGCGACGAAGGACTCGTCGGCGCGGACGTCGGGGAGGATCTGCTTGAGCGCCACGAACTTCTTGAAGCCGCCCGGGCCCGGAGAAAACGCGAGGAACAACTCCGCCATGCCTCCCACGGACAGGCGGGTCAGAATCTCGTACTTACCCACACGGCGGCCGACCTGAAGCTCGCCCTGGTTCCCTGTCATTGGGGTGGCCCTGGGCGCTGAGCGTAGCACTGGGGCCCGGTTGACCCCAGAGACTGGCCGCCGCTACCGCTCGCGCCAGAGCGCGAACGGCCGAACCTGCTTCACCGTGCAGCTGTTCGGCTCGCGGTACACGCCGTTCCACGCGGCCAGCGCGCGGTAGACACCGCCGGGCGCGTTGACCGGCTGCGGCTTGCCTGGGTCCAGTTCGACACCGCTGGAGCCCACCACGACGCGCGTTTGGAAGAAGAGCACCTTGCCGCACATCTCCTGGCGGCAGCCGAACGGCTCGGCGGCGTCTTCGATCGAAAACGGCGCGAGGTCGGCGGGGGGTAGCAGGCGCCGGCTGAGCGCCCCGTCAGCGGCCAAGAGCAGCGCGCCGCTGGCTTGGTCGCGAATGACGAAGGCGTTGTTCCCCGGCTGCCGGCTGTCTTCGAAGAAGCGGACCGTCACCCCAGCGTCGGACGCGAGCGGAGCGCCCAGCTGCATCGGCAGGCTCACCTGCACTTGCCCGCGCAGCGTCTCGCCGGCGGAGCCCCGGCGCTCGAGCGAGACGGTCATCGTCGGCCCCTGGAAGAGCACGGTGGACACGCGCCCCTGCCCCGCGGAGCGAATGACCCCCGCGTCGCGCCCTTCCTCGGCGAAGAAGCCCTGGTTGTTGAGGCGAGGCACCGAGAGCCCCGACAGCAGCGGCACGTCGTTCGAAGGACAGCCGGCTGTGCAGCTGCCGTCGAAGCACAGCTCGTCCTTGCCCTGGCAGTCGGACGTCGTCGTGCAGGCCGCCCCGCGCTTGGGGCCGATCTCCACGGTCTGCTGCGACGGCGTGAAGGTCTTCGAGGTGCAGGTGCGCAGCTCGGCGGCGGGGAACTCGGACGGGAAGCGGCCCGCGTCGACGGCGACGGACGCGGGCAGCTGCGTCACGTAACAGAGCTCGAGGTTGAGCGTTTCGTCGTACGGCGCGTTCTCGCCGACCAAACAATCACCACAGCGTCCGGCGGCCGAGACCTGCACCACTCCGGACCAGGTCCGTTCGAAGGACTCGTCGGGGAGGATCCGCCGCACCATGGGCACGCCCGCATCGCAGGTGCAGCTCGTCTGGCAGTCCTGCTCGCAGGTGGCGCACGCGCAGGGCTGATCGTCGAAGCCGAACCAGGTGCCGGCCACGTCGCGCTGCACGGACAGGCCCGCCTGGCCGCGGGAGTCATTGACGTAGAGCGTGTCGCGGCTGAGGTTCTTGATGCGCAACGTCACCGGCAGCGGCGTCGACGGCGTACAGCGGCAGCCGGCGAGGCCGACGGCGATCAGAATCGAGAGGACGCGCATCTGTGACGCAGGAGTCGTAGGCATGTCATGCTCGCAGCGCAACCACCGCTCGTGAAAAGAAAGGCTTGCAGCCCAGCGCCGGCACTTGCATGTGGTCGTCGCGTCCGCACGTCATGACTTTCTTGCCTCGAGGGTGGTGGTTGCCGCTGGCCGTCTTGTCGATCGGCTGTGATCGCATTGGGCGGGAGAACGCGATCGCCGCCGCGGCCCCAGACGTCGCGCCGCCGCGCCTGAGCCCGGTCGAGCTGAGGCCCCCCACCGTCGAGCGTTCGACGACCGGTCGCGTTCAGGTCACCGATCCACCGAGTGTGGACGCGACGCAGATCGACCTGCTCAAGCAGGCCGACGGCGTGGTCGACATTCTCTGGGTGATCGACGACTCCGGCAGCATGGCCAACGAGCGCCGACGGCTCGTGACCAACTTCAGCCGCTTCCTGGCTGAGTTGCTGTCGCTCAAGGTCGACTTCCAAATGGGCGTGACGAGCCTGTCCGCCATGGACAACGGCCGGCTGCGCGGGACGACCCGCATCATTCGCAACCTCACGCCCATGCCGGGCATGGTCTTCGAGCAGAACACGAGCTTCCCAGCGTCGAGGAACCGCTGGGAGCAGGGCCTGCGCATGGCGCAGTTCGCGCTGACGCCGCCCAACACGGCGGACGGCGGCACCAACGCAGGGTTCATTCGCCCCAGCGCTGCGCTGGCGATCATCGTCGTCACGAACGAAGACGACTCGAGCTTCGGCACGACGGACTACTACGCGCGGGCGTTCAGAGGCCTCAAGGGCCCCGGCAACGAGAACCTGGTCAGCTTCTCCGTCATCGGCGGGACGACGCCGAACGGGTGCACCCCGCCGGGAGAGGCAAGCCTGTACGGCAGCCTGGCGGACCCGGCCTTTCGCTACTCCGAGGTGGCCGTGCGCACCGGCGGCATCGTCGGCAGCATCTGCGACACGACGTTCGAGCAGACGCTGGTGCGTATCGCTCAAGCGCTCAACACGCTGCGCCGAGTCTTCCCGCTGACCTTGCGGCCGCTGCTGTCGAGCCTGACCGTGACGGTGGTCGAAGGCATGAGCAGCACCGTCATTCCGAACGATCCGGTGCGCGGGTACCAGTACCGCGTCGACACCAACAGCATCGTCTTCCTCGGCACCTACGTGCCGCCGCCCGGCTCGAGCGTGCGGATCGAGTACGCGTTCTCCCGCCAATGATCGCCACGGCCCTTCGAATCGGCGCGACGGCGTCGCTCCTGCTCTTCACCGTCAGCGGCTGCGCTCGCTCGGCGCTGAACGCCGACTGCCCCAACGGCTACGGCCAGAACGACGCTGGCCGCTGCGTCTGCACCACCGACGAAGGGTGCCCGACGGGCATGCGCTGCGAAGATCGCGTCTGTGTGTGCCGGGCGACCGGGTGCTGCCCGCAGGGCTACGAGTACTCCAATGACTCGGAAGCGTGTGTGTGCCGCGACTCGGTGTGCTGCCCCACGGATCACCGTTGGCTTGCCGCTGAACGCAAGTGCACCTGCGACAGCCAGGACTGCTGCCCGACCGGCTACGCGTTCAACACCATGAGCCAGGCCTGCGAGTGCGCGGGGGATTCGTGCTGCCCCAAGGGCCACACGTTCGACGGCCAGCGCAAGCTCTGTGTCTGCGCGTCGACCGACTGCTGCCCCGTCGACTTTCGCTACGACCCCATCAGCCGGGACTGCGTCTGCGCCAAGGACGCGTGCTGCCCGGCCAACTACCGGTACGATTCTTCGGTCGGTGCGTGTGTCTGCGTGGGCGACGCGTGCTGCCCGCCCGGCTTCCGCAAGCCGCCGAACAGCAACCGCTGCGTGTGCATCAGCGACGCGGCGTGCGGCGCCAACAACGTCTGCGACATGACGACGGGGGCCTGCCGGTGCCTCAACTCCGCCGGCTGCCGCAGCGGCAACTTCTGCAACGCGCTGGGCTTCTGCCAGTCCATCGCTTCGTGCACGTCGAACCTGGACTGCCCCAGCGGGTTGTTCTGCGACATCACCACGTCCAGGTGCATCGCCAACGGGCCGTGCACGCTCGACGAGCAGTGCCCGTTCAACAACCTCTGCTCGGCGCAGACGCTCAGCTGCCGGGCGGGGTGCCGATCGGACGGCGACTGCGCACCCAAGAACTCCTGCGTCGCCGGACAGTGCCGCTTCTTCTGCCGCGACAACGACTTCTGCCCCGTCAACCAGTACTGCAACGTCGACGCGGGCACGTGCGCGCCCCGGAGTGGCCGCGTGGACTGCAACACCTGCACGGCGCTGGCTGGGTGTGGCCAGGCCGACGTGGCGCGCTGCCTGTCCTTCGTGACCGAAGGGCAGTCGGGGAGCTTCTGCGGTCACATCTGCCAGGAAGACGCGGACTGTCCTTCGGGCTTCGACTGCGGCGGCGTCATCTTCTCGTGCAGCGGGCTCGCGTCGTCGTGCCCGGGCGTCAGCGGCCAGACGATCTCCTGCCGCGCGTTTCAGGTGGAGAACGAAATGGGTGACCAGTTCTTCTGCTCGAACTCCGCGGGGCAGCCGCACGAGTACTTCAAGGCGTGTGCCCCGAAGTCAGGGTTCTGCCCAGCGACCGTGGCGCCCTAAAGCGGCGATCGGGGGGGCTCGTCACGGCACGCCGGCGGCGGGTTCCGCAGCGCTCGGCGCGGCTTCGACGGGCTCGACGACCCGCAGCGGCTGCGACGGCGAGAGCGCCACGTGCTCGCTGGCCGGCGCCCACTTCTCGGCCAACTCCAGCAGCGAGAGCACCGGCTCCTTGGCCAGCGCCGACAGTCGCTTGAGCTCACGCTCGAGCCGCACCAGCTCTTCGGACGCCTCCCGCGACTGCTTGGCGCGTCGAACCAGCCGCGCGCGGCCGGCATGCAGCACGGTGACGCGGCGGACGGCGTCGAGCGTCTGTTCGACCACGACGCGATCTTGCGGCTCGAGCTCGTCGATACGAACGTCACTGAGCCCAAAGACGCTGCCCGCCCAGACCCGGCCGAAAGTACCGAACGAACGGTCGTCGTTCGGGAGGTCCTCGATGACCAAGAGCGGCCAACTGTCGGTGGGGAAGTCCTTGCCAAACAGCGCGAAGACGAAGGCGCCGTCGGCGCGCGGCTGGGCTTCGACAACGAGGCCGGCCATGGGCACGTGCAGGTGACCGGCCTCGACGACGTCCTCGAAGAGCCGCCGACGGCTGCCAGCGTGGAGCTGCACTTGGTCCGTGCGGGTGCGAGGGCTGCGCTTGAGCGTGGCCATGAGCTCTCGCAGCTGGTCGATGTGGACCACCACGTTGAGCGCCGAGCCGCGCGAGTAGCCCGCGTGGTACAGCCCGACCAGCTCGTACTCCCCGGTGGTGCAGCTCACGGCCAGCACCGGCGAGCCCGAGTTGCCCCCGGAAACCAGCGCGTCGATGACGAAGTCGTCGTGATCCCAGTCCCGAAACTCGTCGCGGTCCACGGTTGACGTGACGCGCCCTTCCACGGTGGCTTTGAACGCACCCAGGGGAAAGCCGCGGACCTCCACCACGTTGCGCTCGCGCAGCGCGGCGCTGGTCCCCAGCTTCCACGGCATGACGTGAAGCGGCGTCCGCGCCTTCACCACCGCCGCGTCGAGCGCGATGTCGGTCACGATGCGGCTCAGAGCGATGTCGTCGGCCTCGAAGCCGTCCTTTTCGTTGTCCACCAAGCGGAGCTGATCGCTCACCCGCTTGCAGCCGGCAGGCACCCCCGACACCGCGTGCTCGTCGTCGGTCACCGGCGGGTATTCGGCGACGTGGTGGTTGGTCAGCAGCAGCGTGTCGAGCCCGGCGCGCCGGTACGCGAAGGCCGTGCCGTGGGAGATCGCCGTCTTCCGGGTCCGCCGCACCGCGCCGTCGGGGGCGTAGGACAAGCACTCGTACACCGCCGTGTTGCGCAGGCAGTAGGTGAACTGGGCGTCGGGCTTGGCTGACTGCTCCACCGCTGCCTTGCTGAGCGCGGCGAAGTCGCTGCTGTAGGCCCCCGTGCAGTACGGCGGCGACGGTGCGGGCACGACCGCGCTCGAGCCGGGAGGGGCCTTGCTGCGGCCCGCGTCGGGGGTCGTCGCCCTTCCCGGCGCCTTCACTGGAGCGGCGGCCAACAAGGTGATCAACACCGACACCATGCTCACCTCGTGAACCGTCGGCCGACGTTGAAGGAGTATGGGCCTGGGCGCACGCTCGCAAGCAACCCGCAGCGCGTCGTGCGTCTTCCCGCTTTCGACGTGTGCGGCCAGCGGAGGAGAGCGCTCACATGCCTTCTGTGGCGGGCGTGCAGCACGAGGGTGCGCGGAACAGCCGCACGGACGAGCCGGGGAGGTTCGCCCTTTCTGGGGCGATGAAGACACGCGACCCCAGGGCTTGCCGCTCGAGGAGAGCCCCGGCGAAGGAGTCGGCGTTCTTGGCGCCGGCGTGCACTGCCCCACACCCGTGCGGGGAGCGGCGGAGTCGGTGGCGCCCGCGGCGACCCAGCGCGTCGAAGGTGACCGAGGCAGCGGAGGGAGTCCGACACGACATACGAGCTCTTCGCCGGGACGATGGAGGCCACGCGCGAGCCCGACGACGACGAGCTGTTCCCCTCGAGAGGCCTCTTCCCCACGAGATGCGTACCAGTCTTGGGGCCGTCAACCGCCTCGCGCGGCTCGAAGCACGGCGTTTCGACCTCAGTCCGGATCCCTCGACGCCCAGCCGAGAGCGCCGAACAGTTTACCTCCCGTCGTGAAGTCGCCCATTTGGGTCGCCTGGCTTCGGTCCTCGTCGGTCGCCTACCCCGGTAGGCTCCGCGTCGTCGTGCCTCGCCATGCTCGCAACTGATCGGCGTCACTCGGTCCGCCAAGCTGATCGACGCTCTAGCAGGGTGTTGAGAAACGCACTCCCGTCGCCAGAACGCCGATCTCCTTCGCCGGGCATCGTCAGAGCCCCTTGAAATACCGACCAGTAATTCTGCGGGGCTCTTCCTCGCGCGGCTCGAAGCTCGGCCTTCGGGCTCGGTCCGGCATTCCTCAACACCCTGCTAGGGCTCCGGCTTCGGCCGCGGCGCGAGCAGGCCCAAGCGATACACGTCCTTGGCCGGCCAGCCGGCGACGCGACCGATCTGCTGCGAGAGCTCCTTGAGGTGCCCCCCTGCGCCGAGTTCCCGGAGCAGCGCCTCTTGGACCTGCGCTTCCGTCCAGCGACCCGCGGCCTGCCGCCCGCCGATGATGATGACGAGCTCCCCCAGCACCTCCCGCGCCGCCCACCGAGACGCGAGCTCGGGGAGCGTGCCGCGATCGAACTCCTCGTGGAGCTTGGTCAGCTCCCTGGCCACGCAGGCGGGGCGAGGGCCGAGCACTTCGGCGGCGAGCGCGAGGGTACGGGCCACCCGCCCCGGCGCCTCGTACAGCACCAGGCTCGCGCGCAGGGACGCGACTTCCTCGAGCATCTCCACCGAGGCGCCGCGCTCCCGCGGAAGGAAGCCGAGGAAGTGGAAGCGGCCGGTCGGCAAGCCCGAGGCGCTGAGCGCCGCGATCACCGCCGACGGCCCCGGAATGGGCACCACGCGCACGCCGGCAGCGACGGCCCTGGCCACCAGCTGCTCACCGGGGTCGCTGATGCCCGGGGTCCCCGCGTCGCTGACGACAGCGCCGTCGTGGCCTTGCAGCAGCCGCTCGAGAATGCCGGCGACGCGGTTGGGCTCGTCGAACGCGGGCAGGCTGAGCAGCTCCGCGTCGATGCCGTGGCGAGTGAGCAGGCCTCGGGTGTGCCGCGTGTCCTCGCAGACGACGAAGCGGGCGGCCGCGAGGACCTCCACGGCCCGCGGGCTCAGGTCGCCGAGGTTGCCGATCGGCGTGGCGACGACGAAGAGCGTCCCGGGCTGGGCCCCCGGCTCGGCTGGATCAGAACCCGGCATCGAACGCGTTCGGCAGGTACTCCACGTGCGCGTCGGGTCCGCTGCCCACGACCGACGCCACGTCGAAGCGGATCATTCGATCGAAGGAGCGGTGTGTGGCGAGCCACTGCATGGCCGCCCGAACAATCTTGCGCTGCTTGGCCCCGGTGACGGTCTGGGAAGGGTCGCCCCAAATCGCCGTGCGCCGGCTGCGCACCTCGACGAAGCACAAGACCCCTTCCCGCTCCGCGATCAGATCGACCTCGCCGCGACGGCAGGAGGCGTTGGCATCCAAGAGCACATAGCCAGCCCGAATGAGGTGCTGTGCCACCAGCTGTTCGTTGAGCCCACCCCACGCGCGTGTGTGCATGCGCGCAGTCTGCCACGCAGGGCTGACAGGCTCGGCGACCGGACCAGCCCCGACGTTCACTTCAAGGCCGTACGGGCGCGGCTCGAGCGCATGACGACGCGATCGCCGTTGACGATCTCGCGCATCGACTGAATGACGATGCAAGCCGTCGCCTTGGTCTTGACCTCGAAGGCCATGCAGCGGGCGACGTCTTCGACCGGCCACTCCTCGTCGACGACCATGGGCGTGAAGATCGTCTGCTGACGGGCGAAGTCATTTTGGCGGATCACGGTGAAGATGTTGCCGGCCTTCACGCCGTCGTCGCTGCCCCTGTCGATCACGAGCAGGTGGTGCTCGCCGAAGTTCGTCAAGTACATGGGCATCGCCGTGACGATGAACGCGCCGTCGATGTCCTTGTCGTTCGGGCGGGGAGCCACGGTCTTCGTCAGCGACTCGCCAGCGGGGCCCAGCAGGTCGCCACGGAGAATCTCGTCGAACTGCCGTTCGATGACGCAGGTGGCGACGCCGTTCTTCTCGACGCGGGTCACCTTCGCCTGCCCGACGATCCGCGTCATGTAGCCAATCGACAGCTTGGTCAACGGGTGGATCACCTCACCGTCGCTTCGGAAGATGACGAAGGACTCGCCCAGCCGAACGGCGCGCTTGTTGGTGAACTGCGCGTAGAAGGTCTGGGGGAACGAGATCATGGTGCTCTCGCCGAAGCTCGCGGCGACCCGCCCCGTCTCTTCGATTTCCCGCGTGGTCACGAACCCCGTGCCGGAGAGCGTGATCGACCCCTTCGGTGTGAAGGCGAGCGGCCCGTGAGCGACGACGGCGTCGCCGTCGTCCATGGGCACGCTCTCCTCGACGTCCTCCACCGCAGGCCCGACGTCGACTTGCGCCGGGACCTCCTCGCCTGACGGGAAGAAGCGCACGTCGTTCCCTGGGTAGATCCAGTGGGGGTTGGCGATCTCCGGGTTGTACGACCAGACCTTCGGCCAGTACCACGGACTGCCGAGGTACTTCTGCGAGAGGTCCCACAGCGTGTCGCCGCGCTCGACCTTGTGCGCCGAGCCAGGCACGCCCACCTCACCCTTCTGGGTGGACGGCGGCGCGTCCTTCTCGACGGGGGTCGGCTGCCCTTCTTGGGCGACGGCGAGCGTCGGCGTCAACGACGCGGCGGCGAGAGCAAAGAGAAGAGCCTTACGCATGAGTGAACTCGGCTTAGGGTGAACGACGATCTGCCAGCCGCGCCTGCGCAAAGCTCGCGGCTTGAGTGCCTGGGTACGACTGAACGATCTGCTGGTACACGGCCTTCGCCTGCTCCGGCCGGTTCATCTTCATCCGGCATTCGGCCACCTTCAACAAAGCGTCCAACAGCGCGTCGCCGGCCGGGTACTTGCGGGTGACGGAATCGAGCACCTGCTCCGCCGCCTCGAAGTCCTTCGTCGCCATCAGCGACAAGCCGGCCAAGTACAGCGCGTTGTCCGCCTTGGGGTGCCGGGGCCAGTCAGTGGCGAACTGCTTGAGCACGGCCACGCCACCGTCGAGGTTGCCGGTCTTGAGCATCGTCTCGCCGCGGGCGAAGGACTCCTCGGCCGCGTCGTCGGTGCTGTCGGCTTCGGGGGCCGCTTCGGCCTTCAGCTCGGCGACGGCGTTGAGCTCGGTCACAGTGTCGGCCGACGGCTCTTCGACCTGCACCGCGGTCGACAGCGGCGTGGCGCTCTCGCGCTTGGGCTTGAGCTTGATGATCGTCAGCGGCGGCACGGCGGACGAGGCGGTCGGCTCGCTCTTGTGGGCCTCGGTCACGGTGGCTCCAGGCGCCACCTTGGCGCTGGCGCTCGGGCTGGGAGCCTTCGGCGTTCCAAGCGCGGCGCCCACCTTCTGCTCGCGCTCGAGCCGATCGATTCGCGCTTCGATACGAGCATTCTCCGCCCGCAACGCGCGCACCGAGGCCGTGAGCTCCTGCAGCTCGGCCTTGAGTACACCGTCCGTCGCGCAGCCACAGAGGCTCGCGGCTGCCATGAGCGCCGTCACTCGAATGAGCCCACTGTAGAGACCAGCGTTTCGGAGCGTCAAGAAAACGCCCCTGCTACAGCCGTGTCGCGAAGCGGTGGGTGATGAACGAGAAGTGCCGCCCGGTCACGCCGCGATCGCGCCGGTGGGAGAAGAACCGCCCGTCGCAGTGGGTGCACGCCCGGAAGAGCTCGCGGCGATCCGAGCTGATCCCCAGCGCCTCGAGCTGGACGGCGAGCGCGCCCGGCAGATCCACGCGGGGCCGCCGCCCGGGCTCACGGACGAGCACGGTGGAACCGAAGCGCCGCTCGAAGCGGGCGCCGAGGTCTTCATCGACCTCGAAGCAGCAGCGCTGAATGCAGGGGCCCACCGCGGCGCGCAGCGAGGCCGGCCGGGCCCCACGGCGGCACAGGGCCTCCACGGCCTTGGGCAGGATCTCGGCGATCACCCCGCGCCACCCGGCGTGCACCGCAGCCACCTGGTGCCCGTCGGGATCCTCCAGCAGCACGGGGGCGCAGTCAGCGGTGCGAACGCCGATCGCCGTGCCCTCCTGCGCACTCACCAAGGCGTCGGCGACCCCCAGCTGGGGAAAGTCGTCTGGGGTGGCGGTGTCCCCTGCGGCGAGTGGCACCTCGAGCACGACGTCGCCGTGGACTTGCTGCACGCTCAGCAGCCGGCCCTGCGGCACGCCCGCAGCCCGCGCGAGGCGCTCGAGGTTCTGCTCCACGTGCCCTGGCTCGTCGCCCACCGTGAAGGCACAGTTGAGCGAGGCGTACGGCCCCTCCGACACGCCCCCTAGGCGGGTGGGAAACCCGTGCGGAACGCGAAGCACGGCGCTGCGCAGCAACTCCATGCTTCCCACCATAGCGGCAAGTCGACCATGCTGCCGCGCCGCTGGCATGCGCTCGGTCGGAAGCAAGCTGCTGTTCGCCGTGACGCTGCCGGCTCTCGTCGCGGCGCTGACGGGCGTCCTCGTGCTCTGGGAACAGACGGACCGAGCCATGCGGCACGCGTCGGAGACCGAGGCGATCCAGCTCGCGCGCTTCATCGCCACGAGCTTCAACACCGTCGACGAAGTGGCGCCGGGGGCGCGCGCCCGCGCAGCGCACCGCGCCGTCACCCACGCCATTCGCGCCGACTGGTCCACCCTGACGGTGGTGTCCGACCTGCGCATCATCGACCGCGACGGCGTCGTGCGCTGGTCCCGCCGCATCGAAGAGGAAGACAAGCCTGCTGCGCACGCGGACCGCATCCGCGCCGTCACCCAGCAGACGGTCAACTTCGCGCCGCCTTCGAGCTGGCTGCCGCTGCAACGCGGGACGGGCGGTGAGGTGCTCCTACCGCTCGGCGGCATCGCCTGCGCCGGCTGCCACACCAACGAGAGCACGCTGCGAACGGGCACGCTTCAGCTCACCGTCGACGAGCCCAGCGTTCGGACGCAGGTCAGCGACGCGTTTCGCCGCGCGCTGTCGCTGGTCATGCTCTTCGTGGTGGTGGTGGGGCTCGCGCTGGGCCTGGCGCTGCACTTCCTGTTGGGGCGGCCGGTGCGCCGCCTGGCCAAGGCCATGGGCCGCGCCGAACAGGGTGACGTGCTCGTGCGCGCAGCGGAAGGAGACCGCGACGAGATCGCCCGGCTGGGCAAGGCCTTCAACCGCATGCTGGCGCGGCTCACCGAGCTCAAGGCCGCGGAGATCGACAACCAGCGCGATCTCGAGCGCGCGCGGCTGGAGCTGGCCATGAAGCCCGAGCTCGAGCGCGTCAACAAACACCTCCGCGCGAAGGTCGACGAGCTGCAGCTGCTGTTCGAAAACGCACGCACCCTCTCGTCGACGCTCGCGCTGGACGAGGTGCTCGAGCGCACCACCCGGGCGCTGCCCGCCCACCTCGAGGTGCCGCGCTTCTCGCTCATGCTCTTGGGCGCCGACGGTCGGCTCGAGGTGCGCACGGCCACGCCGGCAGACCTCGCCAGCGCCACCGACGCTGCCGCCGCGGCGTGTCGGCACGCGGCGATCACCGCGAAGAGCGTCTACGTGCCCGATCTGGCGGCGGACACCCGCTTCCGACCCCACCCCCACCCCGACGCGCCGACCGGCTCGCTGCTGGTGGTGCCGCTGGTCCACGGCGGCGCGGTGCTCGGGGTCCTCAACTTCCAGCGGCCGCAGGTCGCCGACTTCTCCGGCGACGAGATCGAGTTCTTCACGGCGGTGGCGAGCCAGGCTGCCATGGCGGTGAAGAACGCGCGGCTCCACGAGCAGACCGTCGCTCTGTCGGTGACCGACCCGCTCACGCAGGTGCCCAACCGCCGCTTCCTCTTCGGCCAGCTCGAGAGTGAGGTCGCCCGGGCACAGCGCTTCGGCACGCCGGTCTCGCTGATCATGATCGACATCGATCACTTCAAGAAGCTCAACGACCGCGCCGGGCACCCCGCCGGCGACGAGGTGCTGCGGCAGGTCGCCGCGTTGCTCGGGCGCAGCGTGCGGCGCGTCGACACCCTGGCGCGCTACGGCGGTGAAGAGTTCGCCGTGCTGCTGCCCCAAGTGCCACGCACCGAAGCGCTGGACGTCGCGGAGAAGCTCCGGGCCATCGTCGCGGGCACGCCCATGCCGAACGGGGCGGAGCAGCCGCTGGGGAAGATCACGATCTCCGTCGGCGTCGCGACCCTGCCGGACGACGCGAAGGACCAGGAGACACTGGTGGACCGCGCGGACGCGGCGCTCTACGCGTCGAAGCGCGGCGGGCGCGATCGCGCCAGCGCCTTCAGTCCCGGCATGGAAGTGCACCCCGCCCGAGAGCGTGGCCCCCAGCGAAAGCCGCCGGGCTCATGATGGCGGCGGCGGGGCGCTTGCTCAGCCCGACGACGTAGACCTCCACCCTGGTGCGCCGAACCTCATGGGCTGGCGCCGTCGGCCCTGCGTCGAGGAGGCCCCCCCACGCCCCGGCACAGCCCGCGGGCGTCGAACGAGCAGCCGGACACCGTGGAGGCGTGGACTACGCTCGAGGCACGACCCCGCATGCTCGCATTGCTGCTCACGACCTGGATTCATGCGCTCGACGCCGGCCACAGTGGGCCGACGCTGATCTGGCACGGCGTCTGCCCGCAGCCCGAGGCATTCGCCTCGCGCGTCGGCGCGCTGGACTTCGACGCGACGGTCGTCGTGGAGCCGAGCAACGGGGCGCTGCGGCTGGACGTGAAGTTCATTTCGCCAGACGTTTCGACGCGGACGTTGCGCGTCAACGCCTGCGCTGACGCCGTGCAGGCCGCGCTGTTGCTGCTGCGCCTGGGCGCCCGCCCTGCCGAGGAACTCGTCGCGCCGCAGGACCAGATGCCGCCGCCGCTCGTCGAAGCCCGCCCAGCCGCCGACGGAGGCGTCACAGGCGTCGAGTGGGGCTTGAGCGTGGCCTTCGCGGCCACCGTGGGCGCACAGCCCGCCGTGACGCCGCGCGCAGCCCTCCGCCTCACGGTGGACTCCCTGCCGTGGCTGGGCTGGACCGGCGTCCGGACGGGCGTGCCTGCCCGCTTCAGCGGCGGCCCCACTGCGCAGGCCGGCTTCGTCGTCCACCCCCTCATCGGCGCAGAGCTCGGTGGCTGCTGGGCGCAGCCGCTCGGGCCGCTCCGACTGGGCCCCTGCCTGGCGCTCCAGACTGAGCTCCTGCGCCTCGAGGGCCAGGGCGTCTCCAACCCGCAACAGGCGCTCGCCCCGGCGCTGTGGGTCGCCCTCGACGCCCGCGTCGCGACGCTGCTCGCGGGCCGCGTCCTCGTCGCCGTACACGTTGGGCCACGCTTCGCACTCCTCCAACCCGAAGTCGTCTTCCAGGGCTATGGCTCCGTGTTCCGTCCGCCAACCGTCAGCGGAGAGGCTTCAGTGAGCGTCGGCTTCACTTGGTGAGTTGTCGCAACGGTTCTGCCGATGCCAGGCCACTCAGTGCGCTGACGAGGCCGGTCGAGCTTGGAGAGACATGTGACGAGAAACCTGGGTGGAGCGTTGGCGGTGCTGGTCGTGCTGAGCGCAGCGTGTGTGTTGCCCGTGGACGTCGGCGCTGACGACGCTGGTGGCGGCGGTGCGGCTGGTGGCGGCGGTGCGGCTGGTGGCGGCGGTGCGGCTGGTGGCGGCGGTGCGGCTGGTGCCGGCGGTGCGGCTGGTGCCGGCGGTGCGGCTGGTGCCGGCGGTGCGGCTGGTGGCGGCGGTGCGGCTGGTGGCGGCGGTGCGGCTGGTGGTGGCATGAGCACGCATGCTGTGCTCGCGGACGCCGGAGTCGTCCCGACGTTGGCGGCCCTCCCTTCGCAGCTCTGTGCTTGGGAACTGCCCCAGGTTCCGTGTCCGAACGACGCCGGCCCGTGCCTGTTGCTGCACCGACAGGCCCAGGCGCCTCTGGTGCTGTCGGTCGATCCCGGCTTGAGGAGCCTGCAAGGGCTGTCCGAGCGCATGGACTCGCTCCTGCTGCTTCGGTCCACCGCAGCCCCAGCCCCCGGAGACACCGACCAGTTCATCGCCCTCCCCCTGGACGGCGGTGCGAGCAGTCTGCTCGTCGCTGCGGATGCCGGCCAGGACTTGTCAACGTCGGCGATCGCCGAGTCGCCGACCTATGGGACGTGGTTCGTCACGCTGAGCGGCTCCGTGCCGCAGGACAGGCGCCTGTGGCTGGCGACTTCAGCGACTTCGGCGACCGTGGTGTCTCCGTCCTTCCGCGCCTGGCGCATGAAGGCGCGCGGTTCGGAGGTCTTCGCCACCGCGGGAACGGCGACGGAGACGGTGGGCGACAGCCTGACGGCGGCGTACGCCGCTGGGAGCAGCGTCCTGTTCACCACGCCAGCAGGTGAAGGCATCGTCGACTTCGCGATCGACGACACGTTCGTCGTCGTCCTGGTGTGCAGCGTGGGCCGCGGCAACGCCTGCGTGCTGCGTCGGCACTCCCGCCAGAGCCCGACAGTCGGCGTCGAGCTCGCGTCGGGACTACCGCTGAAGCCCATCGCCGCGACCGAAGCGGCGACCGGCGGCTCGGTGCTCATCGTCGGCGGTGACGTCTACGCCATCGGCCCGCGGCACCTGATCCACGTCCCGCTGTCCGGCGGCACGGTCACGACGCTGTACCGCGGCGACGACTTTCCCCAGTACTTCGGCACCCTCAAGCCGCTCAGCTTGAGGCTGCGAGGCGGCGAGCTGCTCTTCGGCAGCGTCTGCTACCCCGATCCCGACGCCCCCGCGTACGGGACCATCGCCCTGAACCCGGCGACGAACAGCGCGCGTTGGCTCAACTTGGAGCCGAGCTTCCCGTACGCCGACGTGCAGCTGGACGAAGGCCACGAAGCGGGCGTCCCCAACAGGGCCCACGCCTACCGCGCGACGCGCCTCGGCGTGGTCGAGTTCGTGAGGCCCTGAGCGGCCCGCCAAGCCGTGGTCGCGCCAGCGACCTCGGCGCCTTCAGGACGCCCGAGAGCGTGGCCCCCAGCGAAAGCCGCCGGGCTCATGACGACGGCGGCGGCGGGCGCTTGCTCAGCCCGACGACGTAGACCTCCATGCTCCCGCCGCGCGTCGCCTCTGGCCGAACGAGCTTGAAGTCGGTGTAGGCGGCTTTGACGACGCCACGGAACGCGTCGAAGTCTCCGCCCATGAAGAGCTTGGCGACGAAGTGGCCGCCGACGCGGCCTCGGCGCTGGGCGAGGTCGAGCGCCACCCCGGCCAGCCGCAAGGAGCGCGCTTCGTCCGTGGTCCGAATGCCGCTGGTCTTGGGCGCGAGATCCGACACGACGACGTCGAAGGGGCCGCCGTGCACCTCACAGAGCTCTGCGTCGAAGTCCGGCGCCAGCACGTCCGTCGCGAGCGTGCGCACGTTGGGCACGCCGAGCGAACGAATCGGCACGACGTCGACGCCGATCACCGTCCCACTGGGCCCGACGGCGTCGAGGATCACTTGCAGGAAGCCGCCGGGTGCGGCGCCCAGATCGAGCACCGTCTGCCCTTTCTTGAGCAGGCCGAAGCGCTTGGCGATCTCGTCGATCTTGAAGGCGGAGCGCGCCCGCAGCCCTTCGGCCTTGGCCTTTTGGAAGTAGTGGTCCTTGGGCTTGTAGCCGCCGCGGCGCGCCATCGGGTCAGCTTGCGGTGACGGCGCTCAAGGCTTGGCGCTCGGGGCGCCGGCCTCGGCCGACAGATCGTCGCCGTTGTTCACGCTCTTGAGCTTCTCGAAGAGCTTCACGTACCGCGTCTCGGCGAAGTCCTTCACCTTGTCGAGCTTGATACGCCCCGCGCCGCCCACGCCGATCAGCGCCTGGAAGACGCGCTGCTTGGGGTTCGCCTTGCTCTGCGCCCACACGGCGATCGTCGACGCGATCGGGCAGGCTTCGGCCGCCTTGGCCGCGGCGAAGCTGGCCTCGACGATCAGGTCCTTGGGCTCCTCGTTGAACCACTGCACGTACGCCACCGCCTGCGCGGCGCTCGTGTCCAGCTCGAGCCGGCCCAGGCGGCTGGCGAACTCGAGCGTGGCCATGGCCTCCTTGAGGTTGGCCTCACACTTCGCCTTGACGTCTCCAGCGGCCTCACCCTTGGTGATCGCGGCCTGGAGGTCCTTGAGCTTGAAGCCCGCGTCCTTGGCGATGGCCGGCAGCCGGGCCTCGGGCTTCATCGCCTGCACGCGTTCGTCGGACGAGGCCGCCCGGAACTGCTGGTACATCTTGAACTCTTCCTCGGTGATGTTGAGCGGCTCCAGCGCAGACGCCTGAAGCGCGAACGTGATCACCACCAACGACGCAATGCGAACCATGTGAGTCGGACCTCCGAAGGAAGGCGTTGGGTTATACAAGAGGGCATGCCTGGGTGTGGAAAGTGCGGTGCCACGCTGGACATTGGCTTCCAGCAAATCGGTCGCAGCGACGAGTGCCCTTCGTGCGGTGCCGAGCTTCGGGCGTGCATTCATTGCCGGCACTTCGACGAAGCCGCCGCGAAGGAATGCAAGGAGCCCTTCGCCGAGGTGCCGCTGGACAAGGAGCGCAGCAACTTCTGCGAGCTCTTCCAGATCGGCGACGGCAGCCAGCGCGGCGGAGCCAGCAAATCTGCGACCTTGGCGGCTGCCGAGGCGCTGTTCGGCCCCAAGCGCTGACGAGCCGGGCTGCTGAGCAACTCGACGCGCGGGCTCACAGGCCGACGAGCTTGGCGACGATCTCCTTCATGACCTCGCTGGTGCCGGCGCCGATGGTCAGCAGGCGAATGTCCCGCCAGGCCCGCGCGACGTGCGTCTCTTCGATGTACCCCATGCCGCCGTACAGCTGCTGGCAGTCGTAGGCGACGCGCTGGGCGAGATCGCCGGTCACCAGCTTGGCCATGGAGATCTCTTTGGTGGCTTCCTGCTTCCGGTCGAACAGATCGACCGCGTGGTACGTCAAGCGCCGCGCGGCCTCGACGTGCGAGAGGTGATCGACCAGCCGGTGCCGCCACACCTGGTTGCGGACGAGCGGCTTACCGAACGCGTGGCGCTCCTGCCCGTAGGCGATCGCGTCTTCGATCAGCAGCTGCATGCCCGCGCAGGCCAGGACGGCCGCGCTCAGGCGCTCGCCCTGGAAGTTCGTCATCACGTGGTAGAAGCCTTCGTTCTCCTGCCCCAACACGAAGCGCGCGGGCACCTTGCAGTCCTCGAAGTAGAGGATCGCCGTGTCCGACGAGAGGTTGCCGATCTTGTCGAGCTTCTTGGACACGCCGAAGCCCTTCACGTCGGTCGGGAAGGTCAGCAGCGAGATCCCCCCGTACCCCGCTTCGCCGGTGCGCACCGCCAACGTGATGAAGTCGGCCCGCGTGCCGTTGGTGATCCACATCTTCGAGCCGTTGATGACGTAGTCGTCCCCGACACGGCGCGCGGTGGTCGCCAAGTTCGCCACGTCGGACCCGACGCCCGGCTCGCTGACCCCCAGGGCGGCGATCTTCTCGCCCTTGAGCGCGGGCTCGAGGAACAGCCGCTTCTGCTCGTCGGTGCCGATCTCGTTGATGATCGGCGTCGCCATTTGGCTCTGGACGAGCAGCGCCATGTTGACGCCCGCATTGCGGCTGCGCGCCAGCTCTTCGCAGAACACCGCCACGTACCAGTAGTCGAGCCCGCTGCCGCCGTACTTCGGATCGTGGTTGATGCCGAGGAACCCGAGCTCCCCGGCCTGAGCGAACAGCTCCTTCGGGAAGATCCCGGCCCGGTCCCATTCGAGCGCATGAGGGAGCAGCGTGCGCTCCACCCACTGCCGAACCGACTTCCGGAAGGCCTCGTGCTCCGCCGTGAACCCGCTCATGGCCGTGCTCCCGCGACGCGTTGGCGCGCCCAAGGCGCGGCGCTCTTCACTGCGTTGACTGGCAGTAGCCGTAGCCCGCAGGCGCGCCGATGATCTGCACGCAGTTCTGCGCGGTGGGCACCTGAATGCAGCCGCTCGAGCCAGACGCGACGTCGCAGTACGCGCGGCAAATGCCCGTGGCACCCGTCACCAGCCCGTTGCAGTGCAGCGACCTCCCGGAGGCGAAGCAGGCGGTGGGCGACGTGCAGCCTTCGCCGGCCGGACGAGGCGTGCCGGGCTGCGCGGCGCAGTAGGCGACCGGGGTCGCGGCCGACGAGTCGTAGTAGCAGAACTGGCCCATGGGGCAGTCCGCCGACGCCTGCCGCGGATCACACGGCTGGCGGCAGGCCGTCTGGATCGGGGACAGCACGCAGACCTCGGCTGGCGTCCCGCCGCCACCGTCCACGCTGACCGCCGCGGCGCAGATCTGCCCGCCACGACCGCCACACCGACACCGACCGTCTTCCGGATCGCAGCTGGTCCCGCCGGGGCACAGCCGCGCGCCGCCGTCGGGCAACGTGCACTGCTGGCCGCCCTGGCACTGCGCGGGCGGGCCCAGGTTGCAGATCTGGTTCGCGGCGCAGGCCACCCCGCCCGGTCCACCACACTTGCAGAGGCCGTCGGCGAAGTCGCACACCATGCCTCCACCGCAGTTGACCCCGGCACACAGCGAGCTGGGCCGACAGGCGCGAAGCCCCTGCGCGCACCCTGCATCAGCCCCGGCCGGACAGGCGCAGGCTTGGCCCTGGCTGCACACGACGCCGTTGCACTCACACATGCCGCTGGCCGCCGCGCACACGTTGCCTTCACGCGCGCCGCCGTCGCCCACATTCGACCCGGTGCACGCGACGCCGGAGCACTGGTCCGCCGTGCAGGTCGGGTTGCCGTTGACCAGCGTGCAGGTTCGCCCCGCACCACACGGGGCGTCACCACACGAGCAGCGGCCCGTCGCCGGGCTGCACACCTGATTGAGCGGACAGGTCTGGCTCGTGCAGCTCTGCTGCGGCGTGCAGGACTTCCTCGCGGGGTCGCACACCTCGTTCGCGCCGCACACCATGCCGCCGGTGCCGCCGCACTTGCACGCGCCGTCGCTGACGTCGCAGCTCGTGCCAGCCTGGGCGCTGCAGTCCACCGGGCGCCGGTCGACGACACACTTGGTCGACAAGCAGGTGTTCTTCACCGGGTCGCACACGAAGTCCGTCGGACAGGCCACGCCTCCGCGGCCGCCGCACTTGCACACGCCATCACCCGGATCGCACGCGAGCGGCTCCGCGCAGCGCACGTTCTTGGCCACGCACTGATCCATCTGCCCGCCGGAACACGCCACGGTCACCAGCGCCGTGCCCATCGCGGTGACCACACACAGCATGAAGTTCTTCAACATGACGATCGACTTTCAGCCCCGGCGAGCGCCGCGGCGACGAAGGGCCAGACCCACCCAAGAGAGCGCACCCAACAAAGCCAGACCCGCGCCGCCCGTCGAACACCCGGAGCGCTGCACGGCGAAGTCGTTGCGCACACGAATCGAGAGGCTGCGCGTGTCCTGCCGCCCCGACGCATCGACGGCCTTGACCAAGAACGCGTAGGTCCCCGGCTCCGCCGTCGGCGAGCCGATGATCGCCCCCGACTCGTCGAGTTCGAGGCCGGCGGGCAGCTGCTCCAGCGTGGGCGCCAGCTCACAGGCGAAGGTGCCGTCCGCGGTGGGCTTGCGCACGCACACACACTTGTCTTCGGCGCCGTCGGCCGACTTGCACGGGGCCTGGAACTTCACCACCGCGTCGCGCGACGCGTTGTGCGACAGCCCCGCCGAGTACTGCTGACCGGTGAAGGCGTCGGGCAGGAGCGTCGTGGTGATCGCCAGCGGCTCCCGGTAGCTGATCTGCAACACGTACGACGCCGTGTCGTCCGCGCTCGACCCGTCGCGCACGTTGAGCGTCAGGGCGTACAGGCCCGCCTTCTTGGGCGTGCCGGAAAGGAAGGTGGCCGTGGTGTCCGACATGATCTGCAGGCCGAACTCGTCGAACGGCGGAAGCTTGTTGTCGACCGGCCCGGGCGCCTCCGTCGCGTTCTCGGGCAGCTTCTGGAAGCTCACCACGGACCAGGTGTACGGGGCCCGGCCGCCGACGGCGATCAGCCGCTGCTGGTACTCCGCGCGCACGAAGCCTCGCTGCAACGCCGACGTGCCCACCGCCAGGGTGATCGGGTTGACGACCTTCAGCCGCAGCGGCTTCTCCGCCGTCGCGTTCGCCGCGTCGGTGACGACGGCCGTGAAGCTCACCTCTCCACCTTCCGAGGCCCGGCCTTCGATCCGCCCGTCACTCGCCAGGCCCAACCCCGCCGGCAGCTGCGCCCCCGCCTTGAGCGACCAGGCGTACGGCGGCCGGCCGCCCACGGCGACGAGCTGGCCCCGGTAGTCGCGGCCGAACTCCGCCGCCGAGAGCTCCTGATCGACGATCACCAGCGGGAGGTTCCCGTCGGCGATCATCAGGCTGAGCATGCGGCTGGCCATCTGCGAGTTGCTCGCGACGCGCGCTTCGAAGCTGAACGTGCCCGTCGCCGACGGAGTCCCGACGAGATCGCCAGTGGCCGTGAGGGTCATGCCCAACGGCAGCGTGCCAGCCCCGACGGTCCACGCGTACACGCCGCTCCCGCCCGTCGCCTGGAGCCGGACACCGTAGGGAGCGTGCTTCACACCGGCCGGGAGCGTCATCGTCGCGACCGCGACCGAACCGGCGGTAACCGCGATCGCCGAGGCAGTGCCAGCGCAGTTGTTGCCGACGGTGATCTCCGTCGCCGCGAACTGCGCGTTCGCCATGGACCCGTCGATGTTCACGCACACCCCGATCCAGTAGTTCCCGGGGATCAGATCCGACGGCAGCGTCACCATGTCGCTGCCCATGTCCGGCGTGCCCGGAGTGAGCGCCGCAGACGTCTTCGTCGGCGCGAGGAAGCGATCGGAGATGGTGACCACGTTGTTCTCGGACAGGTAGTACGAGTAGCTGAACCCAGCCGACGGCGCGTTGCCTACGTTGCTCAAGGTGCGCGCCACGCTGACGCTGGCGCCGGGGGCCGCCATGGTCGGGGCCGTCACGTTCGTCACGCTCAAGTCCGGCATCGCCATGCCCACGTCCAGCGCGACCGGAGTCGAGACGTTGTTGTTCTCGTTCTGCTCGGTGAACTGCTGGAGCGGGTCGACTTCGGCGAACACGTAGTACCGACCGACGGCGGTCCCCGTCGGGATCACCGGAGCGCACACCGCGGTCGTCGCTTCCTGGTTCGCCGCGAGGGAGGGCACCGTGCAGTCAGGAGACATCACCACCGCGCTCATGCGGTCGAAGCTGGTCGTCGTCGACAGGTAGAACCGCACGCCCACGTTCGTCGCGGGGCGACCACCGCTGTTGCGCACGTTCGCCGCGGCGCGCAGGCCGACGCCCGCGAAGCCGGTCTGGTCCAGCGACAGCGAGGCCACGCGCAGCTCCGGGGGCAGCAGCAGGTCGATCGACGCGTTGCGGGGAAAATCGGTCGGGCTGCAGCCAGCGGTCGTCGTGCACCCGAGCGCCCCGACCCCGGACCCGAGCGCCCGCTGAGCGCCAATGGAGGCCGATGCGGTCGCCGGCGCCGTCCCGCCGTACACGAAGCGGATCTGCCCGGTGCCTTCGAAGAGGTGCGCCTGAAAGCTGAACGGCGCCGCGCTGGTGCTGTTGGGGCGGACGTTGGCCCACTCGAACACGACGAAGCGCTCACCGGTACCGCTGGTGCGCGTCTGATACAGCAGCTGGGTCGCGGGCGCCGTCGTGGTGCTCAGCAGGTTGTCCCACCACGCCGCGATGATGACGTTCGCGCTCGAGCTGTCGGTGTGCGGAATCGGCTGGTTCGACGACGTGCTCGTCGCCGAGCCACCCAGCGCCAGGTAGCCGTTGCGCGAGACCGCCACGACGTTGGTCGCCACCCCGAAGAAGTCGAAGTTGAAGGGCAGCGTCACCGCGTCACCCGCGGCGATCGCCGTCGCACCAGTCCCGGTCGCCAGCGGCGTGTACGCGCCGGTCAGCGCGTTGGGCCCGTCCACCTGGTAGGACACCTGCGCCTGGCTCGCGAGAGGCACGAGCAAGAGCGTCGCGAGGACACCGGCCGCCCCGGCCCGACGTCGCTGCCGCGAGAGGCGCCGGCGCAGCAGCCCGAGCGCGGCGAAGAGCAGCGGCACGCCACCGACGGCCCCGCTCGTCGAGCACCCCATCGACGCGACGGGAGGCGCTTCCACCTTCAGCACGAACGGGCCCAGACCGGTGGCGCCGGCCGAATCCGCCGCCTCGACCACGAAGTTGTAGTTCACGAGATTCGCCTCATCCGCCACGGTCCCGGACAGGGTCCCATCCGTCGCGAGCGTCACGCCCGGCGGCAGCTGTCCTGAGACGACCCGATACGTCACGCTCGACGCCGGAGTCACGGAGAAAGCGCCGGTCACGGCTTGACCTCGTCGGAACGCCGCCGCGAGCTCTGCGGGCGCCGCGAGGCGGTACGTCGACGCGTATACGCGAAGCACGTAGTCCACGACGTCCGTGCGGCCGCGCGAATCCGTGACGCTCACGCGCACCGCGAAGTTGCCCGCTCGCGTCGGTCGCCCTTCGATCGTGATGATGTTGGAGAACGTTCGAGTGGTCAGCCCGCTCGGCAGCCCCGTGACCGACCAGAAGTAGCTGTCGTTCGCGGCACCCGCGAGGCCGATGTCCTTGACGTAGTCACCGTTCACCACGCCGATCGGCAGCGACGACGCGGCAATGACCGGTCCACCGGCCGCGACCAAACGGACCGCCAGCACCCGCCGCGCAGTCGCGCCGGTCACGTCGCGGACCTCCACGGTGAGGTTGGTGGCTCCGTCAGGCGAGCCCGCGCGCGGAGAGCCGGTGAGGACACCTTCGCTGGTCAGCACCAGCCCGCTCGGCAGGACCCCCGAGGCGACGCGCCACGTGTACGGGCGAATGCCGCCGGCCGCGCCCAAGTTCGAGTTCACGACCGTCGAGGTCGCGTTGACGATCGCCGGGAGGCTCGTCGTGGTGATGTCGAGCTGCGCGGACTGAGGCAGCACGCGCATGGCCACGCGCGCCTGGGCCTGCCGGCCACCATTCGACAAGACGACCGTGAACGCGGCGACGGCCGCCTGGGTTCCCGTCGGCGTGCCGCTCAAGGTCCCGTCCGTCGCCAGCGCCAGACCGGCGGGCAGCGCGCCCTGGGCATCGACCACCGACCAGCTCGACGCGCCGCTCTCTCCCGTCGCCGACAACCGGAACAGGTAAGGCACGCCGAGCGTCGCGTCGGGGAGCTGGACGGCGTTGATCCGCAACGCGGACGCGGCCACGGGGATCGAGGCCGACGCGCGACCGTTGTTCGTCTCGTCGAGCTCCGCGACCTGGCCTGCGGGATCGATGATGCAGCCGACGAAGTACGTCCCGGGTGGCATGAGCGCGGGCAGGCGCACCAGATCCGTCGCCGAGCTCGACCCGTCCCGCGCCAACGTCACCGAGCCGGACATGCTCGTCGTTCCGCCGGTGACGATCTCGAGCGGCACGTCGTCCGGGGTGATGATGTTGTTGGCCGAAGCGAAGTAGCGATACGCCGCGGCCGGCGCGTCCACGTTGCCGACGTTGCGCAGCGTGCGGAAGACGGGAATCGTCTCTCCCACCCCGGCGGCCGAGGCGACCTGCACCGTGGTCACCGCGAGGTCGGGGCCCGGCGCGGTCAGTCGCACGGGTCCAATGAGCCGGTTGTTGTTGCCTTCGTCGAGCTCGCTGACCGCACCGCGAATGTCGGCGACCGCG
Source organism: Myxococcaceae bacterium (assembly GCA_022842905.1). Classification (GTDB taxonomy): domain Bacteria; phylum Myxococcota; class Myxococcia; order Myxococcales; family Myxococcaceae; genus JALHOS01. Next base: position 14,525 of record JALHOS010000010.1, on the reverse strand, counting down.
AAGAAGTAGTACTGCCCCGTGGCGAGCGGCACGCCGCCGCCGTCCGGCCGACTCGTCAGCGGCAAGGACACGGGGATCGTCGCCTCGATGCTGGTGACACCGCCGTCCGAAGCGCCAATGCCCGGGAGGCCTCCGTCGACGCCGAACTCACCCAGGTAGGTGTCGGACAGCAGCGACAGGGTCGAGTCATTCGACATGACCAGGCCGATCGCGAAGCCGGCGGTCGGCACCCCCGTGGGGTTGGTCAGGCGCACGGCGAAGGTTGCCCGTTCCCCCAAGCGAGCCACGTCGATCGGAGACCCGGACGAGGGCTCGACCAGGCTCGCGCCGGCCAACTGGAGATCGGGGCGGCGTACGGACAGGCCGTTGAGCGAGAAGCGGACGTTGTTGGTCTCGAGCGCCTCGACGACCTGGTTGGTCGGGTCGACCTGCAGGGCGTAGACGTATTCGCCCTGCGCCACGAGGCCCGGCAGCGTCGGGTTGATCGTCGCCAGGGCGGTGGTGCCTCCGTCGAAGGCGATGGTGCCCGACGCCAGCGTGATGCCGGAGTCCGCCGTCATCGTCGGCGTGCCGCCGTCCTCGGTGCGCGTCACGAGGGAAATGCGGTAGCCGAACTCCGGCGCCGGGGTCGTGCCCTTGTCGTCGATTCGGAAGGTGACGGCGACGGGCTGGCCCGGCGCGGCGGTCGCGGCACCGCTGAGGTTCGAAGCGGCCAAGTCGAGGCCGATCACGATGGGCGTGACGCTGTAGTTGATGTTGTTGAACTTGGTGACTTCGGTGATCACACGAGCCGGCCGGTGTGCCCGCCGTCGGGCAGACCACCGTCGGGGTCCAGCCCGTCGTCAGCCCGGACGATGACGTAGTAAGCGCCTTGAGCGAGCGGCCCTTCGCGAAACGCCGCGCCGGTTTCGCTGAAGAGGGCGAGCGGACCCGCGTCCGTCGGGCCCGAGTGGTGAACCAGCACGTCACCGCCGTCGAAGTCCAACGACGTGTCCTGCGAGAGGAACGCCGACCATTCCCAGCCCGACGCGCCGCGCTGCCCGTTGTTTCGGAAAGTCGGCTGCACGTCGAAGCTCAGCCCGCCGTCTGCGTCGAGGCGCTGGTTCGCCGTGTCCACCCGCACCACCTCGATGTCCGGGTCCGCGAAGACGCCAAAGCGAATGATCCGGTTGGGGACCCAGTCGCCCAGGTCGCAGTTCGAACCCGCGGACGAACAGCAGTTCGCTTGATTGGCCGAAGTACAGGCGCCCGACGCGCCAGAGAGCCGCAGAAAGGACGCTCCGTTGCCGAGCGCGTCTTCGAAGCCGGCGATTCCGCTGCCGCCCGTGCCCGAGAACGGGCCGTACGCAACCGCGATTTCCCCCGTCGGAGACAGCCGCACCTGCATCGTCATCGCGTTCGTTCCGAAGAACGTGCGAACGCCGACCCACTCCACGGCGAAGCCCGCGGCCGAGTTGACGATCTGCAGCGAGCCGGAGCCCGTCTCCAGGTCGTCGAAGAACGGCGCGATCATGCCGTTGGGCTCGGACAAGCTCGGAATGCGGCCGGCGCCCGCGAGATCATAGGTGCGGCAGTACGTCGACGTGAGCCCCGGCGCGATCGTGCAGCCAGCCGGCGGCGTGCCGAAGCTGATGAAACCGTTCACGCTGATGAAGACCTGCGAATACGTCTGGCCGCGGTAGCTGAAGCCGTTCGCGAAGGCGAGCGGCAGCAGCCAGCCACCTTCGTCCGTGTGCGAGCCGCCGCCCGAACCCAACGTCAGCGGCGTGGCGCCGCTGAGCGAAACGTACGGCTCCGTCCCCTCGACGAAGTCGAAGCCGACGGAGGTCTGAGCCCAAGCCCCGGTGCTCAGCAGCCCACCCACGAGGAGCGCAACAAGTGACCGCATTGGGTTTCTCCAAGAAAGACGCACGTCGCATGAGCCACCCGCGGGGGGGCGACTCATGCGGCGGGCCATAAACACAGCTTGCAGCTCAATGCACCAGTTATGGGATGCAGGCGACCTGGTAGCGAATCGTCAGCGACTTGCCCGGCTCCGGCACGTACAGCGGCTCGAACACCACGGCGTTGCCGACCGGATCGTAGCTCCACACCGGAGTGCCCGGCGTGCCACGCGACTCGTCGACGGGGTCGAGCTCGACGTTGTCGATGAAGACGTGAATGTTCCCGGCGTCCTCAGGCCGCGCCGTCAGGAAGAAGTTCGTCCGGAACCCGAAGGCGACCTTGCCGAGCGCCTCGAGCGCGACGGCCCAGTTCTGGGTGCAGATGTTCTCCTTGATGCCGTTCATGGCCTGCACCGCGGCGGTGTGGCGGCCGGTTGGAGGTCCGTCGAAGTCGCTCGAGAAGATGCAGCTCGCGCCGGCGACGAACGGGCCGACCACGTTGTAGCTGAACATGTTGGCGCGTTGGACACCCTTCACGTTGAGCAGCTGGTTCACGTAGAACGAGTTGGGGTTCGGCGCCTGCTCGAGCTCGTCGGTGATGCAGACCACCGCGAGCACCGCGTCCGCGCGCAGGAAGCCGGCGTTGGCTGCGGGGTCGGTGATGAGCGGGGCGGTCAGCGCCTTGACCGCTGGCGACAGACACGTCTCGCTGGCCGATCCGTTGGTCCCCAGCCCCACCACGACCGCGTTGAACTGCTGCTCGAGGTTCGGGGTCGCGGGCTTGAAGATCTTCACGCCCGCCGGGCTGGCCACCAGCCGCCCCTGCTCGCCGCCGGAATCGTCGTCCGTCGTCGTCACGCCGATCTGGAAGTCGACCTGGTTGCCGACCGCGTAGCGCAGGAACGCCGTGAAGTTGGTCCCGAGGAACTGCTGCTCTTCAGACATGGAGCAGGAGTTGTCGACGACGAACAGAATGTCGGCCTTGGGCTTGGAGTCCTGGCGGAACACGTCTTCGTTCGAGCCTGTCATGTCGCCCGCGCCACGGAGCGTGACCAGGTAGTCGACCGGCATGCCCCCCTGCGTGACGTTGATCGCGAAGGCGCCGGTGTCCGGCCCGAAGTTGTACGGCCGGTACTTGAGTTCGAAGGACCGCGTCTGGCCGGGCGCGAGGCTGCCGACGAAGTTCGACGGCACGCTGACGATCTGGAATTCGGGGCAGCCGGCCATGTTCGCGCACACGCCTGTGCCGTTTGGAACGCGAGACTCAGCGGCCATGCGGTAGCTGTTGATCTGCACGGCCGTGCTGCACGTGTTGTAGACCTGGAAGGTCCGCGGCGGGGAATTGCAGTCCTTCTGCACCGTGCCGAAGTTCAGGTCGGCGGGCGAGATCGTCAGGCACGTGTTGGCCAGGGTCGCCGACAAGCCGACGACGCCTTGCGGGTTCGTGTTGCTCGACACGTTGAACGTCACCTGGGCGTTCACGTTCGTCGGCGTGTTGCCCTGGAGCGCGGTCTGCGGCCACGCGCGCACGAGCACGATCTGCTCGCTGTTCGGCGCGATCTCGAGCTGGTCGACCTGGCCTGCCGGGAGCGAGAAGATCGCATCCGAGCCGGCCGCCATCTCCATGCCGCTGATGTAGCAAATCTCCGTCGGCGTCGTGCCCAGGTTGACGATCTTGAAGGACAGGTCCTTGCTCTGCGGCGGCGTGACGACGCCGAAGTTCACCTGCCGCGGGATGATGTCGAAGCGGCACGGCGGCAGCAGCTGCGCGTCGGCGCGCACCTGGAAGCGGAACTCGGCTTCGTCGGGGTCGTTCGAGAAGACGGTGACTTCCCACACCTTCATGCCGAGGCTCGCGGGGATCACCCGCACCGGCACGTCGAGCACCGCGCGCGCGCCCGAGGCCACCAGGCCGTTGACGGGGTCGTACGCTCCGGCGCCCGTCAGCGGCAGGTCGTTCTTGCAAGTCTGGTTCGTGTTGTCCCACTCACCCACGCACAGCTCGGCTTCGGTCGCACCGGACACCGCGCGCACCGAGAAGTACTTCTTGCCGCCCACCTCGAGCAGCCGCAGGTTCGCCCGCGGATCACCCGGCGGGTTGGACTGCGTACCGACGTTGCGGATCGTGATCTTGCGCTGAACGAAGGCCGGGGGGTTCGCGCCCGCGAAGTAGCCGACGCGACCGAAGTTCAACGTCGCCGGCAGCACGTCGATGTCGGGGCCGCCACCCGCGCCGCGCATGGAGACGGCGATGCTCGCCTGGTTCAGCAGGGGCGTCGTGCCGCGCAGCTGACCCGAGCGGGTGCCGAGCGCGATCGGGCGGAAGGACACCCCGACGGTCGCCGTGCCCGGAACGAGCGCCTGCATCATGTCGCGGGACCCGGGCGGCACGGTGATCTGCGTCAGATCGTTCGGTGCCGCAGCGGTGACGCGGAACGTGGTTTCGGTGACGGACAGGCTGGCGATCGTGACCGGGAACGCACACACGTTGCGAAACTGCACTTCGCCGGTGGCCGTCGCCTGCGGCTGCACATAGCCGAAGTCGACGCGGGAGAAGTTGGTCATGTCGTCCGTCGGGCTCGCACGCCACGAGATGCAGGACGCGACGCCGGTGCCGAGCAGTCGAACCGTCTTGGTCGGGCAGCCCTTGGCGCGGCGCATCTTCACGTTGGCGACGTAGTCGCGGCTCTCCGTGGGGCTGAACTCGATCGACACCGTCCGCTCGCGGCCCGGCGCGACGATGAACTCGCCGTTCGGAGAATCGGACTTGTAGGTGAACGGCGCGTCGCCGCTGGCCGACATGATGCGATCGGCGAGCGCTTCCGCGTCGACGATACCGGCGTTGGCGAACACGACCGACTTGCCGGAGCGGTTCATGACGTTCACGCCGCCGAAGTCGATGGTGTCCGGCAGCTCACACTCGCCGGAGATCGCCCGGCCGCGGATCGTGATGTTGGTCAGCTGCGAGTCCGACGTCACGTTGGTCGCGTTGAGCTTGAGCTTGACCTCGTGCTCGACGACGCGCTGGTTGGGCGTCACCGGAGGCGTGAAGCGGATGTCGAACTCTCTGCGATCGGCCGCCGCGATCTCCGCGCCCTTCGCGTAGTCGACCGTGAAGACCGGGTTGGCGTCGCCTTCCTCGCCCAGCTTGACCGCGTCGCCGGACGCCTTCTCCAGCGCCGCGATCGTCAGCGTGCCCAGGCCGGTGTTCTGGACGATCAGCTTGAGGGTGGGCGGCTCCGTGGTGCCCATGGCCGTCGGCTGGAACTCGTAGAGCCCTTCCGTCTTGATCTGCTGGACGCCGCCTTCTTCGACGACGTACCGCACCTCACCCTCGCGAATGAGACCTCCCTCCGTGCCACACCCACTGCACCCAGCCAGCTGCAGCGCAAACACGCCCAGCGCGAACTTCAAAAAGGGACGGCTCATGCAAGCTCCTTCATGGTGTCTGTTCCGCTTCGAAGCAGCGCCACCCGGCACGAGGCGACTGCAAGCCTTTGATTTGGCCGTGGCTTTTCGCACACGGCGCTCCCAGAATCAACGCAGGTCATCAAGACATCGTCGTGAGGAAATCTCTGAGGTTGTCGCACACGATCGCCAGCTCGCGTTACAGGCAGGACGGCGACGCGCAAGCCCTCCGCCGCGAGCGCGAAGTCCACTGACATTTGCCGGCTCGGCGACCTCATTGAGGTCAGCGAAGCGGCCGGCTGCCGCCTGCATTGGCTCACGTGGCTGGACATGATCGGCGCTCCGGGTCCTTCGAAGGCTCGCCGTCGCCGGCGGCCGCTTCCTCGTCTCCCCGTGCCAGAGACGACCGAACGAGCCGCACCGTACAGCAACGCGCTGGCCGTGGGCAGCCCACCCCCGCCGATCCGCGTGGCCGGCTCGAGCAGCGCGCTGCGACCAAGCGCGGCGATCTCCGCTTCACGACAGGTGCAGCACTGTCCAGGTTCGGGCAGCCTGCCCCGCACATCATGCGTGAGGGTGAAGCGAGGCGGGCATACGCAGAGCGCAGCGCGGCGGCGGCGGTGCGGTTGGTGGCGTTGGATCGAGCCGGTGCGCGGCTGGCGAACCTGCGCACGGTGGCGTTCCTGGGGCTCTTGGCGATCCTCCTGCTCGTGATCTTCGAGCGCCTCCCTCGGGCAGGGCTGTTCGGCGCGCTGGCGTGTTTCGGCGCCTACCTCGTCCTCGCGGTGATCCACGCGCGCGTGCTCCATGACGAAGCGAAGGCGACGGTGAAGAAGGCGCTCAACGATCGCGGCCTGGGTCGGCTCGACGGCCAGTGGCATACGTTCCCGTCGACGGGCGTCAAACACCTCGGCGACGGTCACCTGTACGCGGCGGATCTCGACGTCTTCGGCCAGGGCAGTGTGTTCCAGCGAATCGACGACACGGGGACGCTGGCGGGGGAAACGCAGCTCGCAGCGTGGCTCAAACAGGCCGCCCCCTCCGTCGCGGCGATCGCCGAGCGCCAGGCGGCGGTGCGCGAGCTGACGCCCTTGCTCGACTTTCGGCAGGCGCTGATCACCGAAGCGCGCATGGCCGGCGCGCAGAAGGCCGACCCGTCGCGCTTCATCGCGTGGGCGGAGGCCGACTCGGGGCTCGGGGCGATCCGCTGGGCGTACCCGCTGGCGCACCTGCTCGCGCCCGCGACGGTGGTGTTGGGCCTGCTGTCGGCCATGGACGTGGTCGGCAACCTCCCCTTCCTCGCGCTGCTCGGGGTGCAGCTCGTCGTCGTGCTGCTCACACGCAGGCCGCTTGGCCGCATGTACGAAGCACTCCAGCTGGGCGAGCGGGGCTTCGTGCGCTTCGAAGAGACGTTCCACGCGATCGCCCACGAGCGGCTCTCCGAGCCTTACCTGCAGGCGCTCCAGCGAGGCCTCGAGCCCGGCCAGGGAAGCGTGCCCGAACGGCTCCAGCAGTTCGCCCGGCTCATGGGCTTCGCGGCGCTGCGGCAGTCGGGGCAGCTGCACCCGCTCATCAACCTGCTGACGCTCTGGGACATTCTGGTCCTCTTCCGCGTCGAGGCCTGGCGCGTCGCCAACGGCCGCGGCGTGCGCAAGTGGTTCGAAGCGCTCGCGCAGCTCGAGGCGCTCTCGTCCTTCGCCGGCTTCGCGTTCGAGCGCCCGGACTTTACTTACCCCCAGCTCGTCGAAGCGCCGCTCACCTTCGAGGCCACGCAGCTGCGCCACCCGCTGCTCGAGTCGCCCGTCGCGAACGACGTCCGACTGCGGGGCCCGGGGAGCGCCCTGGTCATCACCGGCAGCAACATGTCCGGCAAGACCACGCTGATGCGCGCCATGGGCCTCAACGCCGTGCTCGCGCTGGCGGGGCTGCCGGTGGCGGCGGGGCAGCTGCGGCTGTCACGCGTGCAGGTGCTCACCAGCATGCGCGTCAAGGACTCGCTCGAGCGCGGCGTGTCGTACTTCTACGCGGAGGTGCAGCGGATCCGCACGCTGCTCGACGCCGCCAAGCTTCCCCTGCCCTGCCTGTTCTTCCTCGACGAGCTGTTCATGGGCACCAACACCAAGGAACGGCAGATCGCGTCCAAGCACGTGCTGCGGCTGCTGCTCGACGCGGGCAGCGCCGGGGCGATCACCACGCACGATCTGTCGCTCTGTGAGCTGGCGCAGGAGCGGCCGGAGCACGTGGAGAACGTGCACTTCCGCGATCACATGACTCAGGGGCAAATGCACTTCGACTACGCGCTGCGGCCCGGCGTGGTGCAGACGACGAACGCGCTCGAGGTGCTGAGGCAGGCCGGCGTGCCGGTGCCGACCACCGAAAGCTGAACGCTTCAGACCAGCGGCGGGTGCGGAGGTGAAGCGCGCACCGGCACCGCGGTCGTCGGCTCGATGCGCACCGTCATCACCCGCGGCCCGTCGGTCTTGGTGACCAGGAAGCGGTAGGCGCCTCGCACCCAGACGTCGCCGGTCACCGGGACGCGGCCGAGCTTGGCCATGAGATACCCGGCGATGGTGGTGACGACGCTCTGATCGACGTCGAACTCGAGCTCGAGCGTGTGCCCCAGATCGTCCAGCTGCGCGGCGCCGGGCAGCTCGAGGCGCCCGCCGGGCAGCGTCTGCACCTGCGCCACGGTGCGCCCCAGCTCGGCGACCTTGCCGACGAGCTCGGCGACGAGATCGGCCAGCGTCACCATGCCCGACGTGCCGCCGTGCTCGTCGACCACCACCGCGACCTGCTTGTTCCGGCGCTTGAACTCCGCGAGCAGCCGCTCGAGCGTGATGTTCTCGGGCACGAAGAGCACCGGCCCCTGCACCTGCGAGAGCGACTTGAGCTGCCCCGACATGGCGAGCCGGTACATGTCCTTGACGTTGACCAGCCCTTCGACGCGGTCGAGGGAGCCACGCACCACCGGCAGCACCGTGTGCCCCGCCGACAGCGCCGTCGCCAGGTTCTCGTCCATGCTGCTGTCGTGATCGAGCACCTTCATCTGCGAGCGGGGGACGAGCACCTGACGCGCGGTCTTCTCCATCATGCTCAGCGCGCGCTCGAGCAGCTCGGCGCGTGACGCCTCGAGGGCGCCGGCTTCCACCGACGACGACAGGATCACCTTGAACTCCTGCTCGGTCATCGCGTCGTGGGCTTCGGAGCCCGCGTGCGGCGCGAGCCCCAGCAAGCTCTGCACGCCGCGCGTTCCCGCGTTGAGCAGCCAAATGACCGGGAAGAAGACCACGTAGAAGATCCGCATCGGCCAGGCGAGCGTCAGCGCCGTCTGCTCGGCCTTGGAGATCGCCAGCATCTTGGGGACCTGCTCGCCCACGATGATGTGGAGGGCGGTGATGATCCCGAACGCCAGCACGAAGCTCGCCGTTCGGGCGATAGCGCGCACGGACTCGTCGTCGCCGACCGCGCGCAGGAAGACCGGCTCGATGAGGTGGTGGAAAGCGGGCTCGCCGACCCACCCGAGGGCCAGCGACGCGAGCGTGATGCCGACCTGCGAGGCGGACAGCCACGTGTCGAGCTGCCGTCGCATGACCAGCGCCTGCACCGCGCCCGGCCGGCCTTCTTCGGCGAGCGCCTCGAGCTGCGTGGTGCGCACCTTCACCAGCGCGAACTCGACCGCGACGAAGAAGCCGTTCGCGAGGACCAACAACAGCGCGCCGACGAGCGCGACCCCTTCGGAGCCCATGGGCTTAGAGCACCGACTCGAAGTCAGGGTCGCCCTTGAGGCCGTCGAACATGGGGTCCGTCCTCAGCCAACTCCGCACCCGCTGGCCGTCCTTGGCGATGCTGGCCTTGAGGTGCTCGATCGCGTCCTTCGGGCGGTTCCACAGCGCGTACAGGGCTGCCTGGTTGTACGTGAGCAACAGGTCGTCGGCGTTGAGCTCTTTGGCCTTCGCGTAGGCCTTCTCGGCCTCGGCGTAGAAGCCCTTCTGCGCGTAACAAATGCCCAGATCCAACCAGCCGTCGAAGCCGCCGGGGTTGAGCCGCACGACGTCCTTGAGCTGGCTGATCGCGCCGCGGAAGTCGCCTTCGTCCATCATCAGGGACGCCAGCTCGTGGCGCGGGAACGCGTCGCGAGGATCGAGCTCGATCGCCGTGCGCAGCTCGTTGATCGCCTCGTCCATGCGGCCGTCGTCCGCGTAGGACAAGCCCAAGTTGAGGTGCGCGTCCGGGTAGTCCGGCTCCAGCTCGATCGCCTCTTTGTACTGCGCGATCGCGAACTCGTTGCCGTGCGCGGACAAGAAGCAGCCGAGGTTGTAGTGGGCGGTCGCGCTGTCCGGCTCGAGGGCGATGGCCTTGAGGTACTCCTCGAGCGCCTGCCGAAAGAGCTTCTTCTCTTTGTAGACGGTGGCGAGATTGTCGTGCGCGTGGGCGCTGGACGGATCGAGCTCGATGGCGCGCTTGAATTCCTTGATCGCCTCGTCCAGCCAGCCGCGATCCGCCAGCTCGATGCCGCGGGCGTTGTGCTCGTCGGACTGAGCGCTTTGGTCCTTCTCGTGAGCCATGGGGGGCCGCGTCTGTTAGCAGGTTTTGCGCGGAGTATGGTGCCGCGCCATGCGCCGCCCTGTCATCGCTTTCCTCGCCTTGCTGGGAGGCTGCCTCGAGCCCGTCAGCCCGGTCGACCCGTGCGTCGGCAACGGCTGTGTCGTCGACGCGGGGACGGCGGCGGACGCCGGGCGACTCGACTCAGGCACGGTGGACGCGGGCGGCTCCGACGCCGGCGCGGACGCAGGTCGGCCCGACGCAGGCTCTGACGCCGGCACGGACGCGGGTCCACTCGATGCGGGATCGGCCGATGCGGGGCCGCGCGACGGAGGGAACACCGACGCGGGCGGCGTCGATGCGGGGGCGGAGGACGCTGGCTTCTTGGGCTGCCTCCTCAACCCCGAGTGCCTCGGCAGCGCCGCGTACTGCGATCCCCGGTCTGGCCGCTGCGTGGAGTGCCTGACCGATGCGCACTGCTTCGCCGGCGCGCCGCGGTGTCAGCCCGGCACGCAGCGCTGCCAAGGGTGCCTGGGCAACGCCGACTGCGCGAACCCGTCGCCGTACTGCGATGCGGCCACGCTCCAGTGCTCTGGCTGCGCGACCGACGCGCAGTGCAGCCCGGGCCAAGCGTGTGATGTCGCCTCGGCGTCCTGCGTGCCGCTGCCCGACGCGTGTGGGGCCGAGCGCACGTTCACATTCAGCTCGGGCTCCGGCTCGGCGAGCTTCTCCGTCGACTTGTCACAGGCGCTCGATCACCACCGCTTCGCGTGTGGGAGCGACGGGGGCGCCGAGCTGGTCTACCGCGTGGTGACGACGGCGGTGAAAGACCTCTCGCTGTCCGCCGCGCCGCTGTCGACGAGCTCCCACCGCGCGGCCGTGGCGATTCGCCGGGCCGTGTGCGCGGCCGGACCCGAGCTGGTGTGTGACGCCGCCGACGCCGGGACCTCGTCCGCGTCCCTGCGCGCCGCGCCTGCGGGTGAGTACTTCCTCTTCGTCGAGTCCCTCGGCGGTGCTGGCCGCACGCAGGTGAGCCTCAGCGTGACGACGCCCGTCACCGCGCCAGCCAACGACGCCTGCGGCGGCGCGCAGGCGCTGCGCTTCGTCGCTGACCGCGCCGTGCTCGTGGCGGACACGCTCGCGGCGACGAACGACGGGATCGCGCAGCCTTCGTCGTGTTCGGCGACCGCACGCGATGCGGGCGTCGATCTCGCGTACCAATACACGCTGACGAGCCCGAGCAACGTCACCGTGACCGTGCGCCCGTTGGCCGGGTCGCTCCTGCGGCCCGTCGTGTCGGTGCGATCGACCTGCGGCGTGGCGGTGAGTGAACTCGGCTGCGCCGCATCGAGCGCGGGAGAGCCACGGACACTCTCGTTTCCGAACCAGGCGCCCGGCGACTACACGGTGTGGGTCGACTCCGCGGACGCCCAGCGCGGCGCCTTTCAGCTCGAGGTGGTGGCGACGCCCAACGTGCCCAACGACACCTGCGCCGGAGCGCAGGCCCTGACCTTCGACGGCGGCGTAGCCAGCGCGACCGGGGACACCACGTGGGCGCGCAACGACAACACGGCGACGGCTCCCAGCCCCAGCTGCTCACCTTCGGCCAAGAGCACGCCGGACCTCGTCTACAGCTTCGCGCTGGCCAGCGCGCAGGACCTCCGAATCAGCGTCGCGCCGCTCAGCTCGGGCTTCGAACCGGTCGTGTACCTCCGCCGCGCCTGCGCGGACGAGCAGCTGGCGAACGAGGTGGGCTGTCTCAATACCTCTGTCAGCCAGGGCGCGCTCAGCCTGCTCAATCAACCCGCGGGCACGTACTTTCTGTGGGTCGACGGGGTGCAGGGAGGCTCCGGCAGCTTCCGTCTGGACGTGCAGCGCACGCCGCCCACGCCGCCGCCGTCGAACGACACCTGCGCCTCGCCGCAGGTGCTCACGCTGGTCCAGGATCGGGCTCAGGTCAGCGGGACGACGCTCCAGGCCGCGAACGACGGAACGTCGTACGACGTGTCGCCGTCTTGCAGCGCCGGCGCCCGGCAGAACGGCCGCGACGTCGTCTACCGGCTCACGCTGCCCGCGACGAAGGACGTGACGATCGACGTGGTGCCGACGGCCGGCTCAGCGCTGCGCCCCGTGCTGACCGTCCGACGTGCGTGTCAGTCCACGACCTTCGCCGACGAGCTGACCTGCTTCGAACGCGCTGACACGGCGACGGCGCTCTTGCCGTACCTGGCCGCCGGCACGTACTTCATCTGGGTCGACGGGACCGCGGGCACCAGCGGCGCGTTCACGTTGACGGTCCGAACGTCGAGCCCGACGCTTCCACCAGCCAACGACAGCTGCGCACCGCCGCAGACCCTGAGCTTCGTCGGCGACGTGGCCACGGTGACCCAAGACACGACGTACGCGACGAACGTGAACGACCCGCTGGGCCTGGCGCCCACGTGCGGGACGAACCGCTTCCCCCAGCGCCGTGGGCGGGACCTGGTCTACGCGGTGGAGCTGACGCAGCGGCAGGACCTGGACTTGCGCGTCGCCGCCGGCCCTGGCAGCCCGCTGCGCCCCATCGTCTCGCTCCAGGTGCCCGGGGCCTGCGCGAGCTTCTCCACCGGCGACGAGCTGGCGTGTGGCGGCCCCAGCGCGGCCGACGCGATCGTCTACCTGCCGAACCTCGCACCCGGCCGCTACCCGCTGGTGGTGGACTCCGACTCGGACGACGTGGGGCCTTTCACGCTCACCGTGCGCCGCCTCCCGCCGACGCCGCCGCCAGCGAACGACTCCTGCAGCGCGCCGCAGCCGCTCGTCGTCGGCGGGCCGGCGGTGACGGGGAGCACCCGCGGCGCCAACGACAGCTACCAAGACCTCTCGTACGCGACCGCCTGTCGCGGGGCGCCCTTCACCGGCCGCGACGTGGTCTACGTCGTCACGCCGGCCGCCAGCGGCTCCCACGTCGTGACGGTCACGCCACAGGGCGACTTCAACCCGGCGATCCTCCAGCTCGGGGCCGGCTGTGCGCCTTCTGGCTGCACACGGGCGGTGGACGGCGCTGGGCCGGCGGGCACCGAGACGCTGACGTTCTTCGGCACGGCCGGGCAGCCGGTCTTCTTCGTCGTCGACAGCGTCAGCAGCAGCGGGCTGGGCGCGGTGGGCACCTTCAGCGTTCAGGTCCGTCTCGGGCCCTGAGCGGACGAAGGACGACGCGTTCACGCGCTCAGCGCGCGCTACTTCACGTCGTCCACCGGAGGACTGCTGACGACCCGCATCTCAGAGAAGGACACGCGCCGCGCTTCAGTCACCTCGACGACCATGTTCTTGAGCTGGCGCGAGACGACGCGGAACATGCCCGTGAGCAGACCCGGGCGATCACCCAGCAGATCGAGGAAGTCGCGTCGGTCGATCACCAGGGCCGTGGTCCGCTTCGTCGCCACCACGTCGTTGACCCGCGGCGCGCCGTCGAAGAGCGACGTCTCCCCGAAGGACTCCTTGGCTTTCAAGGTGAGCACGACTTCGCCGTCGCGCTCGGCTTGCACCTCGCCGTCGATGATCACGTACAGCGCGTCGCCCGGCTCGCCCTCGGCGTAGACGCGCTCCTTGGGCTGGAACACCTGTTCCTTGGCGACGGCGGCGACCGCGGCGAGATCGTCCACGTCGGCCTCCGCGAAGATCTCCACCCCTTCGAGCGCCAGCAGCTTGCGAACCGCAGGTTCCGCCATATCGTCCTCCGAAGTACTTCGTCGGCGTCGAGCCGCCAGGGCACAGCTGCGCCACAGCGCGTCGTCCGATTCGACCAACCCGTTGAGCCGCTCGTCGAGCCGGGCCGCGTCCCCAGGGGCGTCAGTCAGCAGCTCACTGAGCGCCACCCGCTCGTCGTCCGGGAGCAGGTTCTCGAGGAGCTCCAAGGCCCACGCACGGCGCCGAGCGTCGGTTCCAGTCAGCAGGGCATGGCAGCGCCGCACGGTGCGCGCGTCGGACAGCAGGCCGACCAGCCAGAACGCCACCTCCACGTCCTGACGAAGGCGGCTGTCCAGGGCCCGGGTCAACATGGCCGTCGGACCCAGAGCCGCCCGCACATCGCCCAGGGTCGGCGCCGTCGCTCGGTGTCGAGCGACCGCCGCGTGAAGCAGCTCCAAGACCCGCCCGCGATCGACCGTGAGCTGCGGCACGTGCACGTGGAGCCGCGCCAGGGCCGCGCCGACCAGGTGCCTGAGCGCCGGCTCGTCGAAGGCCGTCGACGCCAGCAGGGCGTCGGCCGCCGCCTGGGTACCGACGTCGCGGAGGACCCGCGGCAGCTGCTGCCGCAGCGCGAGCGTGCGCGAACGATCCGCGAGGCTCGACGCGAGCAGAGGCACGACGTCGTCGCCCAGCTTCGCCAGCGCCGCGCGGGCCACTCGCCGCTCGTCACGCCAGGTCAAGAAGCGCAGCAGGCGCGGCGCGAGCGAAAGGTGCCCCGCTTCACCCACGGCGGCGATCGCCATGCGCCGCACCGACGCGTCCGCGTCTTCCAAAGCCGTCGTCAGCGCCTTGCCAAGCGCTGGCGCGGCGGCGAGCCGACCCAACAGCCGCACCACCTCCCTCCGCTCACCGGGGCCCGCACTCGGCAAGCGCTCGAGCTGCGCTCCCAGCGCGACCCGGGCCGCGTCTGGCGGGCTCGGCAGCGACAGCAGCCCACCGATCGCCGCGCTGCGCTGGCCGACG
>JALHOS010000009.1:15661-46808 GCA_022842905.1 Myxococcaceae bacterium | reverse complement strand
GGCGATCGCCCCGGCTTCGAGCGCGCAGGCCGCGGCGAGCACCCAGCCGTCCGGCCGCAGCTCGAGCAGGCGCGTGGCCCCATCGAAGGCCTGGGCGATGTTTCCCGCGAGCAGCTGCGCTTCGACCAGCCCCAGCCGGGCTTCGAGGTCTTGCGGCCGCTCGCGAAGTGCCGCTGCGAAGGCGGTGAGCGCTCCTGGGGCGTCGCCCGCGGCCAGGGCCAGCGCGCCGAGGCGGCTGTGCGCCACCCACCCCGCAGCGCCGGAGATGATCCGCTCGAGTGCGGGTCGATCGTGGAAGCTGACGGCGCTCGCGTACGTGTCCTTCGCGGTGGCGAGGAGGCGCAGGCGCCGAGCCCCGTGAGTCTGCTCAGCCGCCGCCTCCAGCGCATGCCCGCGGAGGAACGCGACGTCGGCCTGCGGCCCATCGACGCGCTCGACCTCGGCCAGCGTCGCGAGCGCCTCGTCCGCCTCCCCTCGCTCGATACAGAGCAGCGCGCGAGTGACACCGAGCCGGAGCAGGCTGACGTGATCCGGTGACGAGGCGCGCAGCGCCCAGCCTTCATCGGCGACTCGTCGGGCGCGCTCCCGATCCTCGGCGACGAAGAGCTCATGGGCCAAGTACCCGCGCGCCGTCAGATCCTTCGGCTCCAGCGCGCAGCGCCGCTCGAGCAGCGTCACGTTCCGTCGGGCCTTCTGCTTGAGCTCGCGCACTTCCGGGACGGCGCCGAGGTGGGCGATGGGCGCCTCGACGCGGCGAACGCGCGAGCCGCGGCGCACCAGCCAGCGCGCGACGTTCTCGTGCACGACGCCGTCCCAGCGCAGGTCCGCCGTCCGGCGCAGCAGCCGTGGCAGCCACACGACGTCACCGGCGCGCGCCGAGCCGTCGATCACCGCCGCGACGTCGGCGTCGACCCGCGCGGCGTTGTGGAGCGGCAACAGCCCGCAGTCGAAGTCTCCACGTTGAATGGCCTGGCGGATCACCTCGGCCGCTTGCGGGCCCAAGCGCTCGTCCGCGTCGAGGACCAGGATCCAGTCCCCGGTCGCGTGAGCCAGGGCAGCGTTGCGAGCCGCTGCGAAGTCGTCCTGCCAAGGGTGATCGAACACTTCGGCGCCTGCCACCTTCGCGAGCGCCCGCGTGCCGTCGCTGCTGCCCGTGTCGACGACGATGAGCTGCTGCACGACGCCCCGTGCCGACTGAAGGCAACCCGGCAGGAACTCCGCTTCGTCTTTGGCGATCAGACAGAGCGACACGGTGGGCATGCAGGCCGGTTGAGCAAACGCCTCGCCACGGCCCAGCCCCGCGAGATGACGAGCCTTCCGTCAGTCGGGTGACGCGCCGACGCCCTGGCACGCCGACCCGCTGGGTCAGCGCACACCCGCCGCGCCGCGCTCGTCGCTCGCCCAGCGTATGGACTTGCTGCCTCGTTCTCTTCGGCACGCGCCGTGCTCCCCTTCAAGTCCGTGCGATTCAACCTCTGCCTCGTCGACCCGCCGCACTTCCGGTTTGGCCACTTCCTCTTCGACGCACTCCGACTGGTGGCACTGTCGCTGGAGACGCTGGGGCATTCCTGCACGCTGACCCGGAACCGCCTGGAGCGCCGGGCGATCAACCTCATCGCCGGTGGTCACCTGGCGACGGACACCACGCTGCTCGACGAGCTGGCGGACCTCGGCCAGCCCTACGTGGTCCTCCAGACCGAGGTGATCCACGAGCGCACCGTCAACCGCGAGAAGGACCAAAGCGCCCGCTTCGAGCAGGTCTTCCTGCCGCTCCTCCAGCGCGCCACGGCGGTGTGGGAGTCCGCCGAGACGAACCTGGCCCCGCTGCGCCAGCTGGGGATCGACGCGGCGTTCCTGCGCTACGGCTACCACCCCGGGCTCGAGGAGATCCGCTTCAAGGCTGAGCGCGACCTCGACTTCCTCTTCTTCGGGAGCCTCACGCCTCGCCGGCAGGCGGTGCTGCAGCGACTGACGGAGCTGGGCTACCGCGTGGCGAGCTGTTTCGACGACGCCGCCCTGTTCCGGAACGATCTGATCGCCCGCAGCGAGCTGCTGCTGACGATCCGGCAGAGCGACGCCATGGCGCACCTGCCGCAAGGCCGAATCCTCTACGCGGTGACCAACCGCGCGCTGGTCGCTGGGGAGAGCGGGCTGGAACAAGACGCGCTGGCCGACGTCTTCCTCTGGACGCAGCAGCCCGACGTCGTCGAGTTCCTGCGGCAATGCCGCGCGCGCCCCGACCGACGCGCCTTGGCGGACTCGTTCCATGATCGCCTCGCGCAGCGCCCCATGGCGCAGTCCCTCGCTCCCGTCGTGGAGGCCACGTGCGCCCGGCTCTGAGCGTCGTGCCTCGTCCGCCCGAAGCGCCGACGATCGCCGAGCTCGCGGAACGGCTTCGGCGTGACGGAGTCGCCGTCGCGCGCGGGTTGCTCAAGCCAGCCCAGGTCCGCGCGGTCCTACAGGGCCTCGATTCGCTGCTGTGCGCCGTGCGGCCGGGCTGGGCGCGGCTGCCCGACGACGAGCTCGAAGCGGGCCTCCACGAGCGGCTCCTCGCGCTGGCCCAGGCGTCGCGACCGACGTTGGCGCAGGTGTACGACGCGTCACGCAAGCTCGGCGCGTTCTGGGCGCTGGCGGGTTCTTCCGAGCTGCTGGACACCGCCGCCGCGCTGCTCGATTCGAAGGCCGTGGGGCTCGCGTTTCGCGGCGCGGGGATTCGGCTGGATCTCCCCAACGAGGACCGCTGGCGCAGCGACTGGCACCAGGAGTACCACTCCCAGCTCTCGAGCCAGCGGGCGCTCGTGGCGTGGATCGGCCTCGTCCCGGTGACGCAGCTGATGGGGCCGGTGCAGATCGCCAAGGGCAGCCACCGCGACGGCATTCTCCCGGTCCGGGCGCTGGACCCGCTCAACCGACAGAAGGACTACACCCAGACGTTCGTGATCCCCGACGCCGAAGCGCGGGCCCATCGCTTCGAGGTGCTCCAGCTCGAGACCCAGCCCGGCGACGTCGTGTTCATGGACTTCGCCACGCTGCACGCGTCGGGCTTCAACCGCAGCCCGAGCCACACGCGCATCACCGCCCAGCTTCGCTACTTCGACATGCTCGCCGATGACGCGATCGCGCAGCGCTGGCAGGGCGGGTTTCAGGAAGGCGGCGACTTCACGCGGCTGCACCCGGACAAGGTGCTGCCGTGACGGCCTTGGAGCGGCGAGGCCCGGCCGCGACCTCCTTCGAGCGCGTCCCCTGCCCGTTGTGCGGCGGCGAAGGCCGGGTATTGGCTGTGCATCGGACCTCCGTGACCT
The DNA here is from genome assembly GCA_022842905.1 of Myxococcaceae bacterium. Classification (GTDB taxonomy): domain Bacteria; phylum Myxococcota; class Myxococcia; order Myxococcales; family Myxococcaceae; genus JALHOS01. Next base: position 43,506 of record JALHOS010000009.1, on the reverse strand, counting down.
CGCAGGCCCGCGTGCTCGATCACCCGAGCGCGCTCCTCCAGTGCTCGTGCTGCGCACACCTGCACTCGGCGATCTCGGGGCTGGCGCTCGACGCGTACTACCGTGACTCCTACGACGCGACGCTGGCCGACGAGGGGCTCGACGAGCTCGTCACGCTCGCCGACGGGACGGTGCAGCCGCGGACCCAGGTGGACTCGGCGCAGGCGCTGCGCGCACTCGAAGGGCTTCAGCCGTCGCAGGCGCGGGTCTTGGAAGTCGGCGCCGGGCAGGGCCGTGTCTGCGCGCGCCTCGCTCGAGTCCACCGCTTCACGGGCATGCACGCGCAGGACGTCAGCCCGCGTTACGAGGAGCCACTGCGCGCGCGGCTCGGAGCAGACCGCGTGACGATCGGCGCGCTCCCTGACGGCCCCTTCGACGCCGCCCTCAGCGTGTTCTCGCTGGAGCATGACCCGACGCCACAGCGCACGCTGCGCGCGATCCACGAGCGGCTGGTCATCGGCGGCCGGCTCTTCGTCGCGGTGCCCAACCCCGAGACGAACGTGGGCGACCTGGCCTGCGCGGATCACACACACCACTACTCCTCCGCTCGGCTCGAGGCGCTGCTGGCCGACTGTGGCTTTCGGGTGTGCTCAATGGACGGCCAGGCCGCCTTCGGCACGCTGTACGTCACGGCCGAGCGCGTTCACCGAGCCGACGCACCGACGACGGCCGCGGAGCGCCTCGAGCAGGCCACGCGGATCGCCGCCCCCTATCGGCAGCTCTCCGGCCGCCTCGCGCAGTTGGACTCGGAGCTGGCCGACGCGCCCACGTATCTCTACGGCGCCGGCTTCTACGCGAGCTTGGTCCGCGGCCACCTGGGCCGACCGATCGCCGGGCTCTTCGATTCGAACCCGCTCAAGCAGGGCTTGATTCGACTGGGCGCCACCGTCCTCGCGCCGCCCCCTGCGGACCGCCGGGTCGCGGGCAACGTCATCCTGTGCATGAGCCCACAGGCCGCCGCGCCGCTGCTGCCGACGCTCCGCGCGCAGTTCACCCGCGTCATCACCTGGTAGCGGGGCCTGCACACGAGCTCACGGCGTAGGCCGCGCGAAGACGAACGGGTACGTCACCACCGCCTGCGCCCCACCTTTGGGCGCCGGGAACCGCCAGCCGCGCACGCGACCGACCAAGCAGGCCTCCAGTTCCAGATCGTTCACCGAAGAACTGACGACGGACGCGTGCTGCACGTGCCCGTCCGGGCCGAGGCTGAACTTCACCAGCACGCGGCCCTCGAGCGACGGCCGCCGACTGAGCCGGACCTCGTAGCAGTAACGCAGCTCGCCGCGGTGCGCGCGCACGGCGCTGCGAATGAGCTCGCGATCGTACCCGCTGATGAGGACGTCGCTGATCGTCGGCTCGGGCAGCTCGGGCCCCTGCGGCTTGTGGAGCGCGGGCTCCTCGCCTGGCGGCCCACCCTCACGCCGTGGACCGACACCACCCAGGCCAATGGACTGCTCACGGCCCCCACCGCTCGCGTCACCTCGGAGCGTCAGTCCGCCGAGCGACGAGCCGCTGACCGTCGTGAGGCCTTGCGTGAGGTGCGCCAGCGAACGCCCCGCCTCGGGCAGCGGCAGCCCTCCCTCGAACAGCCCGCCAGCCAGGAGCTGCCGAAGCGCGCCGGTGCCACCTGCTCGCGCCGCGGGTGCTGCGCGGGTGCGCGTGGACGTCGGCCGTCGTGCCTCCGGTGGCGCCCCGCGCTCGGGGACCGCCTCGCGCTTCTCGACGGCTCGGGTCGGAGGGGGAACGGGCGGAGAGACGAGCGCGCGGAGCCGCGTCGGCGGCGGGCCGGAAGTCGGCTCGTCATCGAGCGAGCCGCTCGCGACCGTGATCGTCCAGCTGACGACCACGAAGGCAGCGACGGAGGCGGTGCCGAGCAGCGTGTTGAGCCAGCGGTAGTCCCACGCCGTCGTGCGCCGAACCAGCCGCGGCGCGCGCGCGATCCACGCTTCGAGCTGCAGCGCGCCCAGCTCCAACACCAGCCGATCCCCCACTCCCAGCTCGAGCTCCACCTCGCCGTCGAATTCCTGGGCTGCGCCACCGCGCCGCAGCTCGTCCACCGTGGCCGTCTGCCCGGTCGCGCTCGTGAGCTGGCCGGCGACGCCGCGAGGCAGCACCACGCGCGGGCCTCTGAGCACGTGGGCGATCTTGAGCCGCTCGCCGACCAGTCCGGCCGGAAGCGTGAAGTCGACGCCCGCGCTTGAGCCGACGCACAGGCAGTCGCTCGAACCCGGGCGCAGCGTGTACGCCGCGACGCGCTGCTCGCCCCACTTCACCTGGACCGCCAAGGCGAGCTGCTGCCCCGCCTCCGCCGTACTCGAGCGACCTGTCGCCATGGGCGAGAAACCTCCGCACCGACGGACAGCGCGCGCCGACGCGGGTTCCGCTTCGAAAACACGACCGCCGCGATCCCCAGGCTGACGAAGGGGAGCGCGGCGGCGGGTGCTGCGTGCCTCAACGAGCGGCTACTGCCCCGACTGCTTGAAGATGAACGGGTACGTGACGATCACCACGCCGCCGCCCTTGGGCTTCGGGAAGATCCACGTGCGCACGCGGCCGGCCACGCAGGCCTCGAGCTCGGCGTTGTTGACCGTCGTCTGCGCGACGGACGACGTGGCCACGCTGCCCTGCGCGGAGATCACGAACTTCACCGCGACCTTGCCCTCGAGCTTCGGGAAGCGGTTGAGCTGGCTCTCGTAGCAGTACCGAATCTGCCCGCGGTTGGCGTGAATCACCTTGCGAATGAGCTCCTTGTCCAGCGAGCCCATGACCGTCGGCTCGCTGCTGGTGATGCCGATGTCCGCGCTCGACTTGCCGCCGAGCACGCCCACGCCGGACCCGTACCCACCGGTGCCGCCGCCGCGACCCTTGGTGCCGATGCCACCGATGCCAATGGTGTCGCCGACCCCGCCGCCGCCGGAGCCGGACCCGCGAATGCCCAAGCCGCCGAGGCCGGCCGCGTCGCCCGGCGCCGCGCCGAACATGTTGCCCATGGCGCTCTTGAGCTCACCGCCGAGACCTTGGTGCCCGAAGATCGTCGAGATGCCGCCGCTGCCCTGCCCGAAGACCTTCTGCATGAGCAGGCGCGCCTGATCCTTGTTGTTCGGGTCGCCCTTGGGGGCCGCGTGCGCGGAGCGCTTGGGCCCGTCCTTCTTGCCCATCTGCCCGTCGTCGCCCTTGTGCTTCTGCGCCACCTCACCCGAGTCCTTCTTCTTCTCGAACTTCTGCAGGATCGGGTTCTTCTGAATGTCTGGCGGCTTGATGAGCAGCTTGGCGATGCGGGCGTTGTTGTCCGACAGCTCGTCGGCGTACTCGTCACCTTCCGTGTTCCGGTTCGCCGCGGTGATCACGAACAGCGCCGCGATGAAGAACATGATCAGGAAGATATTGAGCGCCGTGAAGTCGACGGACTCGCCGAACGGCACGAACACCGGCTTGGGCGCGGGCTGGAAGAACGCTTCGACGGTGATGCCGCCGAGGTCCACCCAGGCGAAGTCGTCGTTGTTCAGGTTCAGCGCGTACGCGTCGCCGTCTTGGGACGCGACGCCCTGCTTCTTGGCCTGCGCCAGGCTGAGCACCGACTCGCCGAACTTGCGGTTCACCTCGCCGTTCATCTTGTCGGTGAAGCGCAGCTGGGCGCCGCCTTTGCCCAGCTTCGCCACGACGAAGGACGGCCCGCCGAGCTTCGCGTCGCCAATGACCAGGTCCACCGTGGGCGCTGAGCCGACGGTCAGCTTTCGCTCGCCACCCGGCGGCAGGAAGAACTCGCCGACGATCTGATCACCCCAGAGGAAGCGCAGCTCGAGCCCCAAGGGTCCCGCGCCGCGCCGACGCCGCGGCCGAGCATGAGGGGAGATGCCGCTGCCAGCCAGCTCTTCAGGCACCTCGGGCGGCGCCTCGCGCGCGGTCTTCGTGACGGCGCTGATGTCGTCGGGGATCTGCGGCAGGCCGACGGCAGACGTCGCCATCAGCGAGCCTTCCCGGCCCACCGTCGGGAGCCCCTGGACGGACGACCCCATGAGGGACCCGACCTGGGGCAGCCCCACCGCCGACGAGCCCATGAGCGAGCCCGACGCTCCGCTCAGGTCCGGCAAGGGAGGCAGAAGCGGCGGCGGAGGTGGCGCAGCGACCGCGGCCCCGGCTCCGCTGCTGACCGGCACGAGGGACGGCTGCGTCATGGCCGTGTTGAACACGGGCATCATCTGCGGCGCGGCGGGCCCGACCCCAGTACCCAGCGGCATCGCGCCGGCCAGCATGGGCTGCGATTCGTCACCCAGCGGCACGGCCGTCGGATCCGTCAGCCCGGAGGGCGAGGAGACCACCCCCACGCCGGTCCCCTTCTCGACCTTCACCTTCGTGTCGCCGACGACGATCTCGTCGCCGAACTGGAGCGGGCCCTTGTTGACGCGCTTGCCGTTGACGTAGGTGCCCTGGGCGCTGCCCATGTCGATGATCGACAGGGTGCCGTCGGCCGCGACCTCGATCACCGAGTGAATGCGGGAAACCTTCTCGTCTTCGACGCACAGGTGCGCCGACGACAAGCGACCGATCTTGATGATGTCTCGGTCGTATTCCTTCGTGGCGATCAGCTCTTCGCCTTTGAAGACCTTCAATGTGAGCGGGACGGCCACGTGGTTCGTTCTCCTCGAGGAGTGGGACCGCGCCCACTCCGACACCAACGACGGGGTTCAGTTCCAAAAGGCTGCGGCGCGCGGCCTACAGCTCACCCACCGACTGCATGACCTTGTCCTTGAACTCCTCACGGATCTTGATGAGGTTCGAGTGCTTGACCCGCTTGCGGGCCTCGACGTACTCGCCGTCGGGCTTGCTCAAGTCGCCTTCGATGGTGTCGTCTTCGAAGTTGAACTCGGTGGTCTTCTTGAACTGTTCCCCGCCCTTCTTGTCCTGAGCGGTTGCGGGCACGCTGGCCAAGGCCAGCGAGGCGACGACGAGCCAACGACGCATGGGTGCTCCTCCGTGCGGAAGACTGCGCATGCTAGCGAAACCACGCGGGTTGCGCCAATGAAGACTCAACCGCGGCTCACAGCGCGTCGGCGGACCGGCGCAGCGCGTCATGGAAGTCGATTCGGGTTCGCAGGAGCGACTCGAAGCGGGTCTGCCTGCGCGCGGTGAGGTGCGTCCCAGTGGGCTTCTTGCGCTCTGCCGTCAACGCACTGCCCGACTCGAAGTCGACGGTCTGCACGGGGTGCGCGGCCGGAGCCTCCCGGACCCGCACAGGGGGCGCCGGCTGAGCCACCGCGGTCTGGCTCACGAGTCCGGCGAACAGCAGCGCGACGACACGAGGTGCAACACCCATGGCTGGCTCCCAAGCGAAGCTGGCACACCGTCAGTGGCGGACCAGGTGTCCCGCACAGACGCGTGCCCCCGGCCAGCGAGTTCCCCGTCTTCAGGGCTCAGACGGTTCGCTCGGGTCCTTCGCGGCGGGCGCCTTCTTGGGCTCGTCCTTCTTCGGGGCGGGCGCGGGCGCCGGGGCTGGCTCCGGAGCCGCCACCGCGCCTTCGGGCGGCTTCTCGGTCTTCTCACCCGCGGCCGGCGGGGCGCTCTTCCCCTTGGCGGCCTCCTGCTGCTTCTTGAGCTCCTCCTCGGCCTTGGCCTTCTCCTCGGCCTTGAGCGCTTCCTCCTGCTTCTTCATCTCCTCTTCCATCTTCTTGGCCTCTTCGGCCGCGCGCTTGTCCTCTTCGCGCTTGGCGATGACGGCCTCGTTCTCCTTGATGAGTTCGAAGACGGGGTGGTTCGCCGCGACCTGTACTTCGCCGCCCTTGGCGTTGATGTACTGCTTGAACATGGCGATCGCCTTCTCGGGATCGCCCCGCAGCCCGATGATGACGGCGCGGTTCAGGATGATCGCCGGCTCGTCCGGGGTGATCTTCGCGGCCATGTCGTAGTGCGTGAGCGCCTTGTCGAAGTCGCCGCGCCCCTTGAAGGACACGCCCAGGTTCACCAGCGCGTCGGCGTTGTTGCCGTTCGCCTGGAGGATCCGTCGCAGGTGCTCCTCGGCGCCCCCGAAGTCCTCCTGCTCCATCGCCATGCGCGCGAGCTGGAAGTGCGCCGGCAGGTAGTCGGGGCGCACTTCGACCGCCTTCTTGAAGTTGACGCGGGCCTTGGCCAGCTCCTTCTCGGCCGCGTTGATGCGCCCGAGGACGAAGTAGATCTCCGGATCGGCCTCGTCGAGCTTGAGCGCCCGCAGCGCGATCAGCCGCGCCATCGAGAACTGCTTCTGCTCGTAGTTGACCTCCATGAGCGTCTTGAACGCCTGCAAGGTGCGCGGCTCGCGGAAGAGCGCTTCCTTGGCCAGCTCGACGGCCTTCTCGGTGTCGCCGCGGCGGCGGTAGATCTCCGCCAGGCGCGCCCGGCTGCTCGCGTCGTCCGGGTAGTTCGAGAGGATCTGCTGGTAGATCGCGATCGCCCCCTTCTCGTCACCCTGGTTCTGGGCGATCACCGCGAGGTTCTCGGCGGCCTGGCGCAGCGTCGGCTTCGTCGAGAGCGCTTCTTTGTAGAGCGTCACCGCTTCGCGCATTCGTCCCTGCCGCTCGGCCAGCACCGCCAGGTTGTACGTGGCCTCCGCGAGGTTCGAATCGGCGTCGGCGGCGGCGCGGTACTTCTTCTCGAGCGCGGCGAAGTCGAGCGCCCGGTTCTTCTTCTGCAGGTCGTACGACTTGTTGGCGTCTTCGAAGAGCAGCTTGGCCTTGTTGTTGATCTGCGGCGTCACGGCCGTCTCGACCGGCCGCTCACTCGACGACCCGCTCTCGGTCTCGACTTCGGGCCCCCGCACGCGCACTTCCCTGGCCGCGGTCGTGTCCTTCGTCGTCGCGCAGCCGCCGAGGCCGAGCGCGCCCGCGATCCATGCGACCTTCACCCAGCGGCTCATTGCGGCTCCTCCTCGGCGCTCTGCTGCTTCTTCGGCGGCGGCGGCGGGGCCTTACGACCGGCCGCCACGTCATTGCGTTTGGGCGACGCCGCAGGAGGCGGGGCTTCGTCTCGCGACGGCGCGACGACACCGGGCGAGAGGTCGGCCACGTTGGCGCCGACTTCGCGGGCCTTCTGCCGCAGCTCCTGCGCGCGCTCCTGGCTGATCACCGGCACCGGCTGAACCTGCGTGAGCACGTCTTGGCCGATGACGACCTGCTGCTTTTCGTCGGGCTTGAGCTCCTTCACTTCCTCGACGAACTTCGGGAACTTCTCCGGGCGGTACTTGCTGCGCAGCTGATCGAGCGCCGCCGTCGTGCAGGCGTTGAACACGTCGAGGTCCTGGCTCTTCTCCACCACCGCGGTGAACGCTTCGGCCGCCTTGTCCTTCACTGGCTTGGCCTGCTCGGCGAACTGCGACTTGAGCTCGATGAGGAGGTCCTCGGGGATCCCCTTGGGCACCGGCGGGTTCTCCAGCGCTTCGGCGAACTGGTCGTACGCGAGCCCGATCTTGTGGAGGGCGCAGATCGCGGGGTCCGCCGACTTGAACGCCACCGTCTTGGTGTACGTCTTCTGGATCTCTTCGAGCGCCTTGGCCTTCGCGGCGATGGACGCCTTGAGCTCGCCGATGTTCTGCATCTTGCTCCAGCGCAGCTTGATGTTGCTGTACTTCTTCCACTCGTCTTCGTTGCCCACGAAGCTGGCGCGCGCCACGGTGTCGAGCGCGGCGATGTCGAGGGACTCCCGCTGCTTCTTGCCGAGCTTCTCGTGGTAGTCGGCCACGCGCAGGTAGACGCCGCGGGCGAGCCTCGCGTTGCGCAGGCGCTCCTCGTAGAGCGTGGCCAGCCGGCCTTCACCCCAGAGGACCTTGTTCGGGTCCTTGATGTACTTCTTCTCGTACTCCTCGACGAGCTTGGCGGCCTTGCCGTTGGCGCCCAGCTTCTCCTGGAGATCGATGATCGACTTGAAGACGGCCTCGGCGTCCTTCGCCTCGGGCCACAGCTCCAGGTACTTCTCGCGGTTCTTGAGCGCCTGCTTGTACTGCCCGAGCCCTTCGCGGAAGACGCCGGCGTTGAACAGCGCGTCCTGCGCCTTGGCCTCTTCCCAGACCTGCTCACCGCCAGCGGCCGGAGGCGGTGGCGCCGCGGCCTTGCCCTTCTTCGCCGGGCCCTTCTTGCCGCCGCCCCCTCGGGACTTCTCGTACTGCGACGCGTAGGCCTCGTAGTAGTCCGCCGCGCTCTCGAAGTCGGTGATCGCCTCGTACCCTTCGGCGAGCGCGAAGGTCGTCTGCGGCACGTACTGGCTCTTGGGGTACTTGCTCGTCAGCTGCTTGCGCACCTCGATCGCCTTGTCGAGCATGCGCGCGTTGTAGAAGTCGATCGACGCGTTGAAGAGCGCCTTGTCCGCCAGCTCCGACCGGGGGAAGTCGGTGACGAAGCCCATGTACGCCTCGGCCGCCTTGCCGTAGTCCTTCTTCGCCTCGAGCAGGTTGACCAGCTTGAACGCCGACTGCTCGATCAGCTTGGCCAGGTCGTCGCGGAACTTGCCCTGCGCCAGCCGTTCTTCGGCGTAGAACTTGCGCGACCACTCGTTGACCTTCTCCCAGTTGCCCTGGAGGTTGTACGAGTCGAGCACCAGGTTCGCGGCGATCTCACCCGCGCGCTGCCCGTCTTCGAACTTGTGGTCGGGGTACTTGAGCGCGATGTCGGCGAACCGCCCCACCGCTTCGTCGAGCCAGTTGTAGTCGTAGTAAATCTTCGCGGCCTTGTAGGCGATCTCCACCCGCTTATCGCCCTTGTCCTGGTACTTGAGGTACCGCTCGCAGGCCTCGAGCAGCGCCTTCTTCGAAGGCGGGATCTCCCCCTTCTTGCCCGGGTCCGGCGCCGTCGCCTTGATCGCGCCGCTCGACTCTTCCTTCTTCACCACTTCGGTCCAGGCAAGGATCGCGTTGTACGACGCGTTCGGCATCCACTTGCCGGGCTTCTCACCCTTCTCGGCCTTGGCGACGTCGACGAGGATCGTGCGCGTGTACTCCTGCGCGGCCTGGTCGAACTTGTACAGGTTGTCGTGGAGGAGCTCGGCCCAGAAGAAGCGCAGATCGTACGCCTTGTTGTTCTTCGGGAAGAGCGACAGGTAGTCGGCGTACACCTCGGACGCGAACTCGAAGGTCTCCTGGTCGCGCGTCTTCTTCGCTTCGTTGTGCCAGTTGACCGCGAGGTTCGAGATCGTGCGCTCGGCCAGTTCCTTGGCCTCGTCCAGCGCCTTCTTGTCCTTCTCGGACAGCTTGTCGCCGTTGGCCTTGTTGACGTCGTCGTTGAGCTTCACGAGGCGACGAACCTGCTGCACCGTCATGCGCTTGTTCCCGGCGCGCATGACGCAGTCGATGATCTTGGCCTGGAAGCCGGGCGCCTCGGGCGACGTCGGCCGCTCCTTGATCAGCATGTCGAAGGTGAGCGCCGCTTCCTTGTCCTTGCCGTCCTCGTAGTAGAGGCTGGCCAGCTGCTTGAGCATGGTGCGCAAGTCTTCGGGGTTCTTCGCGAGCTTGCCGAACTTGTCCTTCGCCTCGCTCGGCGTGCCCCCGCCGCGGCTGTACGCGCGCACGTAGTCGGTGCGGGCTTCCTTCGCGAGGCCGGCGTTCTTCGACTTGCCGCCCTTCTTCTTCGGCCCTTCGACTTCCTCGGCGCCCGCGTAGTCGGCGAAGAGCACGACCGTTTTGAACTGGTCCTGCGCCTTGTCGTAGTTGGCCATGTTGAAGTGGCACCAGCCCTGTTTGTACAGCGCGTAGCCGTACACCGCGTTCTCCGGGTACTTGGTGGCGCTGACGTAGTTCTCGAGCGCCTTCTCGAGCTGGTCGCGCTTCCCCTTCGAGTTGTTGAAGTAGTACTCGCCGCGCGCCAGGAACGCGTCCGGCAGGAAGCGCGACTTGGGGTACTTCTCGACCAGGCGGTTGTACGCGAGGATCGCGCGCCGCTCGTCGCCCATTTCCATGAGGTTGAGGCCGAGGAAGTACAGGACTTCGTCGGTGCGCTCGTAGTCTTTGAACTCCTGGACGATCTGCGAGTACTTCTCGACCGCGACGGAAGCGTTCTCTTTGCTCTTGGCGAGGATCTCCTGCTTCTCGGCTTCGGCCCGCTCGACGCCCCCGGTGTCGTTGCGGTTGAGCGCGGCGATCTTCTCGTCGTCCTTCCGGTTCGCCTCGAAGAAGAACGCCTTGCTCTCTTCCCAGTAGAGCTCGCCCAAGCGGAACAGCAGGCCGGGCTTCTCTTTTTTGTCGGGGGACAGATCGATGATCTTCTGGAGGTCGGCGATCTGCTCCTTGCGCTTGGAGCTGATCTTCGTCTCGATGCCCAGGCGGAACTCGTCGTACTTGAGCGTCGGAGCGTCGTCGCGCTTCTCCTTCTTGCGCGTGATGTCGCCGGCCAGCGACTTGTCGGGCGTGATCGACGTCTCTTTCTTCTTCAGCTCGGTGTCGCGCACCGCCTTCTTCTCTTGTGCGAGCGCACCTGCGCCCACGACCAGCGCGGCGGCGGCGAATACGTGCAGCGAGTTTCTTCGGCCCATGATCGTTCCGTTCGACAGTCCGGCTTGAGCGCACTGTTCCGACCGACGGGCGAGGCCCGCTTCGGACGGGGAAAGCGCTTATTTTCCCTTGAGTTGGCGCCGGACTATCACCCTCGGGTGCGGGGTGGGTCAAGGAGTGATGCCGCGCTCCGAAGCACGTCGTCGAACATGGCTGCGGTGAGCCGGCCGGTCTGCGTGTTCTGTTGACTGACGTGGTAGCTGGCCAGGAGCCACGGCGTGCCTGGGCGGTGCGCGAGGGCCCCGTGAGCAAAGGCGGGCCAGGGCTTGGGCCAGGCCAGGTGCACCAGCAGCTGGTCCCACGCGAGCCGTCCGAGCGCCAAGAAGCCTCGCGGGCGGAGGATCGCCAGCTCGCGCTCGAGCCACGGTCGGCAGGCGCGTACCTCGTCGGGCGTCGGCTTGTTCGCCGGCGGCGCGCAGCGCACGGGCGCACAGATGAAGACCCCTCGCAAGCGCAGCCCGTCGTCGCGGCTGACGGAGCCAGGTTGGTTGGCCCAGCCAGCGCGGTGCAGCCCCGCGAAGAGGAAGTCGCCGGAACGATCGCCGGTGAACATGCGCCCGGTGCGGTTGGCGCCGTGAGCCGCCGGCGCGAGCCCGACGATCACGAGCGAAGCCTTCGGGTCGCCGAAGCCGGGCACGGGCCGACCCCAATAGTCGTGGGTACGGTACGCCCGGCGCTTGGTGCGCGCGACCTCCTCGCGCCAGGCGACGAGCCGCGGGCAGCGACGGCAGTCGATCAGCTCGGCCTGCAGGCGCCCCAGCGAGCTCACCGCCGCGCGAGCCCCAGGGTGTCGAGCAACAGCTTCACCTGGCGCGCCTGCTGCGCGTCGTTCACGTGCACCACCAGCTCGAGCCTGGGCACGCGCACCAGCAGCGACTGCAGGAGCCACGGCTCCAGCGCCGCGTCCACCACCACCCGCGTGCCCTGGGCGCAGGGGAAGAGCTGGCTGGCCACCGTCATGAGCGTCGCGACGTGCACTTCGGGCGTGGGGACCCCGGCGAGCGGAGTCGAGCACTCGAGCGCGAGCTGATCGGCCGAGTCGGGGGCGTAGATCTTTCGCCCCGGCGCGGCGAGGAACCGACCCCAGGTCAGCACGTCGACCGGGCCGACCGGACGGAAGCGGACGATCGCCGGGCGGACCTTCGCGAGCACAGCGTCGAGCGTCTCGGGCCAGGTGTCATCGACGTCGACCGCCAGCTGCCGCACGCCAGGCACGCGCCCGACCAACGCAGCCGCGTCCGCCGCCGTCGCCCACACACCCACGCGCGGCGCCTTGGCCAACACGCGCGCGTCGACGGCCTTGAGCGGGGGCCGCAGCTGCACGAAGGCCGCGTCGAAGCGCGCGAGGTGCTCGACGGTGGAGTCGCGCAGCGTGTTGGAGCCCGTCTTGAGCCACAACGTCACGTCGCGACGCGCGAGCGCGCGGAGCTGATCGGGCTCGAGCTCGTCGTGGGCGACGACGTGGACCGAGACCCCGAGGTGCGCCAGGGCCTGCGGCGCGTCACGTGGGAGGGGTCGCTGATCTTGCGCTGCGGCGACGGCGCCGAGGAGCACCGCCGCGCATGCAGCCCAGTGCGTCAGTTCTTCTCGAGCCACTTCGAGAACGCGTCGTTCTTCGCGGCAGCTTCGATCTCCGCCTGCTCCCAGAGATCGACGCCGATGACGATCTGCTGGTTCTGCTGCAGGTCGACGAACTTCTTTTCCCACTCGTCCAGCGAGATCTCCTGGGGACCGGCGACCTGCGTGCGCGGGCCCTTGGGCTTGGGCGGCGGAGGCGCGGCGGCCGTCGACGCCTTGATCACCGCGGCCGACGGCTTGACGTTGACGACCCCTTCGACGACGCGCACCACGGACGCCTTTCGCGCCTTGGCGCCCTTGCCACCCTTCCCCTTGGCGGCCTTGACCAGCGTGTCGGCGTCGATCCGGAAGATCGTCCCGCGGACGCCGGCGACGGCGCGCTCGGTGGACACTTCGTACTTCGCGCCGCCGAGCGCCTTCTTCACCTTGGTCCACAGCTTGCCGGCCTCGAGCACGGCGGAGAACCCCTTGCGCTCCTGGCCTTCGAAGTCGGCTTCGTTGATCTGCAGCTTCGACTTCTCGCCCAGCGCGATCACGCTGCCGTCGTTGAGCTCGAGCTTGAGGTTGCCCGTGTCGACATCGAGCGTGTCTCCCAGCTCGATCGGCGTGCCCACGGCGAGCTTCACCGGCGCGCCTTCCTTGGGCCGGCGCAACGCGTTGCCTTCGACGACGGTGATCTTGCCGATCTCGGCGAAGGCCTGCCCCGCGACCAGCGCGGCGGCGGCGACCAGGCACTGCTTGATCCACTGCTTCATGGCGTGCTCCCTTCCTGGGGAACGAGCGTGACGTCCAAACTGATCCGGGTGCCGCTGGCTTCCAGCCAGCTCTCCCACGGCGCATATCCACGTTTCTTCACTTCGACCCGCTTCGCCCCCGAACCCAACTTCAGCCCACTGGGGTTCCCGTCGAAGTCGTCACAGGTGCCCTGCGCCACGCCGTCGAGGGACACGTCGGCGTCCGGCGGTGTGCAGCGAAGGACCAACTCCGCGCGGCCGACGGTCGGTGGAGGGAGCGGCCTGAGCCCCTCCACCGTGGGCAGCCCCGGCGTCGCGCAGGACGCCAGCGCCAAGGCCAGCCACCAGCGGCTCACTTGCCGATGGCGACCTCCATGGTGTTCGCGGTTTGGCCCACCACGTCGATCTTCTTCTTCTTGAAGCTCGCCGACTCGAGCGCCTCGGCGAAGTCCGCCGACTTGCCCTGGAACGACACGCGGTAGCTCGCCGTGCCCTTCTGGAAGTCGTTGAGGAACTCGGCGCTCTTCACGCCCTTCACGGTCTCTACGGCCTTCTGGAACTGATTGACCGCTCCGAAGTTCTCCAGGCCCTTGACGGTCAGGGAGATCTGCGTGCCGTTCACCGATTGATTGCGCAGGTACTCCAGCAGGGCCGCGCGAAGTTGGCCCACGAACTTGTCCTTCTGCGCCAGCAGAACGTTGAACGCAGTCCGCTCGTACGAGATCAGGGCCTGCTTCTTCGCGTCGGAAATGACCAGCGTGTCGGCCATGCGGCCGATCTGGCTGCCGTTGTCAGACGAGAAGACGTTGAGGCCGTACTCACCCGAAACGGGGAAGACCTCAGAGCCCTTCATCATGCTGTCGGGCGCCTGGTGTCGGAACGCCGCAGTGCCGTAGATGACGAACGCCGCTTTGGTGAGCGCGCCGATGTTGCGGACCGTCTGCGCGTCGCCACTCGCGATCGCCGCCCCGAGCTTGAAGTCCTTGTCCAGCGCCGCCGGGTCCTTCACGTCCCACCCGTCCTTGGCGAGGGCCTCACCCAGGAACTTCGCCATGGTGTCTGACGTGAACACGCCCTTCTCCCCGAGCGACTGGGTCTGCTCCTGAATCGAGATGACGATGCTGGGCTTCCCCATGCGCTTGACCAGCGACTGTGCCGCCTGAATGTCCTTGTCGAGGTTCTCGGTGATCACCTGGGCCTTGACGTCGACGCTGTAGACACCCTTCTCCGCCTTCTTGGCGGTGACGTCGAAGCTCTTCACGTAGCCGCTGGTGTTCGCGAAGATCTGGTCGCGCACCAGCTGGTTGTTGACCGTGACCGTGTCGGCGTCGATGCGCACGCCGGCGGCCTGCTCGACCGCCGCTCGCAGCGCCTGGCTCTTGGCTTCCTCGAACGCCCTGGCTTCGTCGCCCTTGACGATCGCCGCCTCGCCGTGCCCCGCCTTTTCCACCACCGTCGCGCCCTGCGCGTAAGCCACCGCGGAGGCCGCCAACACCATCGCCATCACTCGAAACGAACTTGCAGTTCTCATGGGATCCTTGCTCGAAAAAGTGCGGCGAGATCAGTTGAGGACGATGACGACCTTGCCTTCGGAGAGGAAGCTCGTGTTCATCGCCGCGAGCTTCTTCGCGTCGTCCGCGCCCAGCACGAGCTCCGCGCCGTTCGCCTTCGCCGCCTTGACGATCAGCGGCTTGTCGCCCGCCTTCATCGACTTCTGCGCGTCTTCGAGGCTCTGCACGTACGACGCGACGCCCGACGCCTTGCGCGCCTCGGCGGACAGCGAGTCGACCGTGTAGACGGCCTTGCCCGCGTCATCGAGCACCTTGGGCGCGAGCGCTGGAATCGCCTTGAGGCCGCGCGCGTCGATCACCAACCCCGTGTTGGTCGCCGGAGCAGGAGCCGGTGCCGCAGGGGCAGCCGCCTTGGGCTCAGGCTTCTTCGGATCCGCCGCGGCCACCGCGGCCGGAGCCGCCGGCGCCTGCCCGTACAGCTGCGTCGGCGTGGCGTCGGGGTCGACGACGTCCGTCAGCAGCGCGAGCGGCACTTCAATGTCCACTTCGACGCCGCTGTCGGAGAAGTACCGCTTGCCGACGATCTTGTACCCGCGCACGAGCCCTTCGACCCGGGTGCGAATCTCGTCCTTCTCCATGAGATCGCCGACCTTCTTCGACCCATCGACGGAGATGCCCTTCACCTGCGCCAGCAGATTGCGCAGCGCGTCGCTCAGCGCAGCGCGCTCAGCCCCCAGGCGCGCTTGAGCCGGGGTCGACGCCTTGAGGTCGGGGGCCCCAGCGCCCGTCGCCCGGACGACCTGGCCCTGCCAGGACACGCCCTGCGCGACCTTGGGATCCCCTTCTGCTTTTCGATCCTTGTTCTGCGCGACAGACGAGAAGGCCCCCAGCGAGAGTGCGAGGGCCAACGACCAAATGAGACGCTTCACGGTGGTGTTGCCTCCAAAGAGTTGGAAGACGGCGGTGACTCTACGCACCAGCTCGTCCAACCTTCAAGGACAGCGGAATCCCACCAGAAAACGCCTACACGCACTCACTCGGCGCGGGCGCAGAACTGCTCAATGAGGCGGCGGTGCCTCTCGGTCAACAGCGTGAACCGCACCCCCGACCCTTCACCTTGGACCGCCTCGTCGACCCATTCCCGCACCACTTCTCCCTCGGCGTAGATGACCTCTTCGGAGCCGGGCAGCTGAAACTGGAGGCCCACGCGCTTGCCGTGCAGCTCCGGCTCGATCAGCCGCGCCAAGCCCAGGCCGTGGGACGAGATGTCGGCCGACCGCGCCATGTACGGGACGCCGGCGACGTACTTGTTCAGGTAGATGTCCAAGGGCACGCGGTTGTTCTTGCGCTTCTCGCTCATGGGAGGCCTTTCCAGTCGTTTGCTTCAGAGGGCTCGCGCGACACACCGCAACAGCGTGCTGCCGAGCTGTACGGAAGCGTACGGGCGCCGCGCGCGCGGTCAAAAAAAGCGCCGGCTCAGCGGAAGCGATCGACGTCGGTGATCGTCACGACCGGGCCGAAGCGGCTGAGGTCTCCGAGCTTCTCGACCGGCCCCACCACGACGATCTGCAGCGCGTCGGCTTGGCCCAGGCGCGCGGCCGCGGCGTTGAGCTCGACCAGGGAAACCGCGGCGTGGCGCTGCCGGAACGTACTCAGCGTGTCCTGCGGCCAGCCCAGCGCGTCGAGCGTCGCGCGTTCCCACGCGACCTTCAGCGCCCCTTCGAACCGAAACGCGAACGAGTTGAGCGTGGCGTCCAGCGCGCTGCTCGCCTCGTCGACGGTCAACGGTTCCTCGCGCCCAGCCCGCTCGACGACGCTCAGCGCGGCAGTGAGCGCGGCGACCGCCTGTTCGGGCTTGGTGTCCACGTCGACCACGAAGTGCCCCGTCGTCGGGCCGACGCCGACCGACGCGGTCGCGACGTAGGCGAGCCCTCGCTCGTCGCGGACGACCCGAGGGATCCGACCGATGCCGAAGGACGCGAGGCTGGTCGCAGCGAGCCGAACCGCGGCGTCGTCTGGGCTGGCGCGCCTGCAGCCCCACCCGCCGATACGCACGTGCGCCTGCGCGGTCGCCCGCGGGACGACGATCACCCGCCGGACCAACGACTGCGGCGCGCCGTAGTCGCGCGCCACCACGTCACCGCCCGACCAATCACCAAAGGCGCGCTGCACCAACGTCTTGAGGGCCGGCAGATCGAAGTCGCCGGCGACGACGAGGCGAGCGCCTTGGGGCCCGAGCCTGCGGTGAAACGCGCGCACGTCGGCCTGGGTGAGCCCTTCGAGCGTGGCCTGCTGTGCTTCCCGCCCGAGCAGGGTCTTGGGCCCGTACACCGCCTTGAGCACCGCGCGAGTCGCCAGCGAGCCGGGCTCGTCGGCGCGCCGCCGCACGTCCTCGAGGAGCCTGTCCTTCTCCGTCTTCAGGCGAGCCTCGTCGAACCGCGGCGTCCGCACGACGTCGGCGAGCACTGGGAGCAGCTGCGCAAAGTCCCTCGCGCGCGCCGACAGGCTGACGGAGCTCAGCTCGGCACCCGCGGCCGCCCACAGATCCGCCGCGCGCGAGTCCAGCAGCTCGTCCAACGCCTCCGGCGCATGCCTGCTGGTGCCGCCGCTCACCAACAGCTCGAACATCAACTCCGAGACCCCCAGCTGCTGGTCCGGTTCGTCGTGCGCCCCCGCGGGCACCAGCACGCCGGCCTGCACGATCGGCGCGCGGTGATCTTCGAGCGCGTACACCGTCAGGCCGTTGTCCAGCGTCCACGTGGTGGGGCTGCGCACGACGACGTCCAGCGGCGCCACGGTGAGCCGACTCGGCGAGCGGTTGAGCCCCGCGGGAAGCTCGAAGTACCCAGCGCGGAGCCGAGCCGGCGTCGACTCGAGGCCCGGCGACTCGTGGCGCCCGACGGGCTGCGGCGTCGCGCACGCGCACAGCAGACCCAACGCCCAGAAGAATCGCGGCCGCGTCATGGCCCGGGCCTCCGCACCAGCTCGATCGTGTTGCTCCGCTCGGACACGAAGAGCGTCGCCGACACCCTGGCGACCTCCTCCGGCGTCACCGTCCTCACCTCGCCCAGCCAGCGCCCAAGCTCACGCCAGTCTCCGAAGAGCGCGTGCCAGTTGGACACGAGGTGGGCGGTGCCTCGGTTGGTCATGAGCTTGCGCTCGACGTCGGCGGCCAATCGCCCCTTGGCCTTCTCGAGCTCGGCCACGGCCAGCGGCTCCGTGGCAAGCCGGCGAAGCTCGTCCCAGACGGCGTCTTCGACCTGCTTGGTCGTCACCCCAGCCAACGGCACGACGGAGACGACGAACAGGTTGTCCAGCCGCCAGCCTGGCGCGCTGAAGGCGCCGACCGACTGCGCGAGCCGCTCCTGGAAGACGAGCCGACGGTTCAGCCGCGCGCTGTTGCCGTCGCTGAGCAGCGCCTCGATCACGTCCAGCACCGTCCCGGTGCGAGACAGCGGCGGCCCGGCCTGAAAGCCGATCATCACCCGCGGGTTCGCGTCGAACGACACGACCGCGCGCCGGGGCCCGCGCTGAGCCGGCTCGCTGAACTTCGGAGGCGACGGGCGCGGGCGCAGCGGAAGCAGGCCAAACGTGCGCTCGAGCAGCGGCTTGACCTGTTCGACCGTCACGTCGCCGACGATGCAGCCGACCGCGTTGCTCGCCGTGTAGTGCTTCTCGAAGAACGCGTGGGCCTGGGCGATCGAGAGCCCGCGCAAGCTCGACGTGTAGCCGATCGTCGGCCAGCGGTAGGGGCTGCCGACGAACGCCAGGTGGTTGAGCTCTTCGTAGAGCAGGCCCGCCGGGCTCGACTCGGTCGACGACCGCCGCTCTTCTTCGACCACCGCGCGCTCGGAATGAAAGTCTCGCAGCACCGGCGCCGCCAACCGCTGCGCTTCGGCGAGCAGCCACAGCTCGAGGCGGTTCTTCGGGAAGCTGGCGAAGTAGCTGGTGAGATCTTTGTCCGTCGTGGCGTTGAGGCCGACGGCGCCGTTCACCTTGTACAGCGTGAGCAGGGCGTTCTCGTCGGTCAGCTGGCGGTGCTGCGCGGTGAGCACGGCCAGGCGCGCTCGAAGCTCCACTGCCCGCGCGCCGGTCCCCTGCCCCGACCGCTCCAGCTGGGTCAGCTCGTCTCCGACGCCGGCGAGCTCGTCGAGCAGCGGCCGTTCCTTCGCCCAGTCGCTCGTGCCGAGCACCGGCGTGCCCTTGAAGGCCAGGTGTTCGAACAGGTGCGCCAGGCCCGCCTCACCGGGCGCTTCGTCGAGCCCGCCCGCACGCACGCGGACGTAGCCCGTGAACACCGGCGCGTCGTGCTGCTCGACGATGAGCCAGTCCATGCCGTTGGCCAGCGTGAGCTGCTGGACGTCGAGCTTCTGCGCGCCGGCGTGGGCACCGACGAGCAGCGCGGCGAGGACGGCTCCGCGTTTCATGGGCCCAGCGCCGCGGCGGTCGCGTCGAGCAGCGGCTGCGCCGAGACCGGCAGACCGGTGGCCTGCTCCATCCACACATCGGGGCCGATGGCGCCCAGCCGAGCCATGCGCTCGAGCTCCGGTCCGACCGCGCCGGTCTTCTTCACCTGGCCTTCGATCTGAAACGCGATCAGGTGCCCCAGCGGGTAGTTGAAGAGGTACAGCGGGTAGCTGACCATGTGCGAGTAGATGCCGAGCAGCGGCGTGTCCTTCGCGCCCAGGTGCGGCGCGTAGTACTGGTTCCACACCCGCTGCGCGATCTTCACCGTCGCGTCCTTGAGCTGCGCCGGCGTCGCCTTGGGGTGCTCGTACAGCCAGTGCCAGACCTCGAGATCGACCAGCGCGACGCCGGCGATCTCCCAGGTCTGCCAGAAGTCGTTGAGCACGCGCTTGCGCTCCTGCTCCGCCGTGGGCTTGCCCAGCCCGAGCAGCTCGATGTCCTTGGCCTGGAAGACGAACGCGATCGCCTCGGTGAACGCGGTGTTGGGGACGCCGGCCAGCAGCGTGTGATCCACGTCGTACAGGGAGATCGTCTGCTCGACGTTGTGCCCCAGCTCGTGCACGGCGATGTTGTAGCCCTTGTAGTTCATGCCCCCGGCCTCGACGCGGGTCCTCAGTCGCGCGAAGTCACCGCGCCGCGCTGCCTGCATGGCGTGGCCCGCGCCTCGAGCGGGATCGACGCGAATGCGATCGGCGATCAGCTGCGCACGGGCCGGCGTGAACCCCAGCTCTTTCAAGATGCGGGGCATGTCCTTGGCGAACGCGTCGGCCGTCGGGTACTTCGCCTTGAGCTTCGCGTCGAGCTCGGCTTCAGGCAGCGAGCCCTTGGGGGAGAAGCCGGCGAACCACAGATCGGTGGGCTCGAGCGGCCGGCCCAGCGACTTCGTGATCTCCGCGGCGACCCGGCCCACCAGCGGCGAGGCGAGCACCGCTTCGAGCAGCGCCTTGACCCGCGCTTCGGGCAGCTCGGCCCCCAGCGCGAACGCGCGCTCGATCGCGGTCGGCGCGGTGGGTGAGTACTTGTCCGCTTGCGCGTTCGCCTTGAAGTTGCCCAGCAGCCGCTCGTAGCGCGTATTGGGCTCGGGCGTCGTCGACGGCGTTGCGGGCTTGTCCGGGGCGCCCTCTTCGAGCTCGGCGGCAGGCGCCGGAGTCACCGCGTTGGTGAACGGGTTCCAGTCGACGCGCGGGTTGTCGATGACGACCTGGGGGATCGTCTGCGTGACGATGCGCTCCATCACGCGGATGATCGTGCGCTGCTTGGCCAGCCCGTTGGCGTCGGCGTAGTTGGCCTTGAGCTCGTCGCGCAGGTTCCAGTGGCTGACCAGGCGCTTGCCCTTGGGGAACAGGCGCTCGCCCTTCTCGGAGAGCACGTGGTGCATCCACACGTTGTAGGAGTCGATGTACATCGACGCGCGGCTCTGGGCTTCGGTGATGCCTTGCTGCACGTCGGCAGGCACGCGGCGCGCGAAGCGGCCGGTGAGCCGGGCCTGCGCCCACTGCTCACGCGTCCACGACTTCCCTTCGGCCACCCGCTGCGCGAGCGTCGTCGCGGGGAAGTTGAGCAGCGCCACGAAGCCAAGCTTGCCGCGGAAGAAGTCGTCGACGACGTGCGCCGCTGGATCGAACTCGGCGAACAGCGCGTCGACCTTCTCGGGCGGCCCCAGATCCAGCTCGGTAGGCCGCTTGAACTCCCGGCCGATCTCCAACAAGTGCCCGTCGAGCTGTTCGAAGTTCACCTCGAAGCGCGCGAACGTCGTCTCGAGGGCCTTGGGGTCCGTCAGGAAGTGCTGCTTGGCAAACGCGAGCAGGTCGCCGTCGGCCTTGGTCCACAGCGCGGCGACCTGGTCGACGCCCCGCTCGATGCGGGCGGCGTGGGTGGGGCCGTGGAGCGCCTTGAGGGCGTCCTTGACCTGGGCAGGCGTGGAGTTCATGGGAGCGGCGGCGAGCAAGGTGGCGACGAGGAACATGCGGCCGCGCTCAAATCCCGTCGGGTGCTGCAAAGCAAGAGGCCCGGCTCCCGCGAAGGAACCAGGCCTCTTGAACCTCCCCCGTTTCGAAACGAGAGCGATTTAGGCAGCGCGGACGTTCTGCGCCTGGAGGCCCTTCGGCCCACGGGTCACGTCGAACTCGACCTTCTGCCCTTCCTGCAACGTGCGGAAGCCGTCCATCTGGATGGCAGTGTGGTGGCAGAACACGTCCTCACCGCCACCGTCCTGCGTGATGAACCCAAAGCCCTTCGCATCGTTGAACCACTTCACAGTACCAGTTGCCATCTCGTTCTCGTCCTAGGGTTGAAGCTTTCGCCAATGAGCGGCGAAGGCGCGGCTCGTATAGGCGGGCGCTCGTCGCGTTGTCCAGCCCCGCCCCTCCCTCTGAGCCCACGTGACGTGACGGGCGATCACCAGCCGCACTTGGCGCCCTGGTTCTGCGCGGCGAGGTAGCTGCGCAGCGGCGCGAAGTACTCGAGGATCGGGCTCGCATCCATCGTGCGCTGGCCGGTCATGGCCTCGAGCGCGTCGGGCCAAGGCTTCGACGAGCCCATGGACAACATGGCCTTGAGCTTCGCACCGGCGGCCTTGTTCCCGTAGACCGAGCAGGTGTGCAGTGGGCCCTGGTGCCCGGCGGCCTGGCACATGGCCTTGTGGAACTGGAACTGGAGGATCCGCGCGAGGAAGTAGCGCATGTACGGGACGTTCGCGGGAATGTGGTACTTCGCGCCGGGATCGAAGGCCCCCTCGTCACGCGCCACCGGCGGCGCGACGCCCTGGTACTTCTTGCGCAGCGCCCACCAGTGGCTGTTGTACTCGGCCGGCTTCACCTTCCCGTTCATGACGTCCCAGCGCCACTGATCGATCAGGCGGCCGAACGGAAGGAACGCGATCTTCTCGAGCGCGTCCTTGAGCTGCACGTTGACCAGCCCCTTGTCGTCGTTGGGCAACTGGTCGAGCAGCTTGAGCTGCTTGAGGTAGCTGGGCGTGATCGACAAGGTCAGCGCGTCGCCAATGGCCTCGTGGAAGCCGTCGTTGGCGCCCTGCTGAAAGAGCACCGGCTTGTCGTAGTAGTACATGAAGTAATAGTTGTGACCGAGCTCGTGGTGGACCGTGATGAGGTCCTCCTCGTCGAGCTTGATGCACATCTTGATGCGCAGATCGTTCGAGAACGTCACGTCCCAGGCGCTGGCGTGGCAGACGACTTCGCGGTCCTTCGGCTTGGAGAACTGGCTCTTCTCCCAGAAGCTCTTGGGCAGCGGGTCGAGCCCGATGGACTTGAAGAAGTCCTCGCCGATGCGCACCAGCCCGCGCTCGTCGAGCTTCTTGGCCTTGCCCAGGGCCTGCAGCTTCTTCGTGACGTCGAGGCTCGGCTGCCCCTTGTACGGCTCGACGAGCGGCCAGACGTTCGTCCACTCCTGCGCCCACATGTTGCCCAGCAGGTGCGCGGGAATCGGCCCGTCGGCGGGCACTTTGTCGGCCCCGTACTTGGCGGACAGCTTGCCGCGCACGTAGCAGTGGAGCTCGTCGTAGAGCGGCTTGACCTGGCCCCACAGCCGATCGGTCTCCTTTTCGAAGTCCGCGGGGCTCATGTCGTACGCCGAGCGCCACAGCTCCCCCAGATCGTTGGCGCCGACTTCCTTGGCGCCCTGGTTCGAGAGGGCGATCAGCTGCTCGTACAACGGCCGCATGGGCTTGGCGGTGTCGTGCCAGCGCGTCCACGCCTCGAGCTGCGCTTCGTACGTGCCGCCCTTGGCGAGGACCTCGGACAGCTGGCCCAGGTTCTTGCACCGCTTCTCGTCCTGCTTGGGGTCGGTCCCCGCCGTGTAGCCGGCCTCGCAGGACTTGCCCTTGCCGTACATGCCGTCGAGCTTGGCGGCCAGCTGCGCGAGCTCGGTGCGCTTGGCCGCGTCGGAGGGCGCCGGGAGCGACTGCGAGACGCGCAGCAGGTACAGCGCGCGCTCCGTGTCGGCGTCGAGCTTGAGGCCCTTGAACTTCTGCGAGTCTTTGATGGCCTGAGAGACGTACGCCATGACGTCTTCGTTCATGGCCGCGGCGTTCGCCTCGGTGTCGTCGGTGATGTACGTGTTCTTGATCCACTCCGCGGTCGACGAGCGCACCCACAGGCGCTTGAGGTCCTGGTTGAGCTTGGCGACGAAGGCGCGCGCTTCGGCCTGGCGCGCGTCACCCGCGGCGCTCGCGGCGGCGGCGTTTGCGGGAGGCTTCGGCAGACCCGCTGCCTGACTGGGGGGGTTGCCCAACAACGAGACGGCCAACAGGAAGATCGCAGTGCCCATGGGGGCACGGCGTCTAGGGCACCTCGTGCAGTTCGTCGAGGGCTACCGTCATGCGCGTCTCGGCGCCGACGCTGATCGACACCTCGAGCTCCCGCGCGCGACCGTCAGGCTCCGCGAGGATCACCAGGTGTCGGCCGGCGGGCAGCATGGCGCCCATGAGCGGCGTCTGGCCGATGATCTGGCCCTTGAGCATGACCGAGGCGGGGCGATCGGTGGTGAGGGTGAGCTTGCCTTCCGTCGCCTTGACGACGACGAGCGGCGGCTTCACGGTGCCCGTCGCGGGCGCCACCACGACCGGCGGCGGCGGATCGACTCGGGGCCGCTCCAGCGACTTGTAGACGACCACCCCGCCCAGCGAGCCGACGACGAGCGCGACGACAGCCGCCATCACCGCGATCTGCACCGGGCTCATCTGCGGCTGCGAGCCCGTTCCAGGCTTGCTCCTCGGCGAGGTGATGCTTCGGCCCAGCGAGCGATCGGACTGGCCGGTGTTCGGGGCCGGCCTGCTGGGGCCCGAGCGTGAGCCCCCGCTCGCAGGCGGCGCGCGACCGCTCTGCCGTGTGGGGTTGTCCTCTTCGCTCGTCGCGCCTGCGTCGTTCGTCGACCCCGGCTCGTTCGTCGACCCGGGCGCCCCGACCGCCGTCAGCGGCATGGAGTCGTTGGTGCCGAGCATGGACTGGCCGGCGACCTGCGTCCGCATGGCCTCGTCTTCCGTGGCCGACGGCGGCGGCGCGGGCGCGGGCATCGTGCGCTGAACGGCAGAACGCGCTCCCGACGGGCGCGGCGACGCAGACGAATCACCGTCGAGGCCTTCGGGGATCCGCTGGAGCAGCTTGCGGATCTCTCGCTGGCGATCGGCGAAGCGCTCCTTGAGCAGCTCCGCGCAGCGCTCCTTGGGCCAGGCCGTGGGCCCCGCGGCCAGCGTCAGCTCGCGAATGAAGTCCCCGGCGGTCTGGTAGCGCTGGGTCTTGTCGCGCTCGAGCGCCTTCATGACGACCGGGTCGATCTGCTTGGGCACGCGGCGGTTGACCTTCGACGGCAGCGGGATCTCCGCGTCGTAGACGGCCGCCATCTCCGCGCCGGCGTTGCCGCGGGCGAACAGCCGCTGGCCGGTGAGCAGCTCGTGGAAGATCACCCCGAGCGAGAACAGATCGCTGCGCGTGTCCACGTCTTCGCCGATCGCCTGCTCCGGGGACATGTACGCCGCGGTCCCGCGGACCATGCCGGCCTGGGTGAAGCGCTTGGTGCCAGTCAGCCGGGCGATGCCGAAGTCGAGCATCTTCCCGACGCCGTCGTAGTCCACCATCACGTTTCGCGGCGTCACGTCGCGGTGCACGATCGGCCGCACGACGCCCTTGGCGTCTTTGTAGCCGTGGGCATGCGCCAGCCCCTGCGCCGCGTCGCGGATCGCGGAGATCGCGAAGCCCAGCGGCACCGTTTCCTTCCGCTTCTCGGCGTAGTCGCTGACCTCCTCGAGGTTCGCGCCCTGGATGAACTCGATCACCAAGAGCACGTCGTCGTTGCTCGACTGCTCGAGGTCGATCACCTGGGCAATGTTCGGGTGTGTCAACGAAGCGGTCAGCTTGGCTTCGTTGATCAACATCTTCACCGCGTCGGGGTCGTCTTTTTGTTCCTGGAGCAGGTTCTTGAGCACCACCGGCCGGCCGGCGACCAGGCCGGTGCGCGCGAAGCCCAGGAAGATCTCCGCCATGCCGCCCACGGCCAACCGGCACAGCAGCTCGTACTTGCCGATTCGCTTGCCAGTGAAGAGGTCCGGAGCCCAGGCCATGCGAGGGCGGCGAGTCTACCCGCCTTTGCTCGGCTCAGGACTGTTTTTCCCGAACCAACGCTTCGATGCGCTGGACGACGTCGGACAGCGGCAGCACCGAGCTGTCCAGCAGGACGGCGTCGGCCGCCGGCTTGAGCGGGGCGACGTCGCGCTCCGAGTCGTTCTTGTCGCGCGTGTTCTGCTCGCTCAAGACCTGATCGATCGACTTGTCGACGCCCTTCTCGAAGAGTTCTTCGAAGCGGCGGCGCGCGCGCACCGTCGGGTCGGCGAACAGGAAGACCTTGAGGTCGGCGTCGGGGAAGACCACCGTGCCGATGTCACGACCTTCGAGGACGGCGCCGTGGGGCGCGTGCCGGGCCAGGCGGCGCTGAAGCTCGAGCAAGCCCGCGCGCACGACCGGTCGGGCGGACACTTGGCTTGCGGCCAGCGACACGTCCGGCGCGCGGATCGCCTCGCTGACGTCTTCGGCCCCGACGAAGACGTGGTTGAGCTCACCTTCCATGTGGAAGGACACGTCGAGCGAGTCGAGCACCTGCTGGAGCCCCACGTCGTCGTCCAGCGCGATCTTCCGGCGCAACGCGACGAGGGCGACCGCGCGGTAGATCGCCCCCGTGTCGACGAGCGCGAAGTCGAGCCGGCGCGCGAGGATCTTCGAAACGGTGGACTTGCCGGCCCCCGCGGGCCCGTCGATCGCGACGATCAGCGGGCGCGCCACGTCACTTCCCAGTGAAGACGCCCAAGGCGCGGAAGCGGTCGTAGCGATCGGCGATCAGCTCGTCGCCGGACAGCTTGCCGAGCTGCGCGGCGTGCCGGCGGAGCACCGCACCCAAGCTCTTGGCGGCGGCGGCGTGATCGCGGTGCGCGCCACCCACCGGCTCCGGCACGACTTCGTCGATGACGCCCAGCGCGAACAGGTCCTTCGCCGTGACCTTGAGCGCCTCGGCGGCCTTGTCGGCGCGGGTCGCGTCTCGGAACAGGATCGACGCGCAGCCCTCGGGGCTGATCACCGAGTAGGTGCTGTACTCCATCATCAACACGCGGTTGCCGACGCCAATGGCCAGCGCGCCACCGGATCCACCTTCGCCGATCACGGTGCAGATCACCGGCACGGGCAGCCCGGCCATGACCTCGAGGTTGACGGCGATCGCCTCGGCCTGGCCGCGCTCTTCCGCGCCAATGCCGGGGTAGGCCCCCATGGTGTCGATGAAGGTGAAGATCGGCCGGTTGAAGCGCGCGGCGAGCTCCATGAGCCGGCGTGACTTTCGGTAGCCCTCCGGCCGAGGCATGCCGAAGTTGCGCTCCATGTTCTCCTTGGTGGACCGCCCCTTCTGGTGGCCGAGCACCAGCACCGGCTCGCCGTCGAAGCGGGCGAAGCCGCCGATCAGCGACGAGTCTTCGCCGAAGTGCCGATCGCCAGCCAGCTCGCAGTAGTCGGTGAAGAGGTGGCTCACGTAGTCCAAGAAGAACGGCCGCGCGTTGTGCCGGGACAGCTGGACGATCTGCCAGCGCGACAGGTCGCTGAAGATCTCCTCTTGCAGCCGCTTGGCCTTCTTCTCCAGCCGCCCGACTTCCTGGGCCATGTCGACGGCGCCGGACTTCGACAGCGACTTGAGCTCACCGATTTTCCGCTCGAGCTCGATCAGCGGGCGCTCGAACTCGAGCGCGTAGGAAACCTGCGCCATTGCGTTACCTCGTCACGATCGATGAGTCGAAAGAAGCGCCGTTGCTTCAGGCCGCCTTGGACTTCCCCGCCGCCGCGGAGAGCGCGTACCACGACGTGCGGAAGGCCTTGAGCTCCCGCAGACCCGCTGGGTGACGACCCAGCGCGGGCGCCATGGTCACCGGCAGGCCGATCTTCTTCTCGGCGACCTTGGCGACCTCGAGCTCGTTCTTCCGGCGCTCCTCGGTCACCTCGTCGGTCGTCTTCGGCAGCACCCGGTTGACCAGCACGCGCTCGACCGGGAGGTTCTTGGCCTTGAGGTAGGCCACGACCCGATCCGCGGCGGGCACGGCCAGCTCTTCGCCCCGGGTGACCACCACGAAGCGGCACTCCGACGGGTTGAGCAGCGCCCGCTCGAAGCGCTCGACGTGCTTGATCTGCGCTTCGCAGAACGCCGCCAGCGCCGCGCCCTTGGCCTTCTGCTTCTGCGCGACCTTCAGGATCGCGTCGAACCACGCCTTGGCGACAGCCGGCAGCTCGAGGATCCGCACGTACGTGGCCGACGGAGCGGGATCGATCACGATGCGCTTGAACCGCTCTTGAACGAGCGCGTCGGTCAGCGCGGTCATGGCGGCCAGCTCGTCCATGCCCACCGGCGCGAAGTCGAACAGGTTGCGCAGCAGCTCCCGGTCGAGCGCGAAGGGCTCACCCTTGACCTCCGGCCCGAACATGCCGTCGGCCAGATCGCGCAGCTTCTTGCGGTAGTTGGCGAACCACAGCGGGAAGTCGATCTCGCGGGCGTAGAGCCCCTTGGTCCCCTTCACCTGCGTCTCGGTGTCCGTCAGCTTGCTGAGCAGCACGTCCGACAGTGAGTGCGTCGGGTCGGCGGAGATCAGCAGCACCGGCCCTTCCTTCTCGGTCAGCGTGACGGCGGCCGCGGCGGCGCAGCTGCTCTTCCCGACCCCACCCCCGCCGACGAAGAAGATGAAGCGCGTGGGCGGCAGCGGCGGCGCGGCGATCGGCGGCATGGACGGCGCCCGAACGAGTGCGGGCGGCGCTTCGGCCGGCGCGAACTGCAGCGCCTTGGTCTCCTTGCCCGACGCCCACTCGCGGCCGAACTTCTTCACTTCGTCCAGGCCCCGCGGCCCGACGATGCGGCGCTGGATCAGATCCACCTTGGGGTGAATCGTCTGGTACTTGCGCACGTGCGGCGCCTGCAGCCCACGGCGGTTGCCGACCTCACGGCTGGTCGACTTCTCCTCGATCATGTCGGTCACGA
>JALHOS010000009.1:0-15651 GCA_022842905.1 Myxococcaceae bacterium | reverse complement strand
TCACGATCCCCGCCAGCGGGACCTGCCGCTCGGTGAGCGCCTTCACGAACGCCTTGACCTGCGCTTCCCCGACGGGCTCGGCGACGGTGACCAGGTTCAGCCGGAAGCGCTTGGGGTCGCGCAGGAACGCCAGCACGGCCTCGGCCTTGGCCGCGTACGGATCGACCGTGAACGCCGGCCGCGGAGGCGCGTTCTTCGTCTGCTTCACCTTGTGATCGCCGCGCACGAAGCCGATCAGCTTCCGCAGGTTGATCGGGTGGTCGATGAAGCGCACCGCGTGGCTGATGCTGGGGCCGTCGACGACGATCTGCTCCCAGTTCCCGCTGCCGGCCAGGTCCGCCAAGTGGAACGCCGCGGCCAGCTCGCCCAGGTTCGCGGTGCTCGCTTCGAGCAGCTTCTTCACGTCGTCGTCGGGCAAGAGCACGCCCTTGGTGACCGACCCGAGCAGCGCGGTCTTCCACCCTGCGTTGAACTCGTCACCGAGCGCCGCGAGATCGAGCTCCACCGCGAACACGCCGCCCTGCCCCTTGCCCGCGACCAGCTTGGTGGGCTTGCTCGACAGCTTCTTCTTCACCAGGTCGGCCAGCCCGCTCTCCTGCTCGAACGTCACCAGCAGCACTCGATCCTTCTCGTTCGCTTCGAGGAGGTTCAGCGCGTGGGCCGTCGACACAGTGGTCTTGCCAGCGCCGCCCTTTCCAGCAAAGAAGTTCATCACGGTCATCGAGTTGTCCTGCCTTCTTGAAGTCCTGCAAAAACTCCAGCCCGCGGACGGAAGGTCCGGACTGGTGCTAACTGTCGTGGCGGCTCGTTAAGGGGGGCGGAGTTTCGCTGATCAGCCCCCTGTCGGTCAAGGTAGGATTGACCAGCTATTTCAAGGGGTTCGGCAAGACCCGGTGGTCGACCGAGCCGCGGGGGCTCAGTTCGGCACTCGCCACCCTGCAAAAAGCAGGACCGTCGACAGGCGGCGGCGGACGAACGCGAAGCCGCCGGACCCGCGCAGCTCCATGCGCGAGAGCGTACGGCCGGTGGGGCCTGCGCCGTCGTACTGGAGGTCGATCGACATGGCGTCGACGAAGAGCGGCATCTTCGAAGGCCGGCAGGACATGCGGCGGAGCTCGCCGGCCTCGGGGTCGACGTACGCGTCGCCGATCAGCAGGTCCGGTCGCTTGTCACCTTTGGGCGAGAAGCCCACGTGGAGCCAGCCGGGGAAGTCCTTGTGCGCTGGCAGCTCGACGAACTGGTAGTCCTTCTGCGCGCTCGCGGCGAAGGGTGACGGCGCCTTGGTTGCGCTCTCCTTTCGCTTGGCCCGCTCGGCGGTGAACTGACTCGTCCGATCGACGCCGTTCTCGAGGTGGCTCACGACGGTCTCGGTCCGAACCCCGCCGGGGTGGGAGATCTCGTACTCGGTGCGGAGCTTCTTGGTGACGGCGCCCCGGTCGTCGAGCTCGTCGACCTGGGCGGTGAGGTGGAAGGACCCGCGCTCCGTGACGGCCCGCATGCGCTCGTCGTGGGCGGCGAGCTTCGCGAGCAGCTCCGCCGAGGGGGCCTGGGTCAGCAGCGTCATGACGGTGGCGAAGAGCACGACCGAAGAGAACGTTCAGCCTGGCGAAGTGATTGCACCACGGTCGATCGCGCGGACCTCGTGACGGACCGGGCCGAGCGCGCGCACCAGCGCGGCGACCCCGGCTTCGGGCAGCGTCCGCCCGCAGGTGAAGATGTCCGCCGCGGCGTAGCCGTGCTCCGGCCAGGTGTGAATCGACAGGTGGCTCTCGGCGACGAGCAGCACCGCGCTCGCGCCTTGGGGGGTGAAGCGGTGTCGCGCCGCGCCGAGCACCTCACAGCGCGCCGCGTGCGCCGCTTCGCGCAGCGCCGCCTCGAGGCGAACCGGATCGTTGAGCAGCGCGTCGTCGACCCCGTACAGCTCGATCAAGAGGTGCTGGGCGACCGCGGTCATGGGTAGCGCTGGCGCAGCAGGAAGACCAGCGCGTGCCGGGCCGAGCCGTCGGTGTACCCGAAGCGGCTGCCCATGGCGTCGAGCGTCTGCCGCACCTGTGTCTGATCTTTCGCCGACAGGCTGTTCCGATCGTCGGACAGGTACTTCAGCGTGTTCTCGACGTTGCGCTTGAGCGTGCGCTTGCGCTCTTCGTAGAAGTGGTTCGACAGCCGGGCGAAGACGTCGGGGAAAATCTTCGCATAGTCGACCTCGGCGTCCGGGTTGTCCACCCGCCAGGCGCCGATCGACGCGATGAGCCCCTTGCGGAACTCCTTGGCGTCGTCGCTCTTCGACATGACGAAGGACTCGAACTCGAGCATGCGGCCTTCGTCCGGCTTCTCCTGCTGCCCGGTCAGCTTGTTGGTGACGCGCTCTCCCTTCACCCACGCGGACACGAGCTGCACGTAGCGCTCGATGAGCTCGCGGTACTGCGCGTCGGACACCAACCCCATCGACTCGCGCACCTCGTGGTCCACCTGATCGAGGTACCAGGCTTCGACCACGTTCACGAACTCGCCGTGGTCGTGGTACCCGTCGACGATCTCCTGCTGCAGGAACTCGTAGACGGTCTTGTCGCGGGTGATGCCGCGCAGCTCCTTGAGCACCGCCAGCGGGTGGAGCGAGTCGTACTCGGAGCTCTGCGCCGCGTTGAACAGCGCCGTCTTCACTTCCCGCGCGGACGCGCCGCTGCGCCCTTCGTAGTTCGGGTAGGACTCGGACTCTTCGTACAGCGCCGGCAAGTGCTTCTTGAGCTCCTTCTGCTGCTGCTGCGAGAGGCGCGAGGGCGCTTCGCCGTCTTGGTAGAGCTTGAGCTTCTCCAAGGGGGTGAGGCGCTCGATCAGCGGGCGCACGTCTGCCGGGTAGCGATCGGGGATCGGCTTCTTGAGCCGCGTGAGCGTGGCCCACATCGCGGCGACGCTGGTGGCGTGCGGCGCGACGTGCCGACCCACGGTGCGCTCGTTCACCTGCGCGTCGTAGATCTCCTTCTCGACCTTCCACCGCCGCAGGTACGGCACGCGCACCAGCTCGATGCGGCCCTTGAAGCTCGCGAAGTCGGGCAGCTCCTTGAACGCCGACAAGTGCTTCTCGTTCGACGACGCCACCAGCACCTCGTCGACCTGGAGGATCATCTGGTCGAGCGGCACTTCCTGCGTCTCGGAGAAGCCGAGGAGGTACTTGAACGCCTCGAGCGGCCTCTTGAGCAGGTCGGCGAATTCGATGAGGCCGCGGTTGGCGCTGACGATGGGGCCCCGCGGATCGAAGAGCACCACGCTGTGCAGCGCCGTCGGCAGGTTGCCCTGCGTGCGGTCCGCAGTGACCTGCTGGTACGCCGCGTCGACGCTCATCTGCGGCTCGACGGTGCAGGTGGCCACCTGGTAGCGCCGCGACACGTAGAACCGCTCGACCTGCACGTGCCGCAGCACCTGGAGGTAGTCGCCCCCGTTCGCCGCGAGCAGCGCGTCGTAGATGCGGCGGCTCTTCTGAGACAGCTCCCCTTCGAGCACGTAGCTGGGCACCACGACGTCGGCCGAGTCGCCGAGGAGCCGCTGCACCAGCCGCAGGCGCTCGGGCCGGGGGAGCAGGAAGATCGGGTGCTCGTGCAGGCCGTTGCCGATCCGCACCTCGATGTCCTCCGCCGGCAGGTGCGCGAAGCTGGCCCCCACCGCGCCCTTCTGCCGTTCGCCGTCGAAGCCGATGGCGCCCTTCACGAGCTTGTCCGTCGGGAAGATCCAGCTGAACGTGTAGAGGGCCCCGGAGGGCGAGTGGGAATACAGCTCGAGGCCGCGCTTGAGCGCCTCGACGAAGGACGACTTGGCCGAGCCGTTGGGCCCGTGCAGCATGATGAGCTTGTTGATCGCGCCGGACCGCACGAAGTTGCCCAACAGCCGGTAGAACGCGCCCTGCACTTCTTCTTGGCCGGCCACGCGCACGCTGCCGTCGCCGGGGACTTCGTCGAAGACCTTGAAGCGGCGGATCGTGCCGGTGGGGTGCGGCACGTCGCTGGTCCCGAACGAATCGATCGCGTCCTTGAGGTACTGCGCGGCGTTGCGCAGGTGCCGGCGAGGCTCGGCGAAGACCAGCTCCAGGTATTCGTCGAAGGACAGCAGCGACCGGTTCTTCTCGAAGTCCGCGGACACCGTGGCGCCGATCTCCGCGAGGTACCCCTTGGCTTTCATGGCGCAGGAGCTTGGGCATGCGTCGCCGACAAGTCCAGCGCGCCCGCGCCCCGTGGCGTATCGTGGGCGCCGCTTCGGATCCCCATGCGCCCCTGGCCGTTCCTCTTCCTTCTTCTGTGGTCGACGAGCTCCGCCGCCGCTTTGCCGGCGCCGTCGGTCGGCCCGACGCCTGCGTGGGTCGAGCCGCTGGAGCTGCCGACCCTGGGCGCCCCTCCGGACGCGCCCGTGCGCACGGTGCTCAGCGAGCGCCAGCTGCGCGTGACGGCGAAGAGCTTTCACGAGTACGTGCACTACGCGCTGCAGCCGCTGACCTCGACGGGCGTGGACGAGGTGGCCCGCATCGATCTCGAGTTCGAGCCGACGTACGAGCAGGTGACGGTGCACGGCGTGTGGCGGCACCGCAACGGCGCCAAGGCGTCGCTCTACGTGCCCGAAGACGTGCAGGTGATCCACGCCGAAGGCCAGCTCGAGCAGCGCCTGTACGACGGCCGGCTCACGGCGATCCTCGAGCTGCGGCAGGTGCAGGTCGGCGACGTGATCGAGGTCGCCTACACGCTGACTGGGCGCAACCCGGTGCACCGCGGCCACTACGCGGACGTGCACGCGACGCGGCGCGAGCACCCGATCGATCGGCTCGGCTTTCGGCTGCTCTACGACGACCCGCGCCCACTTCGCGTCGTCGCGCACAACGGCGCCGAGCTGCCGGTCGCGGCGCAGCGTGAGGGGCTCACCGAGTACCGGATCGTCTCCGACGGCGTTCCGGCGCTCTCGATCGACGACGATCTCCCCGCCGACCACGATCCGTACCCCGCGGTCGAGTTCAGCAACTGGGGCAGCTGGGCGGACGTCGCGCGCTGGGCGGACACGCTGTTCACGCTCGACGCCGGCAGTCCGCGGCTGAGCGCCGAGGTGGCACGACTCAAGGCGCTTCCGGCGGACGCAGGCCTCCCGGAGGCGGTGCGCTTCGTCCAGGACGACGTGCGCTACCTGGGGATCGAGCTGGGCATTCATTCCCACCAGCCGCACGCCCCGGACTGGCTGCTCGAGCGCGGCTTCGGCGACTGCAAGGACAAGGCGCTGCTGCTCGTCGCCCTGGCCCGGCAGCTCGGCTACGAGGCCTGGCCGGCGCTCGTGCACACGAGCGATCGCACGCTGGCCGCGCGGCTCCCCGCGGGTGAGCTGTTCAACCACGCGATCGCGGTGATCCGGGTCGACGGGCACGACGCGTGGATCGACGCGACCGCGGCGCTGGAGCGCGGGCCGCTGCTGTCCCGCACCGCCGGCCGCTACGAGCGCGCCCTCGTGGTGCGCCCGGACGCGACGGAGCTGACGATCATTCCCGCCGTTCCGCTCGACGAGCCGACCTGGGACGTCGAGCAGGCGTGGACGATCGCCCAAGCGACGGGGCCGGCCACGGTGCGCTTCACCACCACGCTGCGCGGCGCCGACGCCAACCAGCAGCGCGTAGAGCTCGCGTCACGCCCGAAGTCGGCGATCGCCCGGAGCTACTACGACTGGCGCAAGGAGCTGCTCCCGACGCTTGCCGCCGACGGGGGCTTGAGCTGGAAGGACGACGCCGAACGGAACGTGCTCGTGCTCGAGGAGCGCTACAGCGTGCCGGGCCCGCTCGAGGTGGAGCGGCTCATCACCAGCCGGGTAGGCGACTTCATGAGCCACGCTGGCGGCGACCGACGCAGCCCGCTCTTCGTGGAGCACCCACGGTACGTGCGCGAACGCGTCACGGTGGAAGCGCCGGGGCCGCTGCGGCCGCACACCACCGCGCCGTTGCACCTGGAAGGGCCCGCCTACCGCTTCGACTTCGCCGGGAAGGTGGACGGCGCCCGGCTGGAGCTGGACTACCGGCTGGTCAGCACCGCGGCACGGGTGGAGCCTTCCGATCTCCCGCGGCACGACCGCCAACGCGAGTCCGTGCGCGAGTACGCCAACTACAGCCTGTCGCTCGAAGAACCCCGCCAACCGACGCCGGCCCCCGAGCTCCACGCCGCGACGGGCTGGGCGCTGGTGCTGGGCTTGGCACTCGCGCTGCTGCTCCTGTCCTTCGGCGTCCGCGCGGTGCAGGTCGGCGGGGGCACCAGCGCCGCCCCGAGCCCTCGGCGGGTGAGCTTCGAAATGCAGCAAGCGCACGCGCCGGGGGAGAGCGCGGCCACGGCGATCCCCGCGCGGAGCCTCGAAGACGCCCGGCGGACCTTCCGCGCCGAGCGCTGCCCCAACGGGCACGCGTGGGGCGCCGAGGCCGAGGCGCTGGGGCCGGTGGTGCTGGGCGAGCGACGGCTGACGCCGCTGCGACGGCGCTGCACCACCTGCAACGCGGACCACACGCTGTACTTCGAGCTGGCTGCACCGCCTCCGGCCTCGAACGAGTCGTGAGCAGCGCGGGAGTGAGGCGCTGGTGCCGATGGTGCTGGGGAACGACGGCGCACGGCTGTGACGTCGCCGCACCGCCTGCGACGCGGACCACACGCTCTATTTCGAGCTGGCTGCTCCGCCTCCGGCCTCGCACGAGTCGTGAGCAGCGCGGGGCCGAGGCGCTGGGGCCGATGGTGCCGGGGAACGACGGCGCACTGCTGTGACGTCGCTGCACCGCCTGCGACGCGGACCACAAGCGCTCCTCCGCGGTGGCCGCGACCGCTCCAGCGCTGCCGAGGCTCGAGCGTCCAGGCACCGGAGCGCCGAGACGCAGGAGTGCTCGCCCCGGCACCGCGGCGGCGTCCCTGCACCACCTGCGTCGCACAGCACACGCTCTCCTTCGAGTTGCCGCCCTTCCCCGGGTCGCCGCGTCCCGAGCATCCACCAATCGTGCCGGGATCGGTCGAGCGCCACCGGTACCCGACGGCGCGTGCCGCCTTTGCCCCGGCGCGAGGTGTAGATCGACCGCACGGCTGCTATGGACGTGGGCCGTGCCTCGTCTGCTCGTCGTGCTGCTCGCCGCTGGGATC
This sequence comes from Myxococcaceae bacterium, assembly GCA_022842905.1. GTDB lineage: Bacteria > Myxococcota > Myxococcia > Myxococcales > Myxococcaceae > JALHOS01. The sequence continues at coordinate 8,524 of JALHOS010000009.1, read as the reverse complement.
TGTGCCTGCCCGAAGCCGAGCGCCAAGCCGTGCGCCAGCAGCGCCGAGTGCGGCCCCACCGAGCGCTGCCGCTTCGGAGCCTGCGGTCCGATCTGCGTCGACGACGGCGAGTGTGGCCCCGGGCAGATCTGCCAGAGCGGCGTCTGCGCCCAGCGCCCGGAGTGCACGGCGAACCCGGACTGCGCGGTGGGCTTCGCGTGCAGAAGTGGCCGCTGCGCGTGCACCGCGGACGACGCCTGCGGAAGCTCCCAGCGCTGCGTCGACGGCGGCTGCCAGGCGCGCCCCCGCTGCACGAAGGACGAAGACTGCGCGGGCGCGGGAGGCACGTGTGAGATCGCCAGCGGGACCTGCCTGCCGCGCTGCCAGCGAGCCTCCGACTGCGCGCCGACGATCGACCCGACCGCCGCCAACGCCCTCTTCAACTGCTTCGACGGCGCCTGCGTGCGGCGCTGCTCCGCCGACGTGCAGTGCGGCTCCGCGCAGGCGCTCTGCCAGGACGGGCTGTGCCGGCCCTCGCAGTGCTCCACCCAGGCCGACTGCCCCGTCGGGCGCTACTGCACCGCGGCGGCCTCCGGGCGCTGTCTGGACTACACGCCCTGCGGCACGGGAGGCGCCTGCCCCGCCAACTACCGCTGCGGGCGCTTCACCGAAGCCACCTGCCCTCCCGGCTTCGACTGCACCCAGTCGCTCTGTCAGGAGCTGCCGCGCTGCGTCGCCGACGCCGACTGCCGACCGCTGGCCTCCATGCCACCCATGGGCGCCACCGCGTACTGCGCCGACGGCCACTGCCAGCCCAGCAAGGCCTGCGCGGCGACCCCGGGCTGCGACGCGGGCTTCGAGTGTGTGGCGAGCACCTGCGTGCCCTTCAGCTGCCGGAGCGACGGCGACTGCGCCGGCGGCCAGCGCTGCCTCGACGGCACGTGCCAAGCCCCGCCGCCGACGTCCGACTACGCCTTGCTGCGCCTGTTCACGCCGCGGCCGTTCCTCGTCGAAGGGGAACAGCTGCGGCTGCGGCTGATCGCCCAGACCTTCGCCGGGCTGAGCGTGCCGGTGAGCCAGGCGAGCTACGCGGTGCTCGACGAACAAGGGCAGACGACCACGCGGGCCACGGTGACGAGCGACGGCCAGCTGACCGCGATCGTCGCGGGGGTGATCAGCGTGCGAGCGACCGTGGCTGGCGCCGCGCTGGCCCCCGCCGTCACGCGGCTGACGATCCTCCCGCTGCCGACAGGTCGACGTGTCGTGGTGGTCGACGAGGACGATCTGCCGCTCTCCGGCGCGCTGGTGGCGGCCTGCCCCGCCGCGGACTGCGGCGCGCCGATCCAAGCGGTGACCGACGCGCTCGGGCTCGCTTCGCTCCCGCTGGACGCCGGCGCCATTCACGTCACGGTGAGCGCGCCGGGCCTGCGCGCGGACGGCCTGCCTGCGCGCGAACGAGCGACGGTGCTCGCGACGACGGCCGAGGATCTCTTGGTGCCCCTGCGTGGCAACCCCGTCAAGGCGGCGACGGGCTTCAGCGGGACCGTGTCCTTCACCGAGGTGCGCAGCAGCGGCAGCTACTGGCTGGGCTACCTCGTCGCCTCCGCGCGCGATCTGACGGCGCTGACGCCGGCGCGCCTCCAGGGCGACTCCTTCGCGATCGACCTGCCCGGAGTGAGCCAGAACCTGCCCTTTCCTTCCCCCGTGGTGCTGTCGACGTCTCCGGGCTTCGGCATTGGCCAGCAGATCAAGAGCCGGGCGCTGGGTTTCGCCGAGCCGGGTGAGCGCGCGATCGTCGCCTTCGCCGGCCGGGGCAGCCCCGAGCAGCTCGGCCTGCTGCGCAGCTTCGATCCGTTGAGTTACCTCGGCGCGTTCGACGTCGACGTGCGCGAGCCTCTCGTCGTCCCACCGTACCGCCCGCTCGTGCCCGACACCGCGGACGTGGACGGAGACGGCCTGTGCACGGACATGGCGCGCTGCCCCATGGGGACCGAGACGGTGCCCGACTGGGGCAACTTCGTCCGGACGACGACCCAGCCGGGCCGCGCGCAGAGCCGCCGCACGGAGATCGTGGTGCCGCGGGTCGCCAGCGCGACGACGAGCGTGGTGGTGCTGGCGATCCAGCTCGATCCCAAGCTGGGCGCGGTGCCGCTGGGGCTCACCCAGGCCACGCCAGGCGCTCAGGGCTCGGACGGCACCCGGCCAGTGCCGACGGTCAGCCTCCGCAGCGCCCCGCCCTTCGGGTTCTTCCAAGCAATTCAAAGCGGCGTACTGGCGGTCGCGGTGCGCGGCGAAGCGGCGTTGTCCGCGCGGCTGTCACGCGCCGACGCGCTCACGCCTCGCCTGAGCGTGCAGCCGTTCTTGCCCACGCCCACCGGCGTGGCGATCGACACCGCGCGGCGCACCGCGACGCCGGCCCAACCAGCCTTCGGCTCCATTCGTGGCGCCGGCGGCGAGCTGATGCGCCTGTGTGTGGACGGCACGCAGGTGCGCCAGACGATCTACGCCGCGATCGGCCCAGGAGACGGGACGGTGTCCGTACCCGTGCTGCCCACGAACAGCCCCGGCCGCGATCCGCTGGCCGAAGCGGGCAGCGGCGTGGAGCTGACGATCTTCGATCTGACCGCGCCCTTGACCGCGCAGGACGTCTTCGACACGCCAGGGGCCCACCTGACGACGCTGAGCACCGCGCTCGACGGCTTCACCCTGTACAGCCGGTAGAATTTTCCGGCCTCAATTCGGGCGATTGCAGACGTGACAGGGCGTGAAGCGCCGCTAGAGTGCGCCCCCGTGACGAAGGAAACCATCATCGGCATCGATCTGGGCACGACCAATTCGTGCGCGGCGTACGTCGACGGCTACAAGGACGGCAACCCCAACGTCCGGCTCATTCCCTACAAGGGCGGCGACTACACGATCCCCTCGATCTTCGCGGTCGACGACAAGGGGAACGAGCTCATCGGCTACGAGGCCAAGCGCCAGTGGCAGCTCAACGCGCGCAACACGATCTACGGCGCCAAGCGCCTGGTCGGCCGCACCGCGACGTCCGACATCGTCGAGACGATGAAGCGCGTCGTGCAGTACGGCGTGAAGCCGTCGGCCGACAACAAGGAAGTGCTGATCGAGGTCGCCAAGCGGGAGATGTCGCTGCAGGAAGTGTCGGCGCGCATCCTCAACAAGATCCGCGACGTCGCTTCGAACCACCTGCGCACGCCGATCCACAAGGCGGTCGTCACGGTGCCGGCGTACTTCTCGGACCGCCAGCGCCAGTCGGTGAAGGAAGCGGGCAAGCTCGTCGGCCTCGAGGTGGTGCGCATCATCAACGAGCCGACGTCGGCGGCGCTCGCGTACGGCGTCGGCAAGCACCTCAACCAGAAGGTCTGCATCTTCGACTTGGGCGGCGGCACGTTCGACGTGTCGGTGATCGAGATCCGCGATCAGGTGTTCGAAGTGAAGGCCACGGGCGGCGACATCTTCCTGGGTGGCATCGACTTCGACAACGCGATGATCCACTACGTGCTGCGCGAATTTCAGACGAAGACGGGCATCGACCTGTCCACCGACCCGGTGGCGATGCAGCGCATCAAGGACCTCGCCGAGCGCACGAAGATGGACCTGTCGTCGCGCGAAGAGGCGCCCTTCAACATTCCGTTCATCACGATGACGCCGCAGGGTCAGCCCCTGAACATCGAGATGAAGTTCTCGCGCAAGCTGCTCGAGCAGCTGACCGGCGAGCTCATCGAGCGCACGCTGAAAATCCTCCAGAAGGTGCTGCACGACTCGGGGCTGTCGACCCACGACATCGACGAGGTGATGTTGGTCGGCGGGCAGACCCGCATGCCGATCGTGCAGGACAAGCTGACGAAGTACTTCGGCAAGCCGCCGTCCAAGGGCGTGCACCCGGACGAAGCGGTGGCGATCGGCGCGGCGCTCTACGCGTTCTCGCTGCAAGACGACACGAACCTCAAGCTGCAGCTGCTCGACGTGATCCCCATGGCGATCGGCCTGGAGAAGGCCGACGGGAACCTCCACATCGTCTTCCCGCGCAACGCGCCGATCCCCAACGCCAAGCAGATCATCGGCACCACCAGCGCGGACAACCAGGCCGAGCTGATCATGCGGATCTGGCAGGGCGATCACGAGGTCGCCGACAAGAACGAGCAGCTCGGCGAGTTCACGTTCTCCGGCATTCGCCAAGGCCCGTCCGGCGCGGTGCGGGTGGAGATCACCTTCGACGTGAACGTGGAAGGGATCCTCACCATGCGCGCGCAGGATCCCGACACGAAGAACGAGCTGACGACGACGGTCCGCGTCACCCAGTCCTAAGACTTCGCTTTAGGGCTTCCAGTGGAGCGTGCGGACCAGCCAGCTCTGGCCGCCCCGCCCGTCGCGCACCACGAAGTAGAACTTCACGTCGCGCTCCGTCGTCACCGTGACGTCCGGCCGCCAGCGAGTGCCCTTGGGCCCGCTCATGCCGGCCACGTTGGTGCCGCCTGTCTCGTACGGGCTCATCTCGCCGGACTCGGTGAACCAGGCGATCTTCCAGCTCTCGGTCAGGCGAATCGGTGACAGCGAGAAGCTGGGCACGACGTACGCTTCTTCGAGCGCCGAGTAGTCCAGGGGCTCGACGCGGAAGGGGCCTTTGCCGGTGACGGTGGGGACTTCACCTTCTTTCCACTCGGCGCCGTCGAGGAGCACGCCCGGGAGGATCGGCGTCACGTTCTGCTGCATGTCCGGGAAGAGCCGGCAGTTCAGCACCATGAGCTTCTGGGCGAAGATCTGCTCTTCCCCTGCCCTCACGTCGATGACGACGGGAATGCGAATGCCGCCGAGGCCCCGGAAGCTGTCCTGGGCGATCACCTCGGACACGAAGGGCGTGCCGCCGTCGGTCCCGTCGTCCAGCGTGACGAGCTTCACCGGCGTGCGGAAGTCCGTGGGCAGGATCGCGAAGAGCGACACCGCCTGCTTCAGCTCGCCCGCCGTGGTGCTGCCGGCGTCGAGCACCAGGAAGTCACCCGCGTTCGAGCAGGTCCGATCACCAGTGCTGGCGCAGGCGCGCAGCTCGTAGTCCAGCGTGCGGCCCGCGCCCTGCGGGTCGACGATCAACGTCGTCAGCTGAATCGGCAGCGCCAGGCGTAACAGGTTCGGGTCGATCATCATCGGCCCCGCATCCATCGGCCCGCCGTCGGGTACGGCGCGGGTCAGCAGCGCGGCGCAGTCGGGGAGCATGAGCTCCGGCGGCTCGAAGCGCATGCCGATGATGCGCAGGTCCTTCACCGTGGTCGGCTGCTCCTGCGGAGGAAGACAGGCGCCCAAGGTCGCCAACACCGCCGCGCCGAGGAGGACGGAGCGCATGATCAGAAGCTCGCCTTCGCCCCGAGGATGGGGAGGATGGGAATGCCGGGCACCTCGAACTCGGTGCGCAGCCGGTAGTCGAAGAAGTACGTCTCGACGTTCATCTGGTTGTAGACGTTCTGCACGTCCAAGAAGAGGTTGAGGGTCCAGCTGTCGAACTGGAAGTACTTGTCCACGCGCAGATCGAGCTGGTGGAAGTCCCGCGCCCTCCCCGACCGCGCTTCGCCGAACATGCCGGTGAAGCGGTTGGAGTCCGCGCTGTAGAGATCGTACTGGTGCGCCAGCGGCGTCCGCGGCCGCCCGGTGACGTAGCGGAAGCGCGCGCCCACCTCGAAGCCCGCCGGCAGCCGCACGGAGGCGATGGTGGTGAGGATGTGCGTCTGGTCGAAGCTGCTGACCCGGTAGTCGCCGCCTCCGACGCGGCGCTCTTCGCTGCGGCTGAAGGTGTAAGCGATCCACCCGAAGAAGTGCTTGGTCACCTCGTGCCGGGCCAGCACCTCGAGGCCGTACGCGCGCCCCAGGCCGTCGTTCGCGAAGCGCTGGTTGGTGACGGACCCGTCGTCGTTGACGATGCGGGGCCCCGGCGAGGCCACGTTCTCGAAGCGGCGGTTGTAGAAGCCGGTGACGTCCACGTTGATGACGTCGGTGATCTTCTGGAGCACGCCGACGGACATCTGGAAGGCCTTCTCGTGCGTGAGCGACGGCGTGCCGAAGGGCGGCGGCTCCATGTTCGTCACGTTGGGCGGCTGGGTGTACAGGCCGACGCTGGCCTTCACCGTGGTCCATTCCCACGGCTCGAAGCGCACCCACAGGCGAGGATCGAACGCGAAGCGTGTCTCGCCGTTGAGGAAGGCGATCGAGCCGCGCACGCCCGGCGTCAGCGTGAGCTTCCACAGCTTCAGATCGAGCTCGGAATAGAGCGCGCCGTCGAAGCTGCCCAACACCTCGCGAATGCGCTGTGACTCGGCCTTGGGCTCGGCCCCAGGGAAGCCGCGGAACTGGGTGCCGCTGATCGTCGGCAGCTCCGCCTCGCCGACCAACGTCGAGTTGTAGATGTCGGCGCCGGCGCGGAACGTGAGCCACTTCGTCGCGTCGACCTGCAGATCTTCGCGCAGACCCAGCGTGTACGAGTCGGCCTTGAGCTTGGCGATGCCCAGGTCGACGTTGGCCAGGTCGTACCCGAGGTAGGGCACCAGCTTGGTCTGAACGTTGCCCTGCCGGTACGTCCAGCTGCCGACGAGCCGGTGGAAGTTGGTGCGAAAGTCCACCGACACGTCGCGGTTGAGCCCGCCGCCGCTGGCCACGACTTTGAGCTGATCGTCACTGCCGAAGGCGAAGAGCGAGAAGATCGACTTGCCGTCGGTCGGCTCTCCGCGCTTGGGGCCCACATCGAGGCGCACCTGGTAGTCCCAGTACGCGGGCAGCACGAGCAGCGAGCCGCCGGTGGGGGTCTGCGGCAGGACGGCCGGGAGGATCAGATCGATGTAGCTGCGCCGCGCGGCGGCGGCGATCGACACGCCGTCGGTCAAGGGGGTCTCGAGGAAGATCGACGAGTCCTGGAGGTCCACCTTCGCGACGCCGTGCAGGGTGTCCGCCGCGCCCTTGCGGCTGGCGACGTCGACGACGCCACCCACGGCCCGGCCGTACCGCGCCCCAAAGCCACCCGGGTAGAAGTCGACGCGGTCGAGGAACTCGGCGTTGACGATCGACGGGCCGGCGCCCAAGTGGAACAGCAAGGGGATCTCCACGCCGTCGAAGTACGTAAGCGTCTGGCCGGGGTTCGCGCCGCGGACGATCAGCTGCCCGGACACGAAGGGCGCGCGGGCCACGCCGGGGAAGTTCTGAATCACGCGCACCGGATCGCCGAAGGAGCCGGGGACCTTCTGCAGTTCTTGCCGGGTCAAGGTGCGCCGGACGACTTCCTTCTTCTCGCGCGGCGCGCGGACCACCGTCTCGTAGCCGACGACCTTGGGGCGAACGTAGTAGTTCACCTCGGTCGTCTCGCCCGGCTTGAGCGGCTCGAGCACCTCGTACTTCTCGAACTCCGGCGCGAGCACGCGCACCTGGCAGTCGCCCGGCGGGACCTCGAGCTCGAAGTGGCCTTCCCTGTCGGTGGTGACCTCGACCTCGTACTGCACGCAGCGGACGACGGCGCCTTCGATGCGGGTGCGGGAGCCGCGGGCGATCACCGTGCCGGTCAGCCTCGCTGGCACCACGACCGCGCCTGCGTCCGGAGTCGTCGCGGCACTCACACCCGCGTCCACGACCTTCAGGACGAAGTGGTAGACGTACTCGATCTGGACGGGGGCCGGGGTGTTGTCGACCTCGGCTGGGGTGAAGACGAACCGCCGCACGGCGGCGAGCGCGGCTTCGTCAAACCCCTGGCCCACCGGCGCCGTCACGGTCACGTCGGCGACCGAGCCGTCGGCGGCGATCGTCACCATCATGCGCACCGAGGCGGTCAGGCCTTGGGCCTGGGCGGCCTTCGGGTATTCGGGCTCGATGAACTGCTTGAGTGTCGGGGCCTTGGTGAGGACGGGCACATGCACGCCCCCGTCGACCTCGGTGCGCCGCGTGGGCTCTTCGAAGGCCCCGGCGGACGCAGCAATCAGACAGCTGAGGAAGGCGACCAGGCGCACGGCGGCGGTGGTTTAACAGGGTTTTCCCCCCGCGCTCGACGAAGCCGACCTGGGTCGCCAGGACCCCGCCGCCGGGTCGCCAAGGCCTTGAGTCAACGACCTGCACCCGGCTGGCACGTGGGCTGCTCAAGCCTCAGCGCGCGAGGAGGAGTACACCATGGGGCGAATCAAGGTGCAGGGCCGCAGAGTGATCCCGAAGGGCCGGAGCCGCCGGATCGTGCGGCGCAAGGCGGCGCCGGTGGGTCGGCTGAGCCTGGGTGAGCTGATCGCCGCGGCGTACGACGCGCTGGGCGACACCGACGCGGTGGCGCGGGTGCTCGGCTCCGACGGGCTGGCGCTGCGGTTGGGCTGCCGCATCGTCGTGGCCTGAAGCGTCGAGGCTTGGGCGCCCTCAGCGGGCTGAGCGTCTGGTAGAAGCCGGCGCCGTGCTCGACCGTCGCCTGTTGGAGCTGCTGGCCTGTCCACAGGACAAGGGGCCGCTGGAGCTGCTCGACGGCGGCTTGCTGCGCAACCCTCGGCTCAAGGTGCACAACCCGGTCGAAGGCGGCGTG
>JALHOS010000008.1 GCA_022842905.1 Myxococcaceae bacterium | reverse complement strand
GCGAGCTGATCTCCGTGCCACAGCGTGCCCGTCGAAGACGTGAGCAGCACGTTGTCCGCGTCGACGAGCGCGACGCCGGTCAGCCGCTCGCTGCCCACCCGCAGCTCGTCGCGCCGCAGCTCGTCCACGTACGCGTAGAAGCCGTCGTCGCCGGCGATCAGCAGCGAGGGCGGCCGCGACGCGTTGCTCCGCCCGGACACCGCGCGCAAGGTGGGCCAGCCGCCGTCGGTGTCCTGGAGCCACGGCGCCCACTGCACCGCGCTGCGCCAGACGAGGGTGCCGCCCGCGCCGACGGCCCACACGGTCAAGCTGGTCCGGTCGGCGTAGAGCGCGTGGAGGTCCGCCGTCGTGGAGGACACCTCCGTCTGGCAGCCTTGCGGCACGGTGGCTGGGCTCCCCGTCAACGTGCAGCGCACGGCCGTGCCTTGGGCGCCCACGGCGAACAGCGCCCCGTCGCCGCGCAGCGCGCCCAAGCCGTACAGCGGCTGCGTCGTGCCTACGTCGACGCTGCTCCAGCTCGTGTCCTGCGCGCGCCGGTAGAAGAGCCGGCCACCGTCGCCCACGGCATAGAACGCGTAGCCCGTCTCACACGCGCCGGCCCGCAGCGTCACCTGCGCGCCCACGTTCTCTTCCGTCCACGTGCCGGCTTCTCGGCGGAACACCGTCCCGTTCTCTCCAACGGCGAACAGGCGCGAGGGCACGCCGCAGGACACGAGCGCGCGCACACGCTTGCCCGGCTGCGCGCGCAGCTCGTAGCTCCACACGTCGTCGGCGCGGCGGAACACGTTGCCCAGCGCGTCGAGCAGCCAGTAGTGGTTGGGGAAGTCGGCCACCACGCCGGCGAGCGGCGCGCGGAAGGGCGTCGGGCTCTCCCACACGACGTCGGCGCCGGCCGTTCCCCCGGGGACACACTGCGGCCGCTCGAGGTCGTCGCTCTGCGCGGCGAGGCTCGGGCAGGGCGTGCCGGACACGCAGCGCTTCAGCCCGTCGACGGCGCAGACGAGGGTGCCGACGGTGCACGCGCCGGGACACGGCTCGACACACTCCGCCGCCGCGCCGCTCGCCTGGCAGGACGCGCCGGCCGGACAGCTGGCCACCAGGCTGCGCCACTCGGGGCAACTGCCGACGGCCTGACAGGACTCGAGGCCCGCGCCTGCGCAGCGCGAAGCTCCCAGCGTGCAGCCCGGGCCGCACGTGACGAGGCTGCTGCAGACGCCGTCGGCGCAGCGCGAGCCTTCGTCACAGGTGTCCTGCGCGCAGCAGCGCTGGCCTCGCTGGCCACAGGCCTGACAGGTCTCTTGCGCGTCACAGACGGCGCGGCCGGCGCAGCTCCCGTCAGCGCAGCACAGCGCGCCGAGGGCCCCGCAGGCCACACAGCCATTGCCCGTGCAGCGTGCGCCTTCGACGCAGACGTCTTGGGCGCAGCAAGGCTGGTCGACGCCGCCGCACACGTTCGTGACGACGCCGCCGCCGAAGCAGCCAGCCAGGACGACGCTGAAGAAAAGCCACCACGTGCGCATGAAGCGGAGGCGGCACGGTAGCAGCGAAGGCGCCGCGGAGCGCACACGCCGGCGAGCGCTGTCAGCTGGCCAGGCTTGCACCGTTGTCGTCGCAAGACGCGACCGCTGCCGCATTTTGCAACGGGGGCAGCGTCCTCCCTTGGCGCTTGGCGCCGTACATGGAGCGGTCGGCGGCGGCGACGAGCGCCTCAGCGGTGCGAGGCGAGGGGCCGGACAGCGCGAAGCCGACGCTGACGCGGACGACGGGCTCGATGGCCGCCCGGAGCTTGCTCGCCAGAGCGCTGGCGCCGGCGTCGGTCTCGATGCCGCGGCCCACGACGACGAACTCGTCGCCGCCCCACCGCGCGACGACGTCGGTGGCCCGCAGCGTGCTGCGCAGGCGCTGCGCCACCTCGCGGAGGACTGCGTCGCCCGCGGCGTGGCCCCGGCTGTCGTTGATTTGCTTGAAGCCGTCCAGGTCGAGCAGCAGGACCGCGAAGGGGCCGCCTTGCACCAGCGCGCTCTGGAGCTCGAGCTGCAGCCCGCGCCGGTTTCGAATGCCAGTCAGCTCATCGAGCGTGGCCAGGCTGACGGACTCACGCTCGCGGCGGAGCTGCTCGCTGACGTCGGCCAGGGACCACCACCACAGCACGTCGTCGTCGAGCGGGCCCATGGGCTTCACCGTCAGCCGCAGGGTGCGCTCGCCCCGCGTCACGTCCTGCTCGGCGGGGAAGTGGCCAGTCTGCGTCGCGGCGCGCACCAGCTCGGACAGCCGCTCCTCGTCGCCCCACTGCGCCATGAGCCGCGAGCAAGCAGCGTTGGCCACCAGGACCGCGCCGGAGCCTTCGCTGATGCCGACGGCCACCTCCATGAAGTCGACGACGGCCTGCAGACGGGCGACATGGAGCCGCTGCGCGGCCTCGGCCTGGCGCTTGACCGTGACGTCCCGCGCGATGACGAGGACGTGCTGCGGGTCGTGGGCGGCGGCGCGGCATTCGAACCAGCGCCAGCCGTCGCTCGTGCGCACGCGGTGGACGGCGTGGAGCGCCTTGCTCGGGTGCGCGCGCAGCCAGTCGAACTTCTGTGTCGACACGCCGTCGAGGAGGGCCGTGGCCGGGCCTGGAGGGCCCACGACGCGGCGGGGCGAGCCGCTCAGCGGGTACTCGAGGACGACATCGGGCAGGTCATGTTCACAGGACTCACGCAGATCCATGGAGCCGCAGGCGCTGTGCACGCGGCGTACCCGGGCGATGGCGCGGGGTGGCGCGCATGTGTGGGAAAGGAGGTCCGCCGCTCAGCGCTCGCAGGCCGCCTTGAGGTCCTGCGCGTAGCGGTCGAACACCGGCCCGAAGTCAGGCAGCGACGGCTTGATGAGCGGCAGCATCGCCCCGCGGAACACCTCTTCCATGGCGAACTCGCAGCCGCCGTCCTTCGGCGTCAGGGTGAAGGTGCGGGTGCCTTGGAAGAAGGGGAGCATGCCGTCGCGCCATACCATGCGCTGCTCGGGCACGAGCTCGACGACGGTCGGCCGAAACGCGCGGTCCGGCGCAATCGGCACGCGAATCGTCAGCCGCTGGCCTTGGGTGATGGGTCCTTCGAGGCTGGTGACGGTCGAGTTCCACGACGGGAAGCCGGCTGCGTCGGTCAGCTTGGCCCAGACGGCGGCGGGAGAAGCGCGGAGCTGGGCGCGGACTTCGTAGCTCAAGCGAAACGCTGAATTGGTTCGGGTGGCCATGGTGTCTTTCAGCTCACTTCTTCGCGCGAATGCGGTTGTTCTTCGGGTTGTGCGCGCGCTCAGCGAGGCCGCGCGCTTCGAGCAGCGGCGGCAGGTACATGCCAAAGCGACCGCGGTAGCCCTTCTTCTGGCCGTACCACCCGCCGACGGGGTTCTCCTTGGCGCGGCCCCACGCTTCGACGGTCCCGGCGGCGGCGGGCTTGAGCTCATCGGCGGCGCCCAGCGGCATCCAGTCGCCGTGCTTCTTGAGCATGGCGTGGAGGTCGTCGACGGCGCGGGCCAGGTACGTCAGCTTCGTCTTGCCGACGGTGCAGATGAGGAGCGGCGGCTCCACCGACTCGTCGCGGTACAGCTCGTAGTCCGAGCTGAGCGGAGGCGTCTTCAGCTTCCACGGGTTGTCTTTGGTGCCTGCGCCTGACCAGTGCTTCGCCATGGTGGCTCCTTCAAGAAGAGTGAGGCCGCGCTCGTAGTCTTCGTCGCCGGGGTGCGTCTTGTACGAACGCGACGACGTTGGGCGCGAAGTCCGTCGGCCCGGCTTCGGGGAAGTAGCCGCGGTAGCCGCGGGGCACGCCTCCGCTGAAGCGCCGGAACTCGCGAATGAAGTGGGCTTGGTCGAAGTACCCGGCCTGGGCGGCGACCTCGGCGAGCGTGCAGCCTGGGTCCGTCATGAGGCGCCGCAGCGACGCCTGGAAGCGCAGCACGCGGGCGACGGTCTTGGGAGGAATGCCCAGGAACCGCGCGAAGAGGCGCTCGACCTGGCGGGTGGTGGTGCGGGCGGCCTTCGCGGCGGCGGCGACGGTGTCTTCGCCGGTGTGGGTGAGGTGCCGGAGGGCGCGGGAGAAGACGGCGTGGGCGTCGTCGAGCAGCAGGGCGCGGGTGAAGAAGGCGTCGAGGAGCGCGGCCTGCGCGTCGACGGAGGAGGTCTTCGCGAGCGCGCGCTCGAGCGTGGTGGCGTCGGCGCCGAACACCTCGGCGGGCGGTGGAGTGCGGTTCGTCCACTGGGCGAGGGGCTCGCGGACGAAGGGCCCGACACCGCCGAGGAGAAAGCGGACGCCGGTGGTGCGCACGGCGCCGCGCTGGGTGATGCGAATGGGCGTCAGCCGCTGCGCGTCGAGGTTGGACTTTCGGTGTTTGACGGGTCGGTCAGCGCCCCAGCGCCGCTCGTAGGGCGCGCCGAAGTTGAAGATGAGGTCCGCGCGGGCGTCGACGAAGACGTCGACCCGGAGGTCGACCGGCCGGTCCTTGTCCGGGCGGACGAACCAGTAGTGCTCGATGAAGGGGCGCAGCGGGGGCGCGGGAGGCCGAAGCTCGTACACGGGGCGCGAGGCGTAGCCTGCCGTGGGGCGGGTGCAAGGGGCTCAGGGCGTGACACGGCGACGGCGGGCGCAGGGGCAGAGCCGTCGGTCGAGGCGGGAGTAGACGCCATGCAGCGACGGAGAAGGCAGAGCGGGTGGGTCGTCGACCACTGAAATTCCCGGCTGCGTGGTGCGAGCTCTCTCCAATCTGTCAACTCGTCACGAGCCCCGCCAAGAATTCTGCCAGGGCAACTCCCGGATCAGCTTCGCCAGATGTGATCATCTGGATGTTCCACTGAGCCAGTGTGGCCTCCAGCACCGGGTTCGGCGTCGACGAAAAGTAATACGATTTAGGCTGTTGAGTCCGGTCGGCCCTTCGCCACATGTGCGCGAGTCGATAGAAAATCCATCGAATGTTTACATCGGCAAGTCCGTATCCAATGAACAACACCGACCGACCAAGCACATCCGAACGCAGCTTGATGTCGAGAGGGGATTCGAAGCCAAGGCGCTCGAAGTAGCTACTCTCGTCGAGGACGATCGACTCGTCATCATCGAGATCGCCATGAAATTTGACGACTTGCGCCACACCGTGCCGGGCCGTTGCGATATCGGCGGCGCGGGCAATCTTCATATACGGCCGTCTATAATGCTCAAACGCCCGCTCGATCCATCGGTCGTAATTTGTCGTGTAGATAAGCTCAAACTCTGCTGTTGCGATAGTCGCGTGTGTCCTCGACTTCGAGATGTCGATCTCGGCGGAATGCCATTCCCTGTCCATCCAACTTCGGAGTGGTCCTATGCGGCCCATTTTTATCCGATAGTACTCAGCAAGAGCCAGATTGGTGCCCAAGGTCCTATATACATCTGGGTCGTAGCCGAGTTCTCTGGCGATATGGTCAATGAGCTGATTCCACGAGGGCAGGCCAAGGCCCATGGAGACGCCGGCGCCAACAAAGAGAATCAGGCGGCGCGATTTGTAGGCTTCAATTAGCTGCTCCAAACTACGGCCTCCTCGTCAAGAACGACGCCAGTTGGTCGAGTGCTTTGCGGCGCATTGAGATCTCACTCTTGCGGTCACCCATTTCTGCAAACGTCTCGGTCTCGCCAGTCGGAACAAAGACACAGTCCCACTGAAAGTCAGGTGGACCTCGCGGCCCTAATGGCACAGTGCCCGAGATTTCCCCCTGAAAGAAATGTAAAGCTTTACCGTCACAGTAACCAATCGTCGTGCGCGCGATGATGTCGCGGGTCGCAAGGTGGTGCACAAGGTCCACAAACTTGGGCGCCTGAAGTCGGTCCCAGAAGAGCTGCGTAAGACCTCCGGGCAGATCATTGAGCCCAGCTACGTAGAGACCAGTGTGCTCGACCATGACCGGTCTGCCGATCTTCTCGAACGCTTTGAGAACCTTCGCGCGTACGAGCCGCTTGGGATCTTCAATTTGAAGTTCTTCGATCTTGATCGACACTGGGACTACTCGTACCCGAGCCTTCGCAAGGATCGACTCAACCTCTCGGATCTTGTGACTGTTGCTGGAAACGAACCGTATCTCCATGAACACAACCTACCGCTTGGACGAGCCCACCACAATTTCACACCGATCTGCGAGCGCGCGGTCCCCGCCACGTTCGAGAGCTGGCTTTGTGAGGCGCACTCATGCCAACGCTTAGCAGCGGCGCATCGGCGCGGGCGTGCCTGTTCCGCCGCCCGCGATCAGGGCGTGGACCTTCAGCTCGTGCTCACACGCTAGGCGAAGGAGCGTCTGCTCTTCCGGCTCGCGTCGACGACGCACGCGCAGCGCTTCGTGCTCAGAGGTACCGCGCTCTTCACGCTCAGGACCGGCAAGCCACGTCGAGCGACCCGCGACCTGGACCCTCGGCCTGCTCGGCTTCCAACGACCCGGGTGTCGATCGCGTCCCCGCGGTCTTCGCCGAGGTGCTCGCACTCAATGTGGCCGACGACACGATGCACTCGACTCGGTTCCCTCGCCGTCGGGCTCATCCGCGAGCTGCAGCACTACGTCGGCGTGCGCGTCGAGTTCTCGCTCGCATGACGAACGCGCAGGCGCGGCTTCAGGTCGACATCGGCTTCGGCGGGGCGCAACCTGACCGAAGGATGCATAGCGGTGCCAGGGGAACGGTGCCGAGCGCGGCCTCGCGCCGAGTCCGCTCGGCGAAGAACTCGTCGACGCTCTCGCGCACCGGCCGCGGCCTTGGCTCGCGAGGGAGTCACAGCGTGTGGCCCAAGTGAGCAAGGAGCCGGACGAGACCGTAGGCTGCCAGCGCCGGCAGCGGCGCGGTACCGACGAGGGTCGCTCCCTGGTGTAAGGGACGCATGCCTCGAAACCGCTCGCCGAAAAGCAGAACGGCGAGTCCGAACCAAAGGCATAAGCCGCCGATGAGGACAAGCACGGGATAGTACCGGTGCAGGAAGACGATCATGCCGACGGTCAATGCCCACATCAGCAGTCCCATACCGAGCAACTGGAGGGCCGGAGCACGCGAGTTCATTGTTCGGAAGATATCGACCTACGGAGCCGAAGTGCGCAAGAATGTACAGCCATAGCTTGGCGGTTTTTCGAGCGTTACGCTGTCAACTTGCGTTCTGGTGTTGGCGTCTGCGGCTCCCCTACTCAGGCGAGAGATCGAGGCGAGGGAGGAGTGTTGCTCGTCTGACGTGAATCAGGTTGGCGCCATTGGCCCCGGCTGTCCGGTCACAGTCGCACAATGCACGACTTCGCGCCGCGCCGGATTGGACGGTTTGGAATGAGGAAACACTGACGCCACGCGACCGACTCTGATGTGGCTACCGACGCCCACGATCTGAAGTGGACCCCTCGACTGGCGACCACTCCAACGCCCCTCTACAACCGCACCAACAACCCCACCCGGAACGTGAACCCCGACAGCGACAACGAGCCGATACTCGTACTCCCCCGCGGAATCGCATCGGCCGCGGGCTTCTGCGGCGGCGTCGGCCCCAACTTGTCGAACGCCAGCCCCGAGTGCAGCCCCGCGCCGAGCGCCGCGTCGAGCACGATCGACGCCGTGTCCGTCGGCCGCTCGAAGTACACCGGCACCTGCACCCCCACGAGCGCCTGCCCCGCCCCGCCCACCACCGTCTGCGTCAGCCGCTCCGTCGACACGATCGTCAGCGTCGCGATGTCGACCCCGCCGAGCAGCTTCGCGTACGGGTGCAGGTGCTTGAACAGCGCGTACCGGTAGCCCACCCCCGCCTCCACGGCCCGCCACGCGAAGTCCGTCGAGAGCGAGGAGTGCACCGCGCTCCTCGTCCCTCCCGTCGTGAACCCCAGCTCCACGTCCAAGAACGCCCGCTTGAGCGTGAAGCTGTACCCGACCGTGAGCGCCACCCCCGTGTGCACGTCGTCCGTGTCGACGAAGTCGTACGCGCGCGGCGTGATGAGCGTCGTCGCCAAGGCCGCGCCGCCGTACAGCTTGGGCACGAAGCCCGTCGGCTTGGGCGAGGTCCGCACCAACTGCAGCGGCGGCGCCGCGAGGGCGGTCGTGGAAGCGAAGACGACGGCCAGCAGAAGCGCTCTCATCGCAGGTCCTCCGCGCGCAGCAGCGCGTCCGTCAGGGCGAAGTCGACGACGCGGCGGGCTTCACTGCGCTCGGTGCCGCCAGCGCGCACGAAGGTCAGGTCTCCCAGGTCCCCCGCATGCGCCAGCGCCAGCCAGTCGCCGTCCGGGAGCGCGAAGAGGCCGACCGGCGGCGCGTCGACCGTCACCTCCGCCGTGTCCAGGCTCGTCGTGTCCAGCGTCACCACCGTCCCCAGGCCGCCCACCGTCAGGAAGAGCCGCTGCGCTCCCACGTCGAGCTGCACCGACGACGCGGCGCGGGACAGCTGCAGCGACTGCAGCCGCAGCCGCAGCCGGTTGGGCTCCTCGTCCAGCGAGAGCACCGACAGCGCCGCGCCCTGCCGGCCCGTCACCGGCGCGAAGAGCTTCAGCCGCGACGGCGCCACCTGCAGGCTCGCCGGCGGCCCGTCGAGCGCCACCACCCCGACGCGCCCGTCACGCACGTTCCACGCCGTGACGACGGGGCTCGTCTCGTCCCACGCCAGCACCACATCGCCCATGGCCACGCTCGCCAGCCGCCGCAGCGACGCCGTCAGCGCCACCCGCTGGTGGCGATCGACGATGCCCTGCGCGTCCAGCAGCACCAGCTCGCGGCTCGACGAGTAGAGCGCCAACACCGCGTTCGGCGTCCCCGGCGGCGGCGCGGCGATGTCCGCCAGCCCCGTCCCGCCGGCCACGAAGTTGATCGACACGCTCGGCGCCACGCCGCGCTCCGCGCCCAGCTCCAGCACCACGACGTCGTCCAGCGTGCTGGTGCGCACGAAGAGCCACTTCGCGTCGGCCGAGAAGACGGCCTCCAGCGCGGTCGCCTCCGTCGTCGAGCCTTGGGGGCGCAGCCCCACCTTGCGCACCGGCACCTGCGGCCGCGTCGCGTCGAACAGCGCCACGCCCCGCTCGAGCACCACCGCCACCAGCTGCCGGTCTGCTTCCTTGGGGCCGAACACCACAGCGCGCGGCGCCAGGCTGTCGGTGTCGAGCTGCACCGACGCGAAGGTCCGCCGCGCCACGTCCAGCACCGCCACCTCGTTCAGGTTGCGAGCCACGAGCGTGCCGAAGCCGCCCGCGTTGCCGTACGAGAAGACGCCCAGGGCCCCCTCGTCACTCCACGTCAACGTGTCGAAGGGCGCGTGCAGGGACACCTGCTGCGTCGTCCCCGCCCGCGTGTCCACGAAGTCCACCGTCGGCGCCCGCGGCGTGCCTCCGGCGACCAGCACCACGTCCGTCTTCGGCACCCGGCTCACCAACCGCGCGCCCGGGCCAATGCGCACCGCCTTCACCTGCCCGTCGGGCGTGACGACGACGGCGCGCTCCGTCTGAGGCACCACCTGCACCACCGCCTGGCTGGTCGCCACGAGCGGCAGCGGCCTGAGGGCCGGCTCGAAGCTGGGGTGCCGCGCGCCACAGCCAAGCGCGCCGGCGACGGCCAAAGAGAGCAGCGACGACAAGACGAGGCGTTTCATCACTCAATCTCCCCGTTTAGAGTGAAGCCGGTCGCGGTCCGCACCTGGCCCGTGTCCAGCTGAATGACGCTGATGCGCCCGCCCGGGTGCTCCTGCGAGACGAAGACTCGGTGCGGGGTGATGGACGGCGCTTCGGGCACCGTGCCCATGAAGAGCGGCGTCGAGGACAGCGGCAGGCTCGTCGTCACCAGTGACGTGAGGTTCACCGCTTCCAGCGAGTGCCGCTTGAGCGCGTCGTTGCGCAGCGCCACGCCGAGGTAGCCCCCGCGCGGCGAGAAGGCGTAGCGCGTGGGCCGCGTCGTGCCCGTGCGCTTGAGCTGCCAGAAGCCCGTCGCCAGGTCGACCACCGAGAAGCCCTGGTCCCGGTCGACGGCGGCTTCGTACGGGTCCGTCGTCGTCGGGCTGGGGTTGGCCCGGTGCAACACGAACGCCGTCAGTCCGTCGGGCGAGAGGGAGATTTCGTTCACCCACTTCTCCAGCGCCACCCGCGTCACCTGCCCCGTGGCCAGGTCCACCTTCGCGTAGCCCTCGTCGGTGCCGACGTTGGAGTACGTCACCGCGAAGAGCCCCGCGTCGGACGAAGGCGGCGGCAGCGCCACCTGCCCCACGCCGCCGTCGGCCACCGGGTACACGCGCAGCGTTCCACCGTCGACGCTCGTCGCGGGCAGCGGGAGGAAGCCCACCGAGCCCAGCGAGCGCAGCGCCGCCACCGCGCCGGTGCCGTCGCTCAACAGGTCGAGGTCCGTGGCGATGGCCGGCAGCGCCAGCACCGTCAGCTGCACGCCGTCGAAGCTCGCCAGCTCCGGCGCCGTCGTCGAGCGGAGCATGATGACTCGCCCGTCCGCCGTCGCCGCCACCTCGCGGCTCGACACGTCGGCGCTCATGGACGCGGGCAACATCAGCCTCCGCGGCGCAGCGGCGGTGTCCCGCAGGTCGAACGTGGACACCGTGGCCTTGGCGAAGACGTGCAGCTTCGTCGCGGCGCCGGCCTCGGTCTGGAAGACGACGTGGGTGATGCGGTAGCCCCCGCTGCGCTCGAAGCGCTGCTGCGCCAGCGGCGCGCCCCGACGGACGGCGGCGACGTCCACCAGCGTGAAGACACCCTCCGCGCCCGACGTGGGGCCCGCCGTGGTGCTGGGCCAAGCGACCGCGAACTTGCCGTCCGGAGACACCGTCAGCCGCTGCAGCTCTCGGCCGAGCGGCACCCGCACCACCCGCGTGGGCAGCGTGCGGCTGTCG
Organism: Myxococcaceae bacterium; assembly: GCA_022842905.1. Classification (GTDB taxonomy): domain Bacteria; phylum Myxococcota; class Myxococcia; order Myxococcales; family Myxococcaceae; genus JALHOS01. The sequence goes on along the minus strand of JALHOS010000008.1, from coordinate 37,092 downwards.
AGCAGCGACAGCGAGCCGTCCCCCGGAGACAGCACCAGCGCCGCGTCTTCACCCGGCAGCGCCTCGAGCGCGACGGGGCTGGGCCCCACCGTCACCGCTTCGATGAGGAGGCTCGCCGGGTCGATGCGGGCCACCGACGAGGCCGTGGGGTTGAGCGCGTACACGTAGCGCGGCGTGGCGACGGGCGGCGCTTCGCCCAGGCCGCTGTTCGTCTCGCGCTCGACGGGCACGCAGACGTTGCCCTCGCAGACGAAGCCCGAAGCGCAGGGACAGCCCGCGCCCTGCCCGCCGGTCCCGCCCGTGCCGCCGCCGCCGTTGGGGACCATGCCGAAGCCGCCGTCGCTCGCCTCGTCGCCATTGGGAACGAAGCGACCGAAGGCCCCCGCCGATTCACACCCCGCGAGCACCAGCGCTTGCGCGGCGACAAGCACCCACCACCTGCTGCTGCGCTGCCTCATGCGTCGACCCCCTGCCTGGTTGGACTGCCGCGCGGCCTGCACCTGGTGTGCCTGAAGCGCGGTCCAGGGGTGCTCCGAGCGGAGACTGGTGAGGTGGAGCGCGCGCGCACCAACGAAGAACTGTGGCGGCGCTGTCGCAGTCTGGCGCGCGTGGCGCGATCCACGGCCGCTGCACGGCACACGGTGCACCCGGATGACGCGACCGCTGCCGACGAGGCAGCCCGGCGTCGTCGACCGGCCGTAGTACCGTCCGCGCCATGTCTGCTCGCAGCTTCGTGGTCTTCCTTGCTGGCCTGGCGTCAGGCTGCACCTTCGAAGCGGCGCTCCCCGCGAGCGCGGTCATTCGCTGCGACGACGGCGTGTGCCCCGCCGGCTACGCCTGTCGCCCCCGCGTGGGCCGCTGCGTGCCCCTCACCGCGCAGGGCTCGGGCGAAGCGCCGCGGGTGCTCGAGCCGACCGTTCGCCCGGCGACGCTGAGGGACGGGCAGACCGCGCAGCTCGAGTTCTCCGCCAGCAAGCCCCTCTTCGTGGCGCCCGTCGTCTCCGTCGTCCACCCCTCGGGGCTCCGCGCCGCGCAGCTCGAGCGCGTCGAGGGCGCGCGGTACACCTATTCCTATGTCGCGCGGGCCGGCCTCGACACGGAGCACACCGCGCAGGTCGTCGCCGACCTCCTCGACGGCGAAGGGAACGAGAACGCCGCGCAGCCGGTGGGCGTCGTCACGTTCGACTTCACGCCGCCGCGCCTGGTCGAAGCGGACTTCACCGCCCCGCGCAGCAGCGACGACGCCGGCGTGCTGTTGATTCGTGGCGGAGAGACAGCGGTGCTCCGCCTGGCGTTCTCCGAAGCGCTCGAAGCGGGCGCGCAGGTGCTGACCGACTCCACCTGCGACGGAGGGCTCATGTTCCAGCCGCGGCGCCAGCAGGGCACGGTGTTCGAGGTCGCCGCCAGTGCGCCGAGCCAGGTGTGCGCCACCCGCGCGCTGACGGTCCACGGGGTGCGCGACGCGGTGGGCAACCTCGCGCCTCCACAGCCCGCGCTCGTCCGGCTCGAAGTGGACGGCACCGCGCCCGTCATCACCGACTTGCGCGCGCTGCGAGGGCCGGACGGGGGCGTCGCGACCGTCTTCAGCCGCCAGGCAGGGTTTCGGGACTACGTGCTGGCCTTCGGCGTCGACTCGTCGACGGTCGACGTGGCGGCTCGACTGGACACGAGCCCGCTGAGCTGCGCCTGCGCCCAAGGCCTCTGCCGCTGCCCGGGGAGCGTCGGCGCGAACGATGCCGCGGACGACCACTTCTTCTTCGTCACCGCCACCGACGGCGCCGGGAACACGGCGACCGAGTCGCTGGGCGTCAGCTTCGACTTCACCCCGCCGCGGGTCGACCCAGCGTCGGTGTCCGTGGTGACCAGCGCCCGGCCGGACTGCCCGCTGCCGACGACGAGCGGCCTGGGCCTGGGCGCGAGCGCGCGCGTCGTGGTGGGGCTGACGGAGCCGTCGACGAACTTGCAGCTGACCTCTGCGCCGCCGGGCCTGACGCTGACGACGCTCACCGCGACGCCGACGCTGCTGAGCCTCGCGGCGTCGGTGAGCGGCGCTTCGCCACAGGGCCCCGTCAGCGTCGTGGTGTCGGCGACGGACGCGGTGGGGAACCGCGGCAGCTCGACGGTGGACGCCGGGCTGTGGGTGGACACGAGCGCCCCGCCTGCGCCCAACGTCGCGACGCCGGGCAGCGTCGTCTTCCGGCGAGAGCCCTGGGGCAGCCGCGACGCGGGGCCTTCCTTCGTCGTCTCGGCGCGGCCAGGCGCCGTCGCCGCCGAGCACGTCGCGGTGGGCTTCGGCGCCTCGGTGCTGGCCGTGGGGCAGACGGTCGACGGCGGCGCGGTGGTGGCGCTGCCGCTCGCAGATCGCCCTTTTGTCTGGGTGTCCGCCGTCGACTCCGCGTGCAACGCCAGCGCACGCGTGGACGTGCGCGACCTCGAGTGGCTGGCGACGCTCAACGGCAAGGTGGTGGGCCGCACCTTCGAGAACCCCCACCACGTCGAGGCTCGAGCCGTGTTCTCCAACGCCACCACCGACGTCGGCGGCGTCGCGCAGCACCCGCCGCCCGTCGACGCCGACGGCGCGGTGAGCTGGCGCGCCCGACGCCAGGCTGGCCCGGCGCAGTCTGGCCACGCCATGGCGTACGACTCGCACCGCGGCACCGTGGTGGTGTTCGGGGGAGGGAGCGCCACGGCGCCGGTGACCAACGAGCTGTGGGAGTGGCACAGCGCGCGCGGGTGGTCGCGCCTGGTCCCGCACCCGCGCAACGAAGCGCTGCCGCCGCCTCGCAGAGGCCACGTGGTGGCCTACGACAGCGTGCGCCGCAGGCTCGTGGTGGTGGGCGGCTCCGACGGCTCGCGCGAAGTCAAAGACGTCTGGGAATGGGACGCGGAGGCCCGCGCCTGGTCGCTCCACCCCAGCCCGGGTGGGCCAGACGGTCCGCCCGCGGCCAACGCCATGTCGTTCGACGTCGCGCGGCGCACGATGGTCGTCGTGTCGGGGCCGTCCTTCTCGGGCGTGGGCCTCGAGTTCTGGGAGTGGGACACGCGCACCGGCCTGTGGACGAACCAGACACCGAGCCCAGTGCCGGGGAACTGGCCCAGCAGCCAATACGGCCCGCAGACGGCCTACGACTCGGTGCGAAACAAGCTCCTGGTGTACGGCCTGCGCACCGGCAGCGGGCGGAGCGTGGAGCTGTGGGAATGGGACGCCACCGCGCGCACGCTCACGTCGCGGACACCGGCAGTGCTGCCGACCGCCTGGCCGCCCTTCGTCATCGCCGAGCTGCTCGCGTTCGATGCTGCAGCCAACAAGCTGGTGATGTTCGGTGGCGCGAGCAACAACTCCTCCTCCTGCTCGCTGTGCACCAACCAGCTGTGGGAATGGAGCCCGGTGAGCGGCGCGTGGCTCAACCGCACCCCCGCGGTACTGCCGCCCAGCTGGCCGGCGCCGCGGGAACAAGGCGCTGCGACGTTCGACGCGGCGCGCCGCCGAATGATGGTGGGCGGCGGAATGCTGGCCTCAAGCAACCTGGCGCGCGACTTGTGGGAATGGGACGGCGCGACGTGGACGAACCACACTCCCCCGGTGCCGGCGCCAGCGCCGCGGGTGACTCGCCTCGTGGGGACCACCACGCCGGGCCGCGCCCTGCTCTTCGGTGGAAACACCGGCACCAGCTTGCTCAACGACGTCTGGGAGCTGAGCGGCCACAGCTGGCTCAACCGGACGCCGGCGACGGGCTCACCGTCGGCGCGGGCGGTGACGGGGCTGGCCTTCGACTCGATGCGGGGCCGGCTGGTCGCCGTCGGAAGCGCGACGTCCTTCGAGGTGTGGGAATGGAACGTGCTGGCCGGGACGTGGACCAACCGCACGCCCGCGGTGCTCCCCACGGCATGGCCGCGGCTGACGTCCGGAGCCGTCGCCTACGACTCTGCCCGCGGAAGGCTCGTCTGGTACGGCGCGCAGACCGGCTCCATGGGCAGCGCGCCCGCGACGTCGGAGCTGTGGGAATGGGAGCCAGCGTCCGGCGTGTGGACCAACCGCACGCCGACGCCGCTGCCGACCGCCTGGCCCCCGCCCCGGCTGTGGCCCGCCATGGCCTTCGACGCGGCGCGAGGGCGCACCCTGCTCTTCAGCGGCGACCAGCGCCTGCGGCCGGTCAACACCTACGTGCCCGACCTGTGGGCGTGGAACGGGGTGAGCGGTACGTGGACCAACCTGACGCCCAGCCCGCTGCCGGCCGTCTGGCCTGAAGGGCGGCTGGCTGCGTCCGGGACCTTCGACACGGTGAGAGACCGCTTCGTCGTCTTCGGAGGAATCAGCCCGACCATCAGCTCGCGCGACTTGTGGGAATGGGCTCCGACGACGTCCACGTGGCGGCACTTCGAGGCCGAAGAGCCCTGGCCGCCGAGCATGGGCTCGCTCGCGTTCGACCAGCAGCGGGTGGTGGCCTTCGGCGGCTTCTCGGGTTCGCTGCCGCACAACGAGCTGTGGGACTGGGGCAGCGACACGACGTCGCGCCCCGGCGTCGTCGCGCAGTTCGTGTTCTCAGTCGCCGGCGCCGACTCCGGCAGCGTGCTGCTCGGCGCCGAGGTGCTGGCGCAGGTCCGCGGCGTGCCGTCCGCGGTGCTTCACGTGACGGGCGGCGACGTGATGCTGGAAGAGCGCTCGTCGCCGGCCGCGACGCCCTTGGCCTGGAGCACCACCGCTGCGCCGCGGCTCGCGGAGCTGTTCGAAGGACCCGAGCGGCGAGTGTCGGTAGGCGTGACGCCGCAGGCGGTGAACGGCAGCACCCCCAGCCGCCTCACGCTGGACTGGGTGGAGCTGCTGGTGCGGTACCGCCGTCCGTAGGGCGGCAGCACGCCAAGTCTCCTCACGGTGGACCGGGTAGAGCTGACGGTGAGGGACCGAACCCGCGCGCTTCGGCGGACCCGGCGCGGGCGCACGAACAGGAGCCACTCGCTGCGCTGCTGGTGCGGTACCGCCGCTCGGAAGGGTCAGCCGAGCCGACGCCGGCGCACGAACAGGGCGCCGACCAGCAGCCATCCCAGCGCGCCACCTGCCGCGCTGCACGACTGGGCCTTCGGCAGGGTGGCCGGCTCCTCCATCTTCGCGACGAACACCGGCGCGCCGCCGTCGCTCGACATTCCGCCAGTTCCCGCAGCACCGCCGCTGCCCGCGGACCCACCACTTCCAGCGAGGCCGCCGACGCCACCGCTCCCAGCACTGCCACCACTCCCGCCGCTCCCACCAGTGCCCGCTGCGCCGCCTCCACCGCCACCGGCACCGCCCGTGCCGCCGTCGGTCAGCAACGGCAGCCCCGTCGCATTCGCGAGGAGCGCCAGGTACTGGTCCACGCGCGTGACGTACGCCGTCGACACGTGGCAGCCGGTGGGGCCGATGCTGGTGACGCCGAGAATGTGCCCCGTCGTCGCGTCGGTCACGGGGCCGCCGCTGTCGCCGGTGCAGGACCACGCCGCGCCGTTGGTGACGTAGACGAGCGGCTCGATGGTGGTGATCGACGCGCCGCCCTGGTGTTTGGTGCCCAGCGTGCCGCCGCCGTCGGGCTGAGTGAAGCCGTAGCCGTAGAGCCGCAGCGCCTGGCCGGTGCTGACGTTGCCTCGAAACAGCGGCCGAGGTGTCACGCCCACCGGCAGGTCCGCGGCGAGCTGGAGCACCGCCAGGTCGTCCCCGTTGCGCCCGCTGCCCGTGACGTACGGCCCCGGCGTCGCCAACACCGCCGTCACGCCGACCTCATCGACACGGTCCGCATAGCTGGGCCCGGTGGCGACAGTCAGCTCGTTCACCGGCACGGCGTTCCACGTCGTCCCGCTACTCGGCCGGCGGTACACGCAGTGTTTGGCGGTCAGCACCGCGCGGCGGGTCAGCACGCTGCCGGTGCACAGCGCGATGCGGCTGGTCCCCGGCACCGGCTGAATCACCATGACGACCCAGCTCTCGCCAGGCTCGGCGCTGCCGTTGACGATGGCGGCCTGGGCGCGGTCGACGTCGGACTCGGGCAGGCCGCAGGCGAGCGCGCAGGTCAGAAGGAGCAGCGGCGCCAAGGCGCGACGGAGGGCGTTCGGGCAGGGCATGGGAAGGGGGCTCGTTGCACACCGCGGAAGGCCCGTGCAAGTCGGGCGGCAGGAAGGTGGCCGGGCCCCACCAGTCAGGGCAAGCTGCCGAATCGTGCGAAGGCCCAGCCGCGACGACATTGCCCAGGTTCGCCGGGAACCCGTGGACCGCGTGGTGCGGAGCGCCGACGAGCGGCGGGCGCAGATCAGCCTGCACCTCAAGATTCTGACCGGCTACGTGGTGCTCGCCATCGCGGTGGGCGCCGTCTTCACGCTGGGCGCGCAGTGGGACCTGGCGCTCAAGGTGCTGGCCAGCAGCATCGTCACGCTGGTGCTCGCCACCTTGCTGCCGTACCTGCTGCTGCGGGTGGCGCGGGTGAAGGTGCTCTCTCAGACCGCGCTCGAGATTTCCCGCGGCGACCTGTCCCGCCGCGTGCAGGTCGACGCCGCGAGCCTGCGCGACGACATTGACGAGCTGGCCGTCGCCATCGCCGAAATGCAGGCGAACCTCCGCGAGCTGGTCTCGTCGATTCAGCACACCGCCGAGTCGGTGGCCGACAGCGCGCAGGCGTTCGGCGAGAGCACCGAGGGCGTCAACGCGCAGGCCCGCGAGGTCGGCGGCAGCATGCGCAGCATCGCCCAGGGCGCCGAGGTGCAGCGGGAGCTGGTGGCCCGCGCGTCGCGCACCATCAACGACATGGCGCAGGCGCTGCAACGCACCGCGACGGCTGCAGACGACTCGACGAAGGCCGCCGCCGCCACGAGCGCCGCCGCCGCCGAAGGCAGCACCGCCGCGCGTGTCGCCGGTGAGCGCGTGCGCAAGGTGTTCAGCCGCATCGAGGTCGCCAGCCAGGAAGTGTTCAAGTTCGGCGAGAAGACGCAGGAGATCTCGAAGATCGTCGACGCCATCACCCAGGTGGCGCAGCAGACGAACCTGCTCGCGCTCAACGCCACCATCGAGGCGGCCCGCGCCGGTGAGTACGGCCGCGGCTTCGCGGTGGTCGCCGACGAAGTGCGCAAGCTCGCCGAGAGCGCCGGCAAGTCCGCCGAGCAGATCAGCCGGCTGGCCCGCGACATTTCGTCTCAGTCGACGGCCGTCGTCAGCGCCATGAAAGAAGGCATCGAAGAGCTCGCCTTCGGCCGCGAGGAGCTGACCACCATCGTCCGATCCATGGGCAGCATCTCCGACAGCGCGCGCGACGGGGCCGAGAAGGTGGCGCACATCTCCGACTTCGCGAAGGAACAGCGCGAGGGGTCCGACGCCATGGTCCACGCCATCACCGAGATCAGCGAGGTCGCGAAGAAGAACGCGCAGGCGACTGACGAAGTGAAGCGGGCGATCGAAGAGCAGACGCGCTCCGTCTCGGAGATGAGCGCCGCCGCGCAGGAGCTCACCAACATCAGCGAAGAGCTGCAGATCATCGTCCGGCGCTTCCGGCTGTGAGCCTCTGCGCCGTTTGTCGTGGCGCCCACCGTGGGCGTTCGGCGAAAAGCGCCGCACCATGAAAGACCTGCCGACGATTCTGGTGACGCTGGGCATCGGCGCGCTGTTGGGCGCGCTCGCCGCGACGCCGCAGCTGCTGCACGCGATGGACTCAGGGCACGCTGAGGCCAAGGTCGAGGAGCTGGGCACCACCTCGCTGAGCAGCCGCAACGTCGCGCTGACCGGCACGCTGCGCGAGGACCTGCTCGTCGAGCTGACGACGACGACGAAGCGCAAGGGCCGCGTCGAGAGCGTGCACACCGACAAGTTCTACCCGCTGGTGGGCGCAGCCTTTCAGCCCAAAGACGCGGTGAAGGTGGTGGTCCAGGTGGACGACTACCCCCGGCTGCTCGAGGTGCTGAAGAAAGGTCAGCCGGTGACACTGGCCGGCACGCTGCGCAGCGCCGCGTGGGAAGGCCTGCCCGGCAAGGTGAAGGACGCCTTCGTGAACGGCGGCCAGCCGCTGGCCGACGACGTGCTGCTGCTCGAGTTCGGCAAGCCCCACGACACGTGGAAGGCGTTCGGCTACCCGTTCATCGGCCTGGCGGTCGCGGCGCTCACCATCTGGACGGCGAAGAGCAAGCAGAAGAAGTAGCCGCGGGCGTGCGCTGGCTTCGAAACGACTCGAGCCTCGCGCCGCCCAAGTGAAGGACGAAGCGAGGCCCGAGGGCGCTGCGCAGGAGTGATTAGGCGCGCAGGTTCTGGATGATGTTCTTCCGCGCTTCGTGGAGCATCTGCATGACCTGGGTGATCATCTGCACCATGGCCGTGTAGAGCTGCATCGCGCGCTGGTACTCGAGCATCTGCCGCTCGTCCTTCACGTTGGCCGGCATCGGCGGGGGGCCGGAGATCTTGCTGAGCAAGCCGGACTCGAAGTCGCCGCCCGTCGAGCCCGTGGCCGCCGAGGAAGTGGAGCCGATGCCCGTCGCGGCCGACTGGCTGGTGCCCGTCGCGCCGGTGTTCCCGAAGATGGCGTTGGCCACGTCGTTCATGCCGTTGGCGCCGAAGATCTGCGCCAGGTTGCCAAGGGCGATCGAGTTGCCGCGCGCCGCCAGGGCGTCAGGCACCAGGCTGCGAATCTGATTGAGGCCGGCCTGCGCCATCGAATCCAGCCGCTCGATGTTGGCGCGAATGGCGTCGAGGCTGCCCGTCGCCGCGCCCACGTTCTGGCCCACGCCAGACACGCCGCGCTCCGAGGACACCGTCGCCGCCTGCTTGATCATCTTCTCGACCTGGTCCTGCGGCATCTTGCTGATGCGGGCGAAGACTTCCGGGTCGCCGGCGAGCATGCGGCCCATCAGGTCTTGGAACGGGCTGGGCAGGCTGCCCTTCGGGCTCAGCACCGGCATGCCGCTCGGATCCAGGGCAAATTCCGACAGGGCGCCCTTGCGCAGGCCCATGTTCGGGCCGGCGATCTGCCGGAGGGTCTCGATCGCCTCCTGCGGCGCGGAGCCGGTCACCGTGCCGAGAGGAGAACGCCCACTCAGCGGGGGCAGCGTCTGCGAGTTCATCGGTCCGATGGCCATGGGTGTTCTCCGTACTTCGCGGGGTGGATCAACAGGTGAGCCCTATTGTCGCTCCGAACTGCGCGCCGTTGCTCACTTTCTCAAGGTAAGCGGGTTTACGTTGTTGGGCATGGAGGCCTCGTGATTCTGGCCAGTTACGCTCGCGTGAGCACTCACGCTCCGAGAACGCCTCGCCACGGCGCAGTGCAGCAAGTACCCGAGCAGCGCGATCGAACCAAGCGCGGGTGTCGCCAGCTTGTACGGCCACGTCGGAGGGCCTTCGAGCTCGAGGCGGTCGACGGCCGCCCAGCCGAGCCACAGGGCGATGCACAGGTCGAGCAGCATCTGCAGGCCCCACGGCTCCTTCAGGGCGAGCATGACGAAGCCGAAGTAGCCGTGTTGGACGACGACGAAGCCGGACAACAGGCTGAACGTGGCGAGGACGACGGCGAGGGACAGCGTGCGCATGACCAAGACTCCGTGGGACCGCGAGGGAAGCCGCACCCTACGGATCGCCCGCAGCAAGACCATGACCTCCGAGGTCATGCCGGCCCCGCGCCGACCGGGCATCTTCCGGGGTCATGCGCACGGCCTTCGGTGAGCTGCTGCGACATTGGCGCAGCACCCGCCGGCTCTCACAGGAGCAGCTGGCCTTCGATGCCCGGCTGTCCACCCGGCACCTGAGCTGCCTGGAACGCGCGAAGAGCCAGCCCAGCCTGGGGCCAGCGGAGCTCAGCGTCGCAGCGCCGCCTTGAGCGCGTCGACCGACGCAGGGTCCACCACGCGCCTGGCCTCGAGCAACACGAACGTCTCGGGCGCGTCGATGATTCGCAGCGCGTCCTGCGCTTCTTGCAGCACGTCGCCGGAGCCCGACAGCCACGCCTGCACCAGCCCCCGCGCCGCGGCCGCGCGAATCGCGCTCGCCTCCGCTTGCACCGGCAACACGTTCGGCGTCGCCAACACCCAGCTGCTCGCCAGCCGCGCCAATGCCCGAATCAGCCACACCCGCCGTGCTGGCGGCTCGCCCTGGCGAGTCACCGCGCGCTCGAGGTGTTCCGCAACCGCGGCGCGCCGGCAATCACCGAGCCCCAGCTCGACGGCCCTGCCCAGCTCACCGTCCACCCGCGCGCGGCCAAGCAGCGCCGCGACCGCAGCGTCGCTGCCCAGCTTGCCCAGCGCCTGCGCCGCCGCCCGCGTCACGGGGAGCGCGAGCCCCTGCTTGTTCAGCACCGCCACCAGCACCGGCTCCGCCGCGGGCGTGCGCTGTGCGCCGAGCGCCTCGAGGAGCCCCACCTGCCAGGCCAGCAAGGCGGAGCTGGGCGCACCGGGTGTCAGCTGCCCGTCGACCACCAGCGCCTCGAGCAGCGCCCACTGCACGCCCGGGACGTTCGAGAGCCACGGCGAGAGCGGCGCGAAGAGGCCGCGCTTCGCCTTGTCGAGCGCGACGACCTTCGACCGCACCGCCTGCACGGCCGCGAAGGGCCGGGGGTCGGTCCGGCGCGCGGTCGCAACCTCGGCCAGGAGCGCGGCTCGGGTCGCGGAGGGCAGGTCAGCTCCGTCGAGCACGGCTCCCGCCTGAGCGAACGCCGACGCCGCGCCCAGCGCCACGAGGAGGGTCATCGACTTCATGGCTGCACCTCCCACCACTTCGCTTGCGGCACGGTGCGAATGGCGTTGGAGCCACAGTGCACCTCACCCGCGAGCCGGTGGTACAGGTCCCAGTCGTCCACCCAGTGGACGCGCACCTGGTACGGCGCGAGCGCCGTCTCGAGCTGCTCCTTGAAAATGTCCCGCCCGTTGATGACGGGACCGAAGGGGTCCGGCACGACGACGTTGCGGTCATCGAGGACCAACATGTTCACCGTGCCGGGGTTGTACGCGAGCGAATACCCGCCGTAGACGTCTTGGTGCAGGAACGGCACGGGGATGATCTCCGCGTCCGTCACGCCCGTCTCCCGCTTGAGAATGGCGAGCTGCGCGTCGACCTTCACCGCCGCCCCGTTGCTCGACGCCATGACGTCGGTGTCCGCGAGCACCTGGGCGATGGTCTTCTGCGCCGGCACTTCGTTGTTGTTCTCGTCGAGCCAGGACTTCCCCACGAACATGGGCACGCCGCCGTTGCCCGCGGCCACCTGCGCCTGGAGCATGCTGCGCGCCAGCCGCGCGTCGTTCGCCAGCAGCACCCACCCGCGCGGGCTGGGCACCTTGAGGAAGCTCACCGTCTCGTCGACGTGGCCCACCAGGAGCCAGGACGTGTCGATCTCGACCGCCGACTGCACCAGCTGCGCGTCGAGCATGCGCGTGAAGGTCGGGTCCGGGCGGAACGTGGGGATCGCCCCGCGCAACTGGCGGCCCAGCGGGTAGCTGCGCCCCAGGTGGCTGAACGGCGGAATCGTCTCGTAGTTGCCGAAGGAGTTGAGCGACTGCACCTCCTCCGCGGTGCGCACGTCCACCTGCTGAATGCCGGCGACGTCGGGCCCGCGGAACTGCGTGAAGACCAGCCGCCCCGCCACGCGCAGCGGCCTCGACGGGCTGCGCGGCTGCTCCACGTTCGCCGACCGGAAGAACACCGTCATGGTGCGCTGCGCGCCGTTCGGCCCGGGCATGGCCATGTACCCCGTCTCGAAGAAGTCCTGCGTCCACTGGTCCTCGGTGACGATGCCGGTGAACGTCGCCGGCAGCCCGCTCGCGGTGACCGCGCCGCGCATGGCCGTGACGAAGCGGCTCGAGTCGGGGTCTCGCGGAATCGCCGAGGTGAAGACGTGGGTCGCCGGCTCCGCGTGGGAGAAGGTCATCACCGGCGAAATCTGCAGACGCACACGGTCCTCGGCGGTGCCCACGACGTACGTCTGCAGCCCCGCATCGAGTCCAGGCTGCTCCGGCACCACCACACGCAGCGTCAGGTCCACCGAGCCGTCCCACTCGCGGCGGTCGCGGATGATGTCCTTGCCCTCGACGTACAGCGTCAGCCCGCGGCGGAGGTCGGCCAGGCTCAGCGCCGCGCCAGGGGTGTAGACGCTCAGCGCGCCGGCCGCGTCTTCCACGAACAAGCGCACCCGCGTGAGCGCGCCGGCCGGGGCCAGCTGCACGCTCGCCGTGGTGCCCTCGGGCGCCTGCGCCCAGCCCCGCACCTTCACCGCGGCAAGGTCTTCCTTGTCGGCGGCGCCGTTGAGCACGGCGTCTTCGGCGTCGTTGCAGCGCGGCAGGTCGGCGTCGGACAGCGAGTCGGAGCCGCTGCGGCAGCGCATGGCGTCGTCGTCGAGGTTGGCGAGGAACACCGCGCCGTGGCTCGTGTCGAAAGTGTCTTCCCCCTGGTCTTCGCTCGCAGCGTCCAGCTCGACGACGCCGTTGCGGTTGACGTCGGCGCGCAGGTCCACCACCGGCGGCAGCGGCGTGAGGATGACGGGCTTGGGCGGCTCGGTGACGACGATGGTGCCGGCCGTCGTCTCGAGGGACGGCGAGGTTTCACACGCCAGCACCAGCGCCAGCGCGACGACGAGAACACACGACTTCGCCATGCCCGTGACTCCTTGTGGCCTGTGGTTCGAATGAACGAGGCCCCTGCTCCCGAAGGCGTCCACCCCTAGCGCGGCGAGTCGACTGCGCGCAACCCTCCCACCCGTCAGGCGAAGCGCAGCGGCTGACCCGACGGCTTGCCGAGGAGCTGGCCGTCCTTCATGACGACCGCGCCGCGAATGACGGTGGCCACGGGCCAGCCTTCGGCTTCGAAGCCGTCGAAGGGCGTCCACCCGCAGCGCGACTTGGACCAGTCGGTGGTGATGGTGCGCTTGGCCGCCAAGTCCACCACCGTGAAGTCGGCGTCGAAGCCCACCGCGAGGCGGCCCTTCGTCGTCAGGCCAAACAGCCGCGCCGCGCCGCTCGCCGTCAGGTCGACGAAGCGCTCGAGCGAGAGCCGCCCCTGCGCGACGTGCGTCAGCATGACGGGGACCAGCGTCTGCACGCCCGGCATGCCGGACGGAGAGGCGGGGTACGGCTTCGCCTTCTCCTCGCGGGTGTGCGGCGCGTGGTCCGACCCCAGCACGTCGAAGACGCCGCTGCGCACGGCTTCCCACAACGCCTCGAGGTGCCGCCGCTCGCGAATGGGCGGGTTCATCTGCGCGAAGGTGCCGAGCCGGTCGTAGCAGTCGGGCGCGAACAGCGTCAGGTGCTGCGGCGAGACTTCACACGACGCGAAGGCCTTGGCGCGGGCGAGCAGGGGAATTTCTTCTGCGGTGGTGACGTGCAGCACGTGCACCTGCCGGCCGGTGAGCTTCGCCAAGTCGAGCAGCCGCGCCGTCGAGCGCACCGCGCACTCTTCGTCGCGCCACTCGGGGTGCACGTGCGCGGTCTTGCCGTCGGTGAGCGGCTTGCGTTCCTTGAGCCTCGCCTCGTCTTCGCTGTGACAGGCGATGCGGCGGCGCCCGCTGGCCAGCACCGCGGCCATGGTGACGGTGTCGTCGACGAGCAGGTTGCCGGTCGAGCTGCCGAGGAACATCTTCACGCCGGCGCAGCCTTCGAGGCGCTCGAGCGCCCCCAGCGCGGCCACGTTCTGAGCCGTCGCGCCCACGTAGAACGCGAAGTCCGTCCACGACGTCTCCTTGGCGCGCGCCACCTTCCAGTTGAGCCGCTCCGCCGAGTCCGTGCTCGGCGTCGTGTTCGGCATTTCACAGAACGCGGTGACGCCGCCGAGCGCGGCGCTCGCGCTGCCGCTGCCGATGTCTTCCTTGTGCGTCAGCCCAGGCTCTCGGAAGTGCACCTGCGTGTCGATGACGCCGGGCAGCACGTGCAGCCCGGTGCAGTCGAGCACGTCCTTCGCCGCGGCCGACGCCGGCACGCCGAGCGCTTCGATGCGGCCGTCGCGCACACCCACGTCGCAGCGCACGCGGCCGTTGGGGGTCAGGCAAGTGCCGTTCTTCAAGAGCAGGTCGAACATGAGGAAGGCGCCTAGCAAGCCGCGACGGTTTTGGGGAGGACGTCGCTGGCGTGCCGAAAAATCGGCCTCCGGCGCGATCAGAACACCCGCCAAACCCGGCGAAAGAGCTGCCGAACACAGAATGATGGATCGGCGAGCGCGAGGGTGTTGCGAGCGGCGCTCGAGAGGATCACGCTTGGCGTCCTCCTTCGGAGATGAACCATGACCATTCTGACCAACACCAAGCTGACGTTCGAAGACGGCCGTGAAGCGCAGTACCAGGAAATGATGCAGGGGCTGGCCAAGCTGCAGGGCAAGTACAAGGGCGTGCGCGGAGAGCTGCTCGCCAAGGTGAGCGAAGAGCTCGCCAAGCTCAAGCCGGCCGGCGGCCCGTCGGCGCCCGTCAGCGCCGCGCCCTGCCGCGTGTGCGGCCGCGACATGAAGGCTAGCGCCACCGCCGGTGAGCTCGTCTGCATGAACGGGCACAAGCGCATCGCGACGTGAAGCGCCGAAGCTGACGCGGGAGCGGCCTTCAAGGCAACGGGGCTGGGGACCTGACTGTCGACCGCGCTCACGGCGGGCTCTCGGACAGGCGGGACGCGGGTCACCCCATGACCTTGGGGCGCCCCGCGCCACCACCTGGCTGACCACAACTCCTGCCGGTGCTGCCGGGCCAGCGCATCACGCAGGACTCCGTGCTGATCGACGTGGGCGACGGCATGGTCGACATCACCATGCTCTTCGACGACTCCCGCTGGTCGCTGACGCTGGTGACGCTCGGCACCCACCAGTGAGGACTGCTTGGGCTCAGCCGCCGAGCTCCTTGAGCACGCTGAGCGTCACGCCGTACTGCAGCGCGGCGGCGAGCACGACCATGAGGTGAAACACCTCGTGGTAGCCGAAGACGCGCGGGTTGGGGTTGGGCCAGCGTCGCGCGTAGACGACGGCACCGAGAATGTAGATGGCGGAGCCTCCGACGAGCACGGCGACGCGGGCCGGGCCGATGAGCCCGGGCAGGTGCCAGACGACGGGGATCGCCGACAGGCCGACGGCGACGTTCAAGCCCGCGCGCAGCCAGCGCAGCCCGTGGTCGACGAAGGCGGCGAACAGCGCGCAGCTCATGGCCACGGCCCAGTACGCCCACAGCCACCACTTGGCTTCACCGCCAGCGACGAGCACCGCGTAGGGCGTCAAGGAGCCCGCGATGAGGGCGTAGATGGTGGCGTGGTCCAGCCGGCGCAGCACCGCGCGCGCTCGCTCGGACCAGTTCACCTGGTGGTACAGCCCGGACACGCCGAGCATGGCCACCAGCGACGTGCCGTGCACCAGCCCCGCGACGCGCAGCGCGGACGGCCCGCAGGCCTGCAACAGCACCAACCACCCGTACGCGGCGCCGAAGAAGCCCAGCGCGTGGGACGTTCCTCGCAGCAGCGGCTTCACCTTCATGACGTCTTGGCTCACGAGGCCGACGGTAGGCCCGGGCACGCCACCGCCCTGTCACGGCGCGCCGAATGGCGCCCTGGCCGTTCGTGGTGGGACTGAGCCGGGTGTCGAGTCCCGCGCGCCCGTCGCCCAAAGCGCCGAGCGACTTGGCCGGACATCGTCAGCGCGCCTTGAAGGACCGACGAGTCACGCTGGGCCTCTTCCTCGCGCGGCTCGAAGCTCGGCAGTCGGGCGCGGTCGGAACGCTCCTCGGCCGGACGGCTAGTCGCCGAAGCCCTTCACGTCGCGCAGCAGCAGCGGCGGCGCGGGCTTGCCGCGGACCTTCTTCGTCGTCGGCTTGGCGTGCGTCGGCTGGTCGTTGTCGTCGCGCTCAGCCGGCTGCGTGGTGACGACCGTCAAGCCCGTCAGCAAGTTTCGGCTGGTGCTGGTGCTCGCGCCGGTGAGCGTGTCGATGTCGTCGTCGTCATGGCCGATCAACCGAACGCCCGCCTTCTCGAAGCGGAAGCGGTGCGTCGCGCCGTACGCGTCGCGGGAGCCGCCGGACTGAGAGAAGGACACCACCTGGCCCTTCACCTCGATGTCGGGCTGCGCGTCGCCGCCCTTCATGCCCAGGCAGCCGAAGCAGGCGAGCAGGCCCACGTTGGAGTCGACCAGGCGAAAGCCGCCGTCCTTCACCGCGTGGAGCCACACCACCGCGCGGGCGCGCTCCGCGGCGCCGTCTTGCAGCAGCACGAGCACCGCGTCGGCAAGCCCGTCGCCGTCGAGGTCCGCTTGGGTGGTGGACTCGAGCGCCCAGCCGCGCAGAACGAAGGCGCTCACCGTCGGGCCTTGCGTTGGGAGACCTCCGAGCGGCGCAGCCGACGCGGACACCGCGGCGACCCAGAGCAGCCCACCCAGCCTCGCGACACCGACGCTCACGGCCCGACCACTTTCTGGAGAAAGCCGCCGCGGTGCACGTACGCGCCGTTGGTCTGCTCCGCGCTGACGGGCTGACTCACCATGCCCCAGTTCTCGTATCGGCCGTTCGTCTGCTTGTCCTTGGGCTGCGTCGTCGTCACCGGCGCCTGCGTCAGCGCGGAGTCGAACTGCGGGCCCGCGTCGTACACCTCACCGCGGCGCTGGCAGCGCTCGAGCCCATCGGCGGCGGGGGCGCAGACCCAGGGCGGCGTGCAGGGCCGATCCGCCGCGCAGCGCTTGCCGACCTCGTCCAACGCTGGAACGGCGCAGCCTGCGAAGGCCGCGCACAAGAACCAGGAAAGCCAGCGCATGGACACCGCGGCAGTATCGACGACTCAGAAGGGCCGGTGGAAGGCGTCGAGCGCCTTGCGCACGGGCTCGAAGTCGGCGCTCGTCACGTCAGCAACCCCTTCAGCCAAGAGCGCATTGGCCAGCGTCTTCTTGCCCGGCTCACTGCCGGACAGGCCCTTGGCCGCGGCGAGCACCTTGTCGGTCAGCGCCTTGGGGACGGCCGCGGACGCGACGAGCACGTCGTTGGGAATCTCCCCCGTCACCGCGACGACCGTGAGGGCGTCGGCCTTCTTCTGCCCGAGCACCGCCTGGCACCCCGTCACCTTGGGCGGCGCGGGCGCGGGGTCGTCGGTGAAGGTGGCGCCCACGTCCCATTTCCCTTCGGCCACGCCGGTGCACACCGCGTCGTGGCTGCCGGCGAAGTCCTGCACTTCGAAAATCTCCACGGGGTTGATGCCGCTCTGCAGCAGGAGCGCCTTGGGCAGCAGGTAGCCCGTGGCACTGCTCGCGTCGACCCAGCCCACCTTGAGGCTCTTGGCCTTGCGCAGCGCGTCCATGCCGCCCTTGAGCGCGCTGCCGGGCTTGGCGAAGAGCACCGCGCGGTACGTGGCCTTGCCTTTGCGCACCGTGCGGAACAGCAGCGCCGCCTTCTTGGGGTCGACGCGCAGGAACGCCAGCGGCCCCATGAGCGCGAAGTCGACGCTGCCTGAAGCGACGGCGGAGGCCAGCTCGTCGTAGTCGTGGAAGATGCGCGCGCGCGTCGTCTTGCCGACGGTGCCGCCGAGGAAGCCCGCGAGCGCGTCGGCCTGCGCGGCGGCCTTCTCGTCGTTGAGCGAGGCGACGAGGCCGACGGTGAAGAAGTCCTTGGGCGGCGCAGCGGCGGGTGCGGGCGCGGCGGCGGGCTTGGCGACCGGCTTGGGCGGGGCGATGTCGGCGAGCGCGGCGGTTGTGCAGAGCGAGACGCAGGAAGTGAGCAGCAGACGCAGGCGCATGGGAGCCCTCTTCGGGAGTTGGCCGTCGTGGACTTCAGACGGCGTGGGGAGCGGTGGAGAAACCACGGGCCCACCCGCCGCACCAGCGCGTTTTGCGTCTGCGAAAAAGTGCGCTTCTACCGCCGCCCGACGGAGGCCTTCGCCGCAGCGGCCGCGTGTTTGATGCCGTCGACGTAGCGAGACTTACCCGGCCCGAGCTTGGACGCCCTGCGCCACGCCGCCTCGGCTTCGTCGTGTCGACCCAGGCCCGTGGCGACTTCGGCGCGGAAGGCCCACGCCTCTTCACAGTCCGGCGCCACCTCACAGGCCTGCGCCAGCTCAGCGAGCGCCTTGCTGCCCTGCCCCACCGGGCTGTCCTTGAAGCGGGTGTACGCGAGGTACGCCAGGAAGCGGCCTTTGGGCTCGATGTCGCACGCGTACTCGAAGTGCTCGAGCGCGCCGCGAAGGTTGCCCGTCTTCAGCCGCTCGAGCCCCGTCTGGAATTGACTGTCGGCGTCGAGCAGCTGGGTGCGGATCTTCATCTGCTCGGCGGCGCGCGCGGGGTTTGGCCCTCCGCTCTGCTTCGCGGCCTGGGCGACCTCGCGGCGCTTCTTGTGCAGCTGGAAGCTCTCGTGCTCGGACAGCGCGCCGAAGGCCTTGGCGTACGCGAGCAGCAGCGCTTCGGCCTTCTTCTGCCCGTCGGCCTGGGCGAAGCGCCCCGGCGGGAGCGCCGCACACTTGGCCAGGAACGCTCGCTGCAAGGCCACGCCGTCGACGGTGACGGGCACGCCCAGCACGTCGAAGGGGTCCTTCGTGCGGTGGGTGAGGAACTCGGCGGCGAGCAGCTGCGTCGTGGCCTCGTCGGCGTCGAGGAAGGGCAAGCCGCTGGGCTTGGCGCTCGCGGCGTTCGCGGGCGCGCTGGCGGGCGGCCGAGACGGCGACGACTTCTTCGGCCGGGCGTCGACCTGCTGGGCGGGGCTCACCATGCCCAGCACCGTCAGCGCAAAGAGGCGCCGCGCCACCTCGTCGGGCGTGAAGCCGCTCAGGCCGAGCAGGTGCTGCACCGTCGGGCGGCCCTTGAGCTCCTTGATGAGCCGAAGCTCCTTGGCCGAGAGCTTGAGCTCTTCCTGCGCGCTCGGCCCGTCGGGGTCGAGCGTGAGCACCAGGCTGGGCGGCGGCGCGAAATGCTTGAGGAGCGCCTCCGCCGGCATCTGCCCCACGCCGGTGTAGACGAGGCGCGCGGTGTTGGTGCGAATGGGCGCGGCGACGTCCTGCGCGGGCCCGAGCTTCCATGCGGCGTCCGTCCAGTGGAAGACGGACAGAATCCGGTGCGCGAGCGCGGCCTGGAGGTGCTTGAAGAGGTCGAAGGCGGACAGCACCTGCTTCTCGACGAGCAGCGCGCCCAGGTCCTTCTGCTGTGCGGCGCACTCGGCGAGCAGCGCGTGCTGCTGCGCGGCGGTCAGCTTGCCCTTCTCCACCAGCGAGTGGCCGAGCGACTCGTGGAGCAGGTTGGACTCACAAGCCACCGGCACGCCTTCTTCGAAGGCCAGGCGCTTCTCCAAGTTGCGCAGCTTCAGCTCGAGCGTGCAGGACCGCTCTTCGACGGCGATGGCGTGGAGGAGCAGCGCGAAGGGCGTGGACCCGAGCGAGCCTTCCTTGGCTTTGAGGACGTCGCGCGGAGCGGGGAACACGCGGCCGGCAGGTTAGCGGAAAACGGGGCTGCGCCCTCGGGTCCTCGAGCAGCGCCGGCCGCCGAGCAGACGCCACGCTGACCCGCGCTAGGGAACGGGAGCGCGCGAACCAACGCCCCTACCGACTCGAGCGCGTGCTGGAATGCCACCGCGCCAGCGCCCCGCTTCGGGCCGCCAGCCGCACCCACAGCGCGCGCACTGGCTGGGCCGCTTCTTCGTGCAGCCTTCGGTTTCGTTCGCTTCGGGCGACGGGCCGTGCGACCTCGAGGAGCGACAACGCGATCCGACCATACTGTGTAGGGGTGCGCCGCCGCACACGAGGCAGGCGCCCCGCCAGCTCATGACCACGGATCCACCGCCGGAGGAGTTCTGCTTCGGCACTGCGCACGGCCGGAAGTGTACCAAGCCGGTGCACCGGGGGCGCTCGCTCTTCCAGCTCTACGCGGTCTCTGGCCGCCTGGACGGTCCGACGGAGCGCCCGCCCGCGGCTTCGCCGTCTCGGTACCCCGGTTTCCAGTCCATTCCCTCGAGTTCCGCCGGCCGCGAGGTGGTGGAGCTGCCCGCGCCCGACGACACACAGGTCGAGGCCATCCTCGGCCGCGCTGGCGAAGGGCCTCATCTCCCCGCGCTTGGCGGAGCGCCGCTCCGACCTCCGGCTGCTCCCGCTCGAAGCGGACGCTCCCGACCAGCTTGCGGCGGACCGTGGGTCGTGGTTGTGCGGTCGCTGAAGCTCGTTGGTGTGCGCGTCGCTCTGTGTTTTCCGGACGCGTCCTCTCTTTGAAGGGCGGTAGGCGATGGCGGACTGGGTCGGCTGGGCAGTGTCGGGGGCCTTGGTCGGAGGCTTCGTCTGGTTCAAGACGGCCGGTCGCATCACCGGCGCGCAGGCCAAGGAACTGGTGAGCGCCGGCGCGGTGCTCCTCGACGTGCGCACGGCCGCCGAGTTCGGCGCGGGCCACGTGCCGGGGGCGAAGAACATTCCCGTCAGCGAGTTGGGCGGGCGCCTGGCGGAAGTGGGCGCCAGCAAGGCCAAGCCCGTCGTCGTCTACTGCGCGTCGGGCACCCGCAGCGCCGTGGCGCGCACGGTGCTGAGGCGCGCCGGCTACGAGGTGGTGTTCAACTTGGGTTCGATGTCTCGTTGGGGCCCGGTGTAGCGGCGCCATCGAGGAGGAAGGCCTTGCCCGACGAACCAGACGAACCGGTCCCGCTGCTGTCGGTGCACGACGAGGCGGACCTCATCGCGGTGCGGGCGGCGCTCGAGGCCGCCGGTGTGTCGTTCGTCCTCCAGGGCGAGCACCACGCGTCGCTGATGCCGGGCTTCGCGGGGAGCTTCGTGATTGAGCGCAAGGTCCTGGTCGCGCGCTCAGACCTGGACCGCGCCCGCGCCGCGCTCGCTGCGACGCCGCAGCCCACGACCGAGGGGAGCCCGCTGAGCGACGCGGTCTGCCCCGTCCACGAACGGCAGGCACTGAGCACGTGCAGCCGCTGCGGCACCTTCCTCTGCGCAGACTGCCACGCGCTCGGCGACCGAGCGGTGTGTGAGGAGTGCGCCGGCAAGGAAGCGGAGGCCCTGCGGCCCGTCCGCGACCGCCTGGCGGCCCGCCGACGCACGTTCGTCTTCGTCTGGCTGCTCGCGCCGCTGCTGCTGGCGCTCGCGGCGGCGCTCTTGGGGCGAACCCTGGGCTGCGACGAGCCTGGCCCGCCCCGCTTACCCCAGCGACCTCGGTGGTGAAGAGGCGCCGCTTCAGCCCGCAAACGCCGAAGCGGGCGCGAGGCACGACGCCTCGACCGCCCGCTCCGAGAGCACTTCACCTGAAGCCGCGTTTCGTCAGCGGCCCTGGTACTTCGCCAGCCGCGCCTTGAGCGCGTCCACCGCGGCGGGGTCCTTCGCCCGCGCGTTGTCCAGCAGCGCCTGCGCCTCGGGCGCGTTCACCACCACGAGCGCGTCCGCCGCCTGCTGCTTGAGCTCGGGGCTCGCGTTGAGGAACACCTTGACCAGCGCGTCGACGACCGCTGCGCGAATCGCCTTGGCTTCGGCCGGCACCGGGAGCGCACCCGGCGTCTCCCAGGCCCACGACGAGGCGAGCGTCGACATGGCGCGCACCGTGTTCACCGTCGGCCGCTCCACCAGCACGCGGGCCAGGTACTGCGCCACCGCGGTCCGCCGGCAGTGCCCCAGCGCGTTCTCCACCGCGTCCCGCGCAGGGCCGGCGTTCGGCGCGAAGGCGAGCAGCGTGGTCACCGCCGCGTCGTTGCCCAGCTTGGCCAGCGCCTCGGCCGCGGCCCGCGTCGTGTCCACCGAAGAGCCCGTGGCCAGCGCGGCCTCGAGCACCGGCTGCACCTTCACGTCGCGCAGCGCGCCCAGCGCCTCGAGCAAGCCCACCTGCCAGGCCGTCTTCGCCGTCGCGGGTAGCTCGGCCGACAGCTCGCCGGAGAACACCAGCGCGTCGACGAGCGCCCACTCCGCGCCCTCACCCAGACCCTTGAGCATGGGCGTCAGCGCCACGAGCCGGCCGCGCTTCTGCTTGTCCAACGTGGCCACCTGCGCCTTGAGGCCCTGCACGCCAGCGAAGGCCGCCGGCTGCTTCGCCTTGGCCTGCTCCACCTGCGCACGCACGAGCTTGAGCGCGTCCGCGGACAGGCTCTGCGGCGCCACCACGGCGCCTCCGGCAAAGGCCGACATCGACAGGGCCACGCTCAACACCAGGAGAAAACGCTTCACGGCAGCACCTCCCACCACTTCGTCGACGGAATCTGCCGCACCGAATTCGTGCCGCAGTGAATTTCACCCATGAGCCGGTGGTACAGGTCCCAGTCGTCCACCCAGTGGATCCGCACCTGGTAGGGCGCCAGCGCGCGCTCGAGCTGGTCCTTGAAGATGTCCTTGCCGTTGATGATGGGGCCGAACGGATCCGGCACCACCAGGTTGTTGGCGTTGAGGTTGAGCATGTTCACCGTGCCCGGGTTGTAGGCGACGGACACGCCCGACGTGCTCATGTGGAGGAACGGCACGGGGATGATTTCCGCGTCGGTGATGCCGGTCTGCGCCTTGAGGATGTCGAGCTGCTCGTCGACCTTCACCGCCGCCTCGTTGCTGTGCGTCATGACGTCGGTGTCCGCGAGCACCTGGCTGATGCTCTTCGTCGCCGACACCTCGCCGGTGCCGAAGTCGTTGAGCCAGCTCTTGCCAATGAACATGCGCGTGCTGCCGAAGCCCTGCTGCACGGCCTGCTGCAGCATCTGCCTGGCCAGCCGGGCGTCGTTCGCGAGCACCACCCAGCCGCGCGGCGTGTTCACCTTCATGAAGGACAGCGTCTCGTCGACGTGGCCCACGGCCAGCCACTGCGTGTCCACCTCGATGACGGGCTGCGCGCGCTGGGAGTCCATCATCTTCGTGAAGCTGCGGTCCGGCGCGAAGGACGGAATCGAGCCGCGCAGCACACGCCCGAACGGGAAGCTGCGGCCGTTGAACGTGTACGGCGGCACCGTCTCGAGGTTGCCGAAGGAGTTGAGCGACTGGCTGTCAGCCTGGGCGTTGAAGTCGAACTGCTGCACGCCGGCCACGTCCTTGCCGCGCAGGCGCGTGAACACGAGCCGACCGGCCTCGCGCAGCGGCGACGTCGTCGAGCGGCTCTCGAGGTTGGCCGAGCGGTAGACGACGAGCATGGTGTGCTGCGCGCCGTTCGGGCCGGGCTTCGACATGTACGCCGTCTCGAAGAAGTCCTGCGTCCACTGGTCCTGCGTGGGCAGCTCGACCAGCCGGCCGGACAGGCCGGACGCGTTGGTGGCCGCGCGCAGCCCGCTGATGAAGGCGGTGGAATCGGCGCCGCCGGTGTTGCTCACGAACGCCGTCGTCACCGGGGACACGTGGTGGAACGTCATCACCGGGGCAATCTTCAGCCGCACCACGTCGGTGTACGTGCCCGCGAGCGCGCCCGCCGACGACGGCACCGTCACCCGCAGCGTCACGTCGGCCACGCCGCTCCACACCGCGCTGTCACGGACGATGTCCTTGCCCTCGAGGAAGAGAGACACACCGGCGCGCAGCTCGGCGACGGACAGGCTCGCGCCGCTGGTCACCAGCTCATAGCGGCCCTGGTTCAGCTTGAAGACGCGCACCCGCGAGGCCGGCTCGAAGGCGACGCTGGTGGTGGTGCCTTCCGGCGCCTGCGCCCAGGGCGCGATCTTCATGGGCGCCAGGTCGAGGATGTCGTCGCTGCCGTTGACGACGTCGTCCTGCGCGTCGTGGCACTTGGGCAGGTCCACGTCGGAAGCGGTCGTGTTGCGGCAGCGCGACGAGTCGTCGTCGATGTTGGCGAAGAAGACCGCGCCGTGCGCCGTCGTCCAGCTCGCTTCGTCGGCGTCTTCGGTGGCGTCGTCGAGCTCCACCGCGCCGCTCCGGTTGGTGTCCGCGCGGAGGTCCACCACCACCGACGTCGGCGCAGGCGCGCTCCCCGCATCCACCACGTCCGGCGTGCCGGCGTCCTCGACGACCGGGGTACCCGCGTCCCGAGGCGTCGGCGCCCCGGCGTCAGCCACCGCGACCAGCCGCACGTTGCCGCCGAACACGAAGCCGTCCAGCCCCTGCACCGTCACGGCGTAGTAGTTGTTGCCCTGGGGCAGCTCCGCGGTCGTCGTCAGCCGCGTGCCGATGGGCAGCGACGCCACTCGCGCCGACGAGGACGTGGGCCCGCGCCGCAGCGACGCATTGGAGATGACTTGCAGCGTGGAGCCGACCGGCACCCGCCCCGTCAGCGCTCCGGCCGCGTTCGACTCGTCCGCCGTGTCGTCCGAGATGGACAGCTGCGTCTCGGCGCCACACCCGACCAGCGCCAACACCGTCAGTCCTGCAAGCCACGTTTTTCGCATGAACCCTCCGAGCTGTCGGAGGCTGTAGCGAAAAGCGATCCACCCGCGAGGACCGGTAGAAATACTCCACATTTCAACAACATAGAACGCTCTGGCTCGTTTTCTTGGAACTCACGTTTACAGCCGCTGGGTGTGCACCAGTGTCTTCACTGGAACTACGCCGCGGCTGAGTTGCGGACAGTGAATGCAAAGGTGGTTTCCTGCTGTCGTCGAACCGTCCAGAGGTAGAACGCCGCCATGCCGATTCGCCTGGTCGTGACGGACATGGACAACACGCTGTACTCGTGGGTCGACTACATCGTGCCGGCGGTCGAAGCGATGGTCGACGCGGTGGTGCGCGCGACGGGTTTCCAGCGCATCAAGGTCGTGCAGTCGCTCAAGGCCGTCTACACGAAGTACGAGTCGAACGAGTACCCGTTCGCGCTGCAGGAATCGTCGCTCTTCACCGAGTTCCCCGAGTTCGGCAGCTTCGACAAGCTCGTCATCGAGCCGGCGCGCATGGCCTTCGCGGAGGCGCGGCGGAAGTACTTGAAGCCGTACAAGACGGTGGTGGACACGCTGGGCACGCTCAAGGAGCGGCGGGTGCCGGTGGTGGCGTTGACCGACGCGCCGAAGAACCCCGCGGAGCAGCGCATCAAGCGCATGGGGCTCGATCAACTCCTGACCGCCGTCTACACGATGCCGGGCTTCACGTTCCCGGCGGGCCCCGACGGGGAAGCGCTCGTGGCGCCGGACATTCTCCAGAAGGAAGTGAAGGGCGAGTACCGCGCGAGCTGCCCCGTCATCGAGCTGCCGCGGGAGTTCGAGAAGCCGAACGTCGCGGGGCTCAAGAAGATCCTCCAGACGTACGGCGTGCAGCCCAAAGACGTGCTCGTCGTCGGCGACTCGGTGAAGAAGGACGTCGCCATCGCCCAGGAGCTGGGCTGCCTCGACGTGTTCGCCGAGTACGGCACGTACGTGTCGGTGGAGTACCGCGAGCGGCTCGACATCATCTCGTCGAACGCGATTACCCGTCGGCACGCGGCCAGCGTGTACGAGAGCGGGCAGCAGCAAGTGACGCCGAGCCGGCGCATTTCGAACTACGGCCAAATCCTGGAGCTGCTGGGGTGACAGCCGGAGTCACCCGTCATCAGCGCGGGTGAAAAGTGCTACAGCGCGCCCACCATGTCCCAAGCCGCGCGTGCACTCCTCGAGTCGATTCCGCTCAATCAAACGATGGGCATCACCTTCGCCGAGATCGGCCCTGGCACCTGTACGGCGCACCTCAAGTCGCGGCCGGACCTGCACAACCACATCGGCACGCTGCACGCGGCGGCGCTCTTCGGCCTGGCGGAAGCGGCGTCCGGGGCGGCGGTGGCGGCGGCCTTCGCGGACAAGATGGGCCAGGTCCTGCCGCTGGCGAAGGAAGCCACCATTCGCTACCGGAAGGTTGCCAAGGGCGCGGTGACGGCGAAGGCCGAGCTGCTGCAGAAGCCCGAGGAGCTGATGGCGCAGCTGCCCGCCGCCGAGAAGGGCGTCGAGGCGGACGTGCGGGTGCTGCTGGTGGACGAGCAGGGCACCGAGGCGACCGAGGTCACGGTGCGGTGGTTCTTGAAGAAGGTCGGCTGAGGGCGCCGGCGCCCGTGCACATCGAGCACCTGCAGGCGTTCCTTCGCCGCGTCGACTCGGGGCGCACCGAGACGGGCTCGTCGTGGGACCTGGACCGCGCCGATTTGAGGGAGTGCCTCGTCGACCTTCTCGCTGACAGGTCGCCCTGGCGGCGGAGGCTTGGCCACGCCGAGTGGGCCAGGGAAGTCGACTCCCTCGCCGAGACCTTGGCGAGCCTTCCGGACGACCAAGTCTGGCACCGCACCCAGACCTTCGCCCGAAGGGTCCTCGAGTCGGCCTTCGTCCCCAGCGGTGACTCCGTCGAGCGCCTCGAGGCAAGACGAGTGCTCGACCTGTGCCGCGAGCGCGGAGTGCAGACGCTCAGCTACGCGCAGGAGAACCTGTTGATCCAACGTGGCGCGACTGCGCTCACCGCGCTCGGGCGGCCCCTTCTGAATCTGCCGCCACTCGACGCCATCCGCTGGGTGCTGACCATCGAGACCGAGCTGGCGAACGGGCTCCACGGCTCCGTGTGGCGAGTCGCTCCGCAGGAGTTCGAGCAGCTCGAAGACGCTGCGGTCAGTTACCAAGAACACCTCGACGACGTGGACTTCGCGTTGTCGGTGTCGGACGCAGCGCTGGCGCGCCTGCTCGCTTGGGGCGTCATCGAGGCGTCGTGGAACGACGGTGCGCACTTCCCTTCTGGCCTTCGGGTGGCCCCCGCCTACCGCTCCATGGTCCGGTCGCTGACCGAAGCCAACCCCTGGCGCGCCGCCGTCCGCGCTGCGCTGGAAGACCTCCGAGCTTCGTCGGTCCCCAGCGTCCTGTTCGACGCCAAGCTCGCGACGCGCGACTACGTCAAGCTGGTCACCCACGAGGTGCGCAACGCGCTCGGGCCGGTGCGCTTCAACTTGAGCCAGCTCATCAAGCAGCGGCCTGCAGACGGCCTGGACCGGCTCGAGGCCGCCCACGAAGGCGTGCTCCGGACGCTGCACTTCGTGGACGAGCTCGTGCACACGGCGGAGCTGACGGCGGAGCGCCGGATGCGGATCTCCGTGGCAGCACTCCTCCAGCGCGCGCTGCGCGCGTTCCCCGACACTGTCGAGGTCGAGGTCGACGAGGGCGAGGTGACGCTGGCAGTCGCGCCGGAGTTGATGACTCGAGCGTTGGTCAACGTGCTCCGCAACGCATTTCAGGCGAAGGCGCAGCACGTCCGGGTGAAGGCCCGTCGAACCCCGGACGCGACCGCGCTCGAGATCGACGACGACGGGCCAGGCGTGCCGGTGCCGCTGCGTGCGGCCATTTTCGAGGAGGGCTTCACGACAACGCCGGGCGGCACGGGGTTCGGCTTGGCCTTCGTGCGAAGAGTGCTCGCCGAACACCACGGCACGGTGCGGTGTGAGGCGAGCGACCTCGGAGGAGCTCGGTTCGTGCTAACTCTACCGGCCGAGGCACCATGAGCTCGACCCGTCTGCTCATCGTCGACGACGACGCCGCCTTCACGGCGATGTACCGAGAGCTGCTCGAGGCCGATGGGCACGTGGCGCAGGTCGCTTCGACCGCCGAGCAGGCCCGACAGGCCTGCAAGGACGCCGGGCCAGCGCTGGACGTCATCCTCCTGGACCAGAAACTCCAGGGTCCCGGTGGCTCGGACTCCGGGCTCGAGCTCATTTCTGTCGCGAAAGAGTTGGCGCCTTTGGCGAAGCTCATCGTCGTCACGGGCTACGCGTCAGCCGACGCCATCGAGCGGGCGTTTCGACTCGGCGTGTACGACTACCTCGTGAAGAATGGCGCCTTCGAGGCGCTCCTGCGGGCAAAGGTGCGCAACGCCGCTGAGGTCGCCTTCGAACGGCGCCGCAACTCGCTGCGCGACGACGCAGCGCTGAGTCAGGAGCTGCAGGCGACCTGGCGCGAAGCGACCTCAACGTCGGACCGCTTCCGAAAAGGCGCGCTCCTCGAGCGGGTGATGAAGCTCCTGTTCACGGCGACCCCCGGCTTTGCCGAAGTCACCACGAACCTCCGTACGGACACGGAGGAACTCGACGTCGTCGTTTGCAACCGCAGCGAGGACCCTCTCTGGAAGAAGGAAGGCCAGTACCTGCTGGGCGAGTGCAAGAACTGGTCGAAGAAGGCGGGTTCGCCTGAAGCGCGCGACTTCGTCTGCAAGCTCGTGACGAAGCACCGGCGCGCCACCGTCGGCTTCTACTTTTCGCTCGAAGGCTTCACGGACGCCTTTGCCCTCGAGCTGAGCAAACACGCCACCGAGCAGCCCGTCGTCCTGCGGTTCGATCGAGCGGACATCGAGCGCTGGATCGCGGCGACGGACAAGCTCGCTTTTCTCCGGGAGCAGCACCGACGCGCCGTGTTGACCCAACCGTGAGGCTCGCCGATGGCGCCCTCCGCAGGCGGCGCCGAGCACCCGGCGGAAAAAACTCCTAGCGCCGCCGCCCCAGCGCGCCAAAGTCCGACGCCTCATGCGTCTACTCCTCTGCTGTGCCGCGCTGGCGAGCCTGCCGGTGCGCGCCGCCGAGCCGTACAGCCACCACCTGGCGCGTGGACGCGCGGGGCTCGCCCTGCCCGTGGGCTCGCCGGCGGACGAGCGCTTCGGCGCGGGCGCCGCGGTGAGCGCGGGCTACGAGTGGCGCTTTCACCGCCACGTCGGCCTCGACGTCGACCTCAGCGGCCTGTGGGTGTCGCTCAAAGGAGAAGAAGGCTTCGGCAGCCTCTTCGCGCCCGGCGTCGGCGTGCGCGGCCACCCGCTGGTGTTCAGCGGCTTCGACCTGTCGCTCGCCTTCCACGCCGTCGCGGGCTTCACCGGGCTCCAGACGGTCGCGCGGCCGAGCTTCGCGCTGGACGTGCAAGGTGAATTCAAGTTGGGCCGCCTCTGGCTGGGGCCCTTCCTTCGCTACGTGCACGTGCTGCAGACGGCGCCGGAGCAGTTCAGCCTGGGCGAAGGCGACGGGCGCTTCTTCGTCGCCGGCCTGGGCCTGCGCTTCGACGTGACGGAGCCGACGGGAGACCAGCCGCTCGCCAAAGCCGAGCCGACCCCGACTCCGACGCCGAGTCCCAGCCTCGCGCCGCCGCCCACGCCCAAGGTGAAGCTGCGCGCCAAGCCGCCACCTCCTCCGCCGCCGGATTCGGACAGAGACGGCGTGCCCGACGGCAAGGACCGGTGCCCCGCCGTGGCCGAGGACCTCGACGGTCAAGAGGACGGCGACGGCTGCCCCGAAGTCGACAACGACCGCGACGGCGTTCAGGACGACGTCGACCTCTGCCCCGACGCCGCCGAGGACCGCGACGGCTTCGACGACAAGGACGGCTGCCCGGACCTGGACAACGACCAGGACGGCGTCGCCGACGCGAAGGACAAGTGCCCCAAGGTGGCCGAGGACGACGACGGCTTCGAAGACGCCGACGGCTGCCCGGAGCCGGACAACGACAAGGACGGCATCGCCGACGAAGCCGACGCCTGCCCGTCGCTCGCGGGGAAAATTCAGGGCTGCCCCGCTCCGGTGGTGGTGGACGGCGACGAGGTGAAGGTGCTCAGCCCGCTCCAGTTCGTCAGCGGCCAGACGAGCTTCACCCCCGCGTCCCTCAAGACGCTCGAGAGCGTGCGCCTGGTGCTCGCCAGCCAGCCCGAACTGCTCAAGGTCGAAATCCAAGGCCACACCGACGACGTGGGCGACGCCGCCGCCAACCGCACGCTGTCGCTGGCGCGCGCCGACGCGGTGAAGGCCTGGCTCGTCGAGCACGGCATCGCCGCCGGGCGCCTCGACACGGTGGGCTTCGGGCCGGACCAGCCGCTGGTGCACGAAGTGGACGAGGCCAGCCGCGCGAAGAACCGCCGGGTGCAGCTCTTCATTCTCAAGCGGGAAGGCGGCGGCAAGAAGTGAACCTCTTCACGCGGCAAGTTGCCCTGTTGTTGGTCACCGCCGTCACGCCGCTCGTGCTGCTGGGGCTGGCCGTCGTCGACCAGAACAAGGCGGCGCTCACACGGGACGCGAACGCTTCGCTTCAGGTGACGGCGGAGCGCGGCCGGGACCTGGTGCAGCGCGAGCTCGAGCAGGTGCGCACGCAGCTCGACGCCGTCGCGCTCACCATCTCGGCGCCGGACTTGGGTGACGACAACGCCCGGCTCACCGCCGTCAAGGCGTTGGTCTCGACGTCGCCGCAGGTGCAGGCGCTGGCCCTCTACGGGGCGGACGGCGCGCGCCGGTGGACGCTCAAGACGAAGGGCGACGCGTCGGTGGCTGCTCCGGACACCGTGGCGCTGCGTGAAGAGCCGGGCCTCGCGCTCCTCTCGCACGAGCAGCGGGGCCTCTCGCCGTACCTGTGGCTGGCGGTGCCGGTGGGCGAGCGGCTGGGCACGCTGGCGGCGCTGGTGACGCTCGAAGGCCTCAACGCCCAGCTCGGCGCGCTCGGGGACCGTCCGCCGCTGTCCAACCGCTCGGCGGTCTTCGTGACGGACCTCAAAGGGACCCAGGTGCTCGCCGGCGGACCAGACACCCACGCCGCGTACTTCCTCCAGAAGCTGGGCAACAACCTGCCCTTCCGCCAGGCCGTCAGCCTGTCGGTGGAGTTCGTCGACGCGCAGGGCAAGGAGCTGCTCGGCGGCTTCTCGACGGTGCCGGAGCTGGGCTGGGCCGTCGTCGTCGACTGGCCGCGGGAGCAGGCGTACGCGACGCTGGCGCAGACGCGGCGGGCGGTCGGCCTGGCGGTGGGCTTCGCGGTGCTGGTCGCGCTCCTCGTCGGGCTGTGGGGCGCGAAGAAGCTGACGCGGCCGCTGCAGACGCTCGAGCAGGAAACGCAGCGCATGGCGACGGGCACGTTCGACAAGGTCGACGTCGCCGTCACCGC
Organism: Myxococcaceae bacterium; assembly: GCA_022842905.1. Classification (GTDB taxonomy): domain Bacteria; phylum Myxococcota; class Myxococcia; order Myxococcales; family Myxococcaceae; genus JALHOS01. The sequence goes on along the minus strand of JALHOS010000008.1, from coordinate 6,460 downwards.
CCGCAAGGACGAGATCGGCCAGCTCGCCCGCAGCTTCGACGGCATGTGGGCGCAGCTGAAGGTGGCGCAGCAGCGGGTGCTGGAGGAGGCCGAGCGGAAGAACGCGCTCGCGCGCTACCTGGCGCCGGAGGTCGTCGATCAGGCGCTCAAGAACCCCGGCACGCTGACGCTGGGCGGCGCGCGGCGCGAGGTGGTGGTGCTGTTCGCCGACGTCGTGGGCTTTACCAAGTTGTCCGAGACGCTGCCGCCGGAGACGGTGGTGGCGCTGCTCAACGAGCTGTTCACCGTCGAGACGGAGGTCATTCACCGGCACAAGGGCATGGTGGACAAGTTCATCGGCGACGCGGTGATGGCGGTGTGGGGCCTGCCCGAGGCCAGCCCGCACGACGTGGACCGGGCGCTCGAGTGCGCGCAGCAGATTCGCGAGTGGGTCGAGGCCGCCCAGCGCAAGTGGCGCGAGAAGTACGGGCTGACGGTGCAGATCGCCGTCGGCGTGCACGTGGGCCAGGCCATCGCCGGGAACATCGGCAGCCCCAAGCGGCTCGAGTACACCGTCATCGGCGACACGGTGAACATGGCCGCGCGCCTGGAGTCGCAGGCGTCGGCGGGCCAGATCATCGTCAGCGGGGAGCTGGCCGACCGCGCCAAGGACAGCGGCGCGGAGATCAAGTTCGTCAAAGAAGAGACGCTGCGCGGTCGCTCCACGCCCACCCGCATTCACGAGGTCCTCTAAAGCGCCATGGTGACGGCCCTGTGCTTGATGTTGGCGGTGAGCAGCGTCGAGTCGGAGACGCAGCTCGAGCTCAAGCGCGCGGCGGAGAAGCTGCGCGTGGACTTCGACAGCGGCAGCGACGCGCTGTCGGCCAAGGCGAAGCGGGCGCTCGACGCCCTCCTGCCGCTGCTGCGCAAGACGAAGGTGCCCGTCGAGATCTCCGGCCACACCGACAACCAAGGCGACGCGCAGGCGAACATGGCGCTGTCGGTGCGCCGCGCCCAGAGCGTGCGCACGTACTTCATCAGCAAGGGCATTCCCGAAGAGCGGCTGGTGGCCCGGGGCTTGGGCCAGACGCAGCCCCTCGCGTCCAACGCCACGCAGAAGGGCCGCGGGAAGAACCGCCGCATCGAGTTCTTCGTCGAAGGGCTGCGCCCCAAGCGAGAGCCGCCGGCGAAGCTCACCTTCCTCAAGCCCGCCGTCGAGCACCGCCCTGCGAGCACGCCCGCCTTCCTGCCGGCGCAGCGCGGGCAGGACCTGTTCCACTACGACGAAGTGTCCACGCTCGAGTCCGCCGCGGCCGAGATTACGTTCGTCGACTCGAGCTACCTGAAGCTGCGCGACAACGCGCTCGTCATCATCTCCGGCACCGCGCCCAAGATTGAGAAGGAAGCGCCGAAGAAGGACCTCGAGCTGCTCAAGGGTGAGGGGGAGTTCAGCTTCAGCCTGCGGCCCGGCGTCGTGTCCATGCCCGCCGCGGAGGTGACGGCGAAGTCGAAGGACTTCGTGCTCGAGGTCGACGACAAGAAGCAGTCGAAGGTGTCGGTGCGCGAGGGCGAGGTGAAGGTGGCCGCGCAGGGCAAGACGGTCACCGTCGTCGAAGGCCAGGGCACGCAGGTCAAGCCGGGCAAGCCGCCGGAGCCCCCGCGCCCGCTGCCGCTGGCCACCCGCTTGGTCGGCACGTTCCCGCTCGTCCGCTGGTACGACTCGGCGCTGCCGCCGGCGCAGGTGGCCTGGGAGCGGCGGCTCGACGTGGCGCGCTACCAGGTGGAGCTGGCGGCGGACGCCAAGTTCTCGGCGCGCGTGCTGAGCCTGTCGACGAAGCGCGCCCGCTTCGAGGTGCCGCGGCTCAAGCCGGGCCGCTACTTCGTGCGCGTCACCGTGGTGGACGAGCTGGGGCTCAAGTCCAAGGCCAGCCGCGCCGCTCAGCTCGACGTCTACGACGCGCCGCACACCGTACCCTTCGGCGCGCCGGTGCCGCTGCCCGACGACGTGGACGTGTACGTGGACGGCGTGCGGCTCGACGGCGGCGTCGGCACGCTGGGCGCGGGCATGCACATTCTGTCCTTCAAGCCGCCGACGGTGCCGGTGGAGGACGTGGTGCCGCTGCAGGTGGAGCGGCCGGTGGACGCGGGCGTGGAGTTCGAAGCGCTGCTCGAGCTGGAAGACGGCGGGTTGGTGCTGCTCGACGGCGGGTCGCTCACGGACGCGGGCGTCGGCCTGACGCTGGCCATCGACGCGGGCGAGAGCACAGGACCCGTGGACGGCGGCGCCGCGCCGAGTGAAGTGGTGGCGGATGGTGGCGCTGGGTCGACGCCGGAGATTCAAGGACCGAAGAGCCGCTGAGAGGACGCAGCACGCCGCCGTGGCGCGCTTGGGCCCTCCGTCCGAGGACCGCCCGTCTCCCAAGGCTCGGCCGGCGGCTGGCGACCAGCAGCCTCCGCCGCCGCGGTGCGCAAGGGCGCAACGACCGAGTTCGACTGCCGCGCTTCGAGCCGCACGACGAAGCGCCCCTCAGAGTCCTCGACACCCTGCTAAGGCCCGCCCATGCGACGAATCGTTGTCGGGGTGACGTTCGCGCTGGTGGCCGCGTGTGTCGGGCGAGATGAGCCAGCGAAGTCCAACCTGTCCGAAGGCTGCCTGCTCAACTCGGACTGCGCGGCGCCGCTCGTCTGCGTGTTCCGCCGCTGCCACCAGCCCTGCAACGAGCCTCGGGACTGCCCCGCCGGCAGCGACTGCCAGCTCGCCGGAGACCCCGCCCAGCTCGTCTGCACCCAGCTGACCTGCGAAGGCGCCCAGCGCTGCCCCGCAGGCCAGGGCTGCAACTCCATGGACCGCCGCTGCCGCGCGGAGTGCCGCGTCGACCCGGACTGCGCCCAAGGCCAGCGCTGCGCGTCGAGGCAGTGTGTCTGGGCGGAGCAGCTCATGCCGGACGGCGGGTTTCCTTCGCTGCTCGGCGCCACGTCGTCCTGCACGTACACCTCGCAGTGCCCCGAAGGTCAGCGCTGCGGGCCCGCGGGCCTGTGCCTGCCCGAGTGCTTGGCGAGCCGCGACTGCGCTCCAGGCCGGCGCTGCTCGGCGCTCGGGGCTTGTGTCGATGACGGCGTCGACGGTGGAGCGTTCTCTGACGCGGGCGTGGACGCGGGTCCTTCCCCCTTCGGCTGCACGTACACCAGCCAGTGCGACGCGGGCGCCGTCTGCTCGAGCCGAGGCGAGTGTGTGGCCGAGTGCCTGACGCCGCGCGACTGCCCCCGAGACTTCACCTGCACCGCGCAGCGCCGCTGTGAGCCGCTGCCAGTGGCCGACGCCGGCCCCACGGACGCCGGCTGCCTGTACACCACGCAGTGCTCCCCGGGCCTGCGCTGCGCTCGCACCGGCAGCTGCGAGCCCGAGTGCCTGACGAGCCGAGACTGCCTCGCGCGACAGGAGTGCCGCGCGGCGCGCTGCGTGCCCTTCCTCGGAGACGCGGGGCTGGCGGACGGCGGCCTGCCTCCTGGCTGGGGCGACAGCTGCTTCGTGTCGTCGACCTGCACGCCGCCGCTGGTGTGCGGGGTGACGAGCCAGTGCGTCTACGAGTGTGTGGCCTCGTCGGACTGCGCCGCCCAAGCGCCGTGCTGCACCGGCTTCCGCTGCGTGGCCGGGGCCTTCTGCACCGTGCCCCTCGGCGACGGCGGCGTGCGCGACGCCGGGCTGGCGCTCGACGGCGGGAGCTGCCGCGTGGACAACGACTGCATGGACGACGACTACTGCAACGGCGCGGAGGCCTGCCGGGCGGGGCGCTGTGTCCCCGGCGTCAACCCGTGCCACGACGGCAACCCCTGCACGAACGACGTCTGCAACGCCCAGACGCGGCAGTGCGCGTACCAGACGGTGGCCGTCGACCTGGACCAAGACGGCCACTACCCGACGCAGTGCAACGGCCTGGTCGACGCGGGCGCGGACGACTGCGACGACACGGACCCGAACACCTACCGGAACGCGCTCGAGCGCTGCGACTGGAAGGACAACAACTGCAACGGCGCCGTCGACGAGCTGCGGTGGCGCGAGCGTCCGTTGGCGCGCGGGAGCATTGCCCCCAGCGGCTACAACCCGTTCGGTGGACCGCCGGCCGTCTCTCGCGTCGGCGACGACGTGGTGGTGGTCGCGGCGTCCCACCGGGCGCGCGGCAGCTTCGACGCGTACAAGCTGTCCGCCACCGACTTCACGCTGGTGTCGGGGCCGACGCCACTCGTCTCGTCTTCGACCAGCTGGGACACCTGCAGCGGCACGACGCACTACGGCAAGCAGTCCATCTTCCCGACGCTCACGGCCTTCGGGTCCACCTTCGCGCTGGGAGGCGTCACGGCGTCCTACACGAGCGTGCAGGCCACCTGCTGTGGCACGGGCGAGCAGCGCACGCAGCGCAGCTTCGTGAGCTTGTTCGACACGGCGCTCAACCCGACGACGTCCACGCTCTTCGCCGCGGCGCAGACCGGCACCTGCCACGACCTCATCGGCCGGCAGTTCGTCGGCGTCGGCAACAGCCCCGTGGTGCTCACCTCGCGCCCCGCCGCGGCTTTCAGTGCTGCGCTGGGGAAGTGGGTCGCCGCCTGGTGGGACACGCCGAACACCTCCACCGCGCCGCGCCTGCGCTTCACCACCGTCTCGGACGCGGGTGTCGTCGACCCGGCGCGCTTCGTGTGGCTGCTCGCGCCCCCCGCAGAGGTCTTCAACCAACCGCTCATGAGCCAGGACAGCATGCTGCGCTTGGGGACCGGCGTGAGCGTGGGCGCGCGCTCGGTGCTCGTCGCGTGGACGAACGAGACGTACCAGCCTTTCACCACCATGCCCCTGCGCTGGGCGATTCTGGGGGGCGCCCCACTGGACTTGGTGGCTGGGCCCTTCGCCATCGCCGTCCCCAGCACGAGCCAGCCCATCGTCGTGCGCGCGTGGTTCGACGGCAGCCACCACACCGTCATCACCACCGGCGCCGGCACCGTGCGCGCGCTGCGCATCGACGAAGACGGCGCGGCGCAGAGCTTCGTCACCTTGGCGCCGGACACCGAGTCCACCGCACTGGAAGACGGCTTCGGCGCGGGCGTCGCGCCGGGCGTCACCCCCATCGCCGGGAACCGCTTCGTCGCCGTCACCAACACGGCCAACGACGCGCGGCTGACGGTGGGCGAGCTGCCCGCGGACGGCGGCGTGTTCCACCTGATTCCCGACATTCTGTTCGGTCAGTCGGTGGGCGCGCGCTCGGACTTCGCGCTGGTGCCGCTCACGGACTTCAGCGTGGGCGCGGTGTGGACGGACGGCAGCCTGAAGAAGACCGTGTTCGAGTGCCAGTGAGGTGACGACGGAGGACGGCGGGCTCCGACCACCGGCGCGCCGCGTGCCGACACCGCCCTGGCGTCCGTCGCCACGGCTCGGCACGCGCTTCGCCAGCTCGTCCGAGGAGCACCTCGCGCACCGCGCGCACCTCGAGGCGTCAGCGAGGCGTGCTGCTCAGCGCCAACGCCAGCGTCAGCGCCGCCCAAGCTCGGTGCCCGTCCATCGCCGCGTCCACCTCGCGCAGCCGCGCCTCCGCCGTCGTCTGCTCGCGTAGGTTGACGAAGACCAGGTTGCCTTCCCCCAACTCGAAGCGCATGCGCTCGCCGGCCTCGACCTCGAGCGCCAGCTTCACTTCGTCACGCGCGAGGCGCAGCCGACCATGCGCGGCGCGCAGCGCCGACAGCGCGTCATTCACCTCCACACGAACGCGGTCCTTCGCCAGGCCCAGCTGCGCGTCGAGCTTCGCCAGCTGCGCGCGCGCGGACTTGAGCCTCCCGAGCGGCGCGCGCAGCAGGAGCGGAACCTCGAGCGTCGCCCCGAGTTCGAATTCCACCGAGCCGAGCGGGTCCAAGTCCGGCCGCGCGGGCGCCCCAATGTCCTTGCTGACGGCGAGCCCCACGTCGAGGGCAGGCAAGAGTTGGTTCTTCCCCAGCCGCTCCTCCACCTGCGCCTGGCTGCGCAGGTCCACCAGCCGCTTCACGTCCGGGCGCCGAACCAGCGCGGCGTCGACGTCGACGCTCGCGGGCAGCCCGGCGGGCTCTTCCTGGCCGGGGAGCCGCCGCGCGTCGGGCAGCACGGGCTGGCCGGACTCGTCGCGAAAGAAGAGCGACAGCTCGAGCGCCGCGGCTTCCAGCCCACGCGTGGCCTGCACCACCACGGACTCGCGCTGCAGCAGCGCCCGCGCGTTGTCCTGTCGGTCGAACTGCGCCACGTCACCCAGCGACGCCCGCCGGCCGAGCTGCGCGTCACGGTCCACCGCCAGCTGCAGGAGCGCCCGGGCGACGTCCAGCCGACGACCGGCGGCCACCCACTCCGCCCAGCGCACCGTCGCCAGCCGCGCGACCTCGAGCCGCTGCTGCTCCACCGACAACCCCGCGAGCGACTGAGCCAGCGCGGCGCGGGCCTGGTTGGCGCGGCGCCGGTCGAAGGGCCCGTTGC
>JALHOS010000007.1 GCA_022842905.1 Myxococcaceae bacterium | reverse complement strand
GCTCTTCCGATCTCCAGCACCTCGACCGTGGCCCCCACGTTCGGCTGCATCAGCTCCGCGCTGATCTGCTTCTGCTGCTGGTTGAGCCGCTCGAGGCGCGCGACCTTGACGTCGTGCGGCACCGGCCCCCATTCGTCTTCCTTGAGGCCCGCGACCGTCTTGGGGCGCGGCGAGAACACGAACGCGAACTGGCCGTCGAAGCGGACCCGCGCGGCGAGCTCCAGCGTCTTCTCGAAGTCGGCGTCGGACTCCCCCGGAAAGCCCACGATGATGTCGGTGGTGACCGCGATGCCGGGCCTTGCTTCGCGCAGCTTGTCGAGGCGCTCGAGGTACTGCACCACCGTGTAGTCGCGCTTCATGCGCCGCAGCACCTCGTCGGAGCCGGACTGAACCGGCAGGTGGAAGTGCGGCATGATCTTGGGCTCGACCCGGAACGCGTCGATCAGCTCGTCGGACAGATCGTGCGGGTGGCTGGTGGTGAAGCGCACGCGCTCGAGGCCGGGCACGTGCGCCGCTCGAAGCAGCAGCTGCGCGAAGCTCACCCCGCCCCGGTAGCTGTTCACGTTCTGCCCGACCAGCGTCACCTCACGCACGCCCACCTGCACCAGCGCGTCGAGTTCCTTGAGGACTTCAGGGAACGGGCGGCTGACCTCGCGGCCGCGCGTGTGCGGCACCACACAGAACGAGCAGACGTTGTCGCAGCCCTTCATCACGGTGACGAACTCCGTCGTCTTGCCGCGGGACGAGTCCGGGTCTGCTTGCGGGAAGACGTAGGCCTCACTGTCGACCCAGGCCGTCTCCACGACGCGCACGCGGTCTTCTTCGATGCGGCGCAGCACGTCGGGCAGCTTCTGGATGTTGTCCGGGCCGAACACGAAGTCCACGTAGGGCACCCGCTCGAGGATCTTCCCCTTCTCTTGCTGGGCGACGCAGCCTCCGACGCCGATCAGCGCGCCGCGCTGGAGCTTGAGCTGCCGGTAGCGCCCCAGGGCCGACAACATCTTCTCTTCGGCGCGCTCGCGAATGGCGCAGGTGTTCAGAATGATGAGGTCGGCGTTGTCCGCGACGGGCGTGGGCCGGTAGTCGACGCGCGCGAGCGCCTCGCCCATGCGCAGCGTGTCGTTGACGTTCATCTGGCAGCCGAAGGTGTGAATGAAGTACCGCTTCATGGGGGCGCCTTCTGCGCTGCGCGCTCGGTGGAAGTCAACTCGCGGAGCCGAGCGGGTGAACGTGCCCAGTCCCCTCGAGCTTGGCCAGCTGCTGGTGCAGCGCGACGAGCGTCGCTTCGTGCTCGCGGAGCAGCTGGGTGGTCGCCTCGCCGTAGCGTTCGATGAAGTCGGTCAGATCGTCCCGCCGGCTGGCCTCACGTTCGGCCTGCTGCCGGCGCTCGGCGGACAGCTCGGCCCTCGCGATGCGGGCGCGGACTTCGGCGGCGGCGGCCCGTCGTCCCGCGAAGTCCGCCACGAGTGGCCGCAGGCGCTGCTCCGCCCCACCGCTCAGCCCGCTCACCTTGGCCGCCTCCGCGTGCGCGAAGGCGAAGGCGCCCGCCCAGTCCGCGCCTTGCCTCTTCTGGAGCTGGGCCACGAGCGCTTCTTGGTAGGTGATGAACTGCCGCAGCTGCTCGAGCGCCACGGGCGCAGTGGCCAGCTTCAAAGTCCTCACGTCGGTCATGGCCGGCGACGATACACTGAGGGCCGCTTGGGGTGCCCACCGCAGCGACGACTCGAAGCCTTGGCCCTCCGCGCAGTGGGCGAGGCCGAACGCCAACAGCTCCAGCGCCACCTCGACTCGTGCGGCGCCTGCCAGACGTTCGTCGCGCAGCTCGACGGGCTCGGCGCCACCGAACGGTCCGTCGGGAATGGGAGGGCCACGCCACCAGACGAGGTCACCGCGGCCGAAGTGTCGTCGCTGCTCGACACCGCGATCTCCGGGGAGCCCCGGCGGCCCACCGTCAGCGATCTCACGCACGACCCTTCGCGTCGGCTCGATCGCTACGTGCTGCTCAACCGCGTCGGCCGAGGGGGCATGGGCGAGGTGTACGCCGCGTGGGATCCCACGCTCGATCGCAAGGTGGCGCTCAAGCTCATGCGCGCCGAGCTCGAAGAGGGTGCGCTCGGCGTGGAGCTGCGCGACCGGCTGCTGCGCGAAGCCCAGGCCATGGCCCAGCTGGCACACCCGAACGTGGTGACGGTGCACGACGCGGGCATCGCCAACGACAAGCTGTTCCTCGCCATGGAGTTCGTGGACGGGATCAACGCGGCGGACTGGCTGGAGCGGGCCCCGGGCTGGAAGCAGGTGCTCGAGATCTTCCTCCAGGCCGGCGACGGGTTGGCGGCCGCACACGACGCCGGGATCACCCACCGAGACTTCAAGCCCGAGAACGTGATCGTCTCGAAGGGCGGGCGCGCGCGGGTCGGCGACTTCGGCCTGGCCCACGCCCGCGTCGAACCGAAGAAGAAGCCCAAGGCGTCCTCGTCGACCGAGAGCAGCGAATCGTCGACGTCGCTGCGGCGGGCGATCACCGCCCCCGGGGCGATCCTCGGCACGCCCGCGTACATGGCGCCCGAAGCGCTGCACGGCCGCGCCACCGACTTCCGTTCCGACGTCTTCAGCTTCTGCGTGGCGCTCTACGAAGGCCTCTATCGCCAGCGCCCCTTTGCCGGCACGACCCCGGCGGAGCTGCTCACCGAGATCGAGTCGGGCCAGCTGCGGCCGCCGCCGCGCGAGACCACGGTGCCGGGGCGCTTCTTCGAGGTGCTGCGCCGCGGGCTGTCGGCCGACCCGTTGGCGCGCTTCAGCTCCCTGGGGCCGGTCACGGTCCAGCTGCGCCGCGCCCGTGATGAGGGCCGGCGGCGGCGGCGCGTCGCCCTCGGGGTGGGCCTGGTCGCGCTGTTCACCGCGGCCGCCGTCGGCCTCGTCGCCCGCGATCGGCAGCGGTGCGCCCAGGTGACCGACCGTCTGGACGCCGCGTGGAACGAGCAGGCGCGCCGGGACATGCAGCAGGCCTTCCTGGGGACGGGCAAGGCCTGGGCGGCGGGCTCCTGGCGACAGGCGGAGAGCGCGCTGACCGAGTACGCGGCTGCGTGGAGGGGTGCGCGCCGGAGTGTGTGTGAGGCGAAGCTCGACGACGAGCGCGCCGCGCGCCAGGTGCTCTGTCTGGGACGAAGGTTGATGCACTTCGAGGCGGTGACGCGGCTGTTCGCCAACGCCGACGCCGAGGTCGTCGAGCGCGCGATCGGGACCGTCAGCAGCCTGCCGAGCGTCGACGGGTGCCAGCTCGCCGCCCCGGCCGCACCACAGCGAGCCGAGCACGATCAGCTGCGGCGCAAGCTCGCCGAGCTCCAAGCCCTGATCGACAGCGGGAAGTACCGGGGCGTAGCCGAGCCGCTGCAGTCCCTGGCGGCCGAAGCGTCGGCGCAGGACGACCGTGGGCTGGCCGCTGAAGCCGCGACCTGGCAGGCGATCGCCGCTTCTCGAGCCGGGGAGTACACCCAGGCGGCCGCGCAGTTCGAAGTCGCGATCGCCACGGCCATGGCCGCCGCCGAGGCCGAGCTCGAGGCCACCCTGTGGATCGAGCGCGTCGGGTTGGCGGCGCTGTCGAGCGTCGACCCCGCCCAAGCCGACTCGTGGGTGCGCTTCGCCCAGGCGGCGCTGCAGCGGGCCCCTTCGGAGGCGGCGGAAGCGGCGCTGCTCAACAACCGGGCGCAGCTCGCGCGCACCCGCGGGCAGCTCGCCGACGCCGCCGCGCTCCAGAAGCAGGCGCTGGCGCTCCGGAGCAAGCTCTACGGGCCCAGCCACCCGCTCGTGTCGCGCACCCACCAGAACTTGGGACTCATCTACAAAGCGCAGCGCCGCTACGCCGACGCCATGGACGAGTACCGGCTCGCGCTGGCCGCGGACACCCAGTCACTCGACGAGTCGCACCCGGCCGTCGGCGAGGCGTGGAACAACATCGGCACGCTGGCCAAGGCCGAAGGCAAGCTCGCCGACGCCCAGACGGCACTCGAGCGCGCGCTGAAGATTCGGGAAGCCGCGCATGGCGCCGACAGCCAGCAGGTCGCGCTGACGTTGAGCAACCTGGGCGCCGTGCTGTTGGACGCCGACCGGCCGCAGCGCGCGGTCGAGGCGCTCGAGCGGGCGCTCCGCATCAAGGAAGCCACCGCCGGACCCCAGACGCTCACCGTGGCGATCACCTTGTCCAACCTCGCGGAGGCCGCGCAGCGGCTGCAGCACTACCCTCGCGCGCTCGAGCTGGGGGAACGCGCGCTGGCGATCCGCGAGAAGCGGCTGGGCTCGACGCACCCCGAGCTGGGACCGGAGCTCCGGGCGCTGGCGAGCACCGCCGCGCTGCTCAAGGATGCGGGCAAAGCTCGGGCGTTCCTCGAGCGGGCCGCGACGCTCGACGAGTCGCCAGCGGCGCGGGCCCAGACCCTCACGGCCCTGCGCCCGTACCTGACCCGTGGTGCCGATCGCGCCCGCGCGGCGGCCATGGACGCTGAGCTCCGCGCCCTGCCCCGCCCCTGAAGTACCCCGCGTCACCCGCCTCGGTGTGACTCACGCCACGAGCGGCATGCGGTTCACCCAGCTCTTGGCCACCGAGCAGGACCAACGCTCAGGCGTCGCCCGCGGGAAGCCGGACTGGTCACGCTGCGTCGCGACATACGCACGCGAAAGCGCCCTGGAGCCACGAGCTGCCTTCGCGGTGGGCGCGATTGACGAGAACGGTGTGGGAGCCGGCCTGGGCTTGGGCGGGCACCGTAAGCGGGACGATGGGCTGCGTCGCGACATGCGCACGCGCGAGAACGCCTCGCTTCGGCCTCCTGCCTGGCGGTGTCGACGATCGATCGCGCTGAGCCACAGGCGTCGGCGCGCGTGCAGGTCGACGGAAGCTCGCGCCATGCACCGACGATCGCGAGTGACCCCGCGTCTCGGGGCGCGCCGATGCACCAGGCCGGCTCCTCAGCGCTGAAGCCGACGTTCGCGCGCTCAGCCGTGCGGAATGAGCGTGGCAGCCAGCCGCTCGAGATCGCCCAACGTCTGGACCACGGACACGCTCGTGACCGCCTTCTCGTAGCGCAGCATCTCCGAGTCGCCGAAGCCCCAGTTGACCCGCGGCTCGGTGCACAGCCACACCACGCGCTTCGCCTTGCGGCGCAACTCCTCGAGCGCCCAGACCTGCGCCGGGTTGTGGTTGTTCCGCCCGTCGCCGATGACCAGCACCGTCGTGCGGCGGCTGACCGCGCCGAGGTAGCCCTTGGCGAAGGTCGCCAGCGCGTGGCCGTAGTTCGAATTCGAAGCCAGGGAGATCACGTCGGACTGCGTCGCGACGTCGACGGCGTCTTCCGGCTTGGCGTCTTTGAAGTGCTGCGTCACCTCGCCCAGCTCCGAGACGAAGATGAAGCTGCGCACGCGGGTGAAGAGCGCCTGCAGCGAGTACATGAACAGCAACATCAGCTTCGAGGTGGTGCGCACCGAGTCGGACACGTCACAGAGCACGATCACGTCGGGGCGCTGGGGCCTGCGCGTGCGGAACACCGGCACGACGGGAACGCCGCCCGCGGTGAGGTTGCGCCGCAGCGTGCGCCGCGGGTTCAGCTGGCCGCGCCGACGCGATCGCTGCCGGCGCACGAGCCGGGCCTTGAGCTTCTCGGCGAGCCGCCGCACCGCCGCCTGGACCAGGCGCACTTCTTCCCGACTCAGCCGCGCCAGCTGGCGATCCTCGAGGCCTCCCCGCGCCGGCTTGAGGCGGGCGTCGACCTCCCGCTGCACCTCGGCCCGCGCAGCGCTCTCCACCACGTCCAGCGCCTTGCGCAGGTGGGTGGAGACGAACTCCACGCCCTCGGTGCTGACCCCACGGGCCCGAAGCTCCTGCGCGATCTCGTCGAGCTCCGTCCGGGCGCGATCGGCGCCGGCGCCGGAGAGCAGGCGGCGGCTGTAGAACCCGACCTGCAGCGCGTTTTGGAGCCGCGAGAAGTCGATCTGGAGTGACGCGCCACGAAACAGCCGCGCCATGGCCGCGCGGTCGCCCTGGAGCGCGGCCTGCGTGAAGGGACTGAGCTGACCGGCCAGTCGCTCGAGCTGAAAGACGATCATCGTCAGCTCGTCACCCTTGAGCAGGCCCTCCTCGCGGATCCGCGCGACGAGCGACTTCTCGAGCTGGGCGAGCAGCCGGCTGGCGCCGCCGAAGTAGAAGTCGAAGACACGATCGAACGTGGCGACGTCCTGCGCGCGCTTGCACAGCGTCGCCTTGAGCGTGGCGCGCAGCAGCTCCTTGTCGTCGACACCCAGCAAGGCAGTCGAAGCGATCGCGTCCTGCGTCTCGCTCACCGCCAGCCGCAGGCCGTTCTGCCGGAGCACCTCGACCAGTTCGACGAGCCGCGCGTCCATGGCCTCAGGCCGCCCCTTGGTCGCGCGCGAAAGCCATGACCGCCTCGACGTGGTGGGTCTGCGGGAACAGATCGAACAGCCGCAGCTTCGAAGGTCGGTAGCCGTGCGACGCGAGCTCCGCGGCATCTCGCGCGAGGCTCGCCGGATCACACGCCACGTAGACGACCTGGCGAACCAACAGCCGCGCGGCCCAGCCCCCGACGCCCGCACACCCCGCACGCGGCGGATCGACCAGGAGCTGATCGAAGCGCTTGTGCTCGGCGACGAACCCCTTCACCACCGCCGCGGCGTCGGCCTGCACGAAGCGAACGTTGGACACGGCGTCGCGCCGGGCCACGGCCTGCGCGAGCGCGACCGAGACCGGGGTCGACTCCACGGCCGTGACCGATCGCGCCTGCCGCGCCAGCGGGAAGGTGAAGTTCCCATTCCCCGCGTAGAGCTCCAGCACCTCGTCACTCGCTCCCGGCGCCATCCACGCGACGACGGCGTCGACGAGCTGCGCGTTCACCGGCCGGTTCGCCTGCGCGAAGCCGTCGGGCCGTGAGAGCAGGCCGTCGTCGGGCAGCGCCACGTCGCCGACCGAAACGGGAGGCCCGCCCGTTTCCGCAACCAGGACCACGGCGTCGACCAGCCCTCGATCCCGTGCCGCTTGGGCCGCGGCTTCATGCTTGGGCCGCGCGCGGTCTTTGAGGTGGAGCGACGCGGCGACCAGCCCTCCGGCCTCCAAGAGCCGCACCTCGCGCAGGTCCTTGAGCACGCCGGCCAGGACGTCCGCCAACGGGCCTGGCAGCGCCTCGAGCTTTGGGGTCAGCGCTGGGCAGCGCTGCACGGCCACCAGCTCGTGGCTGCGCCGGCCGAAGAAGCCCAGCGCCCCTTTGACAGGGTGGAGCACCGCGCGGCGCCGCGTGCCCATGGGCTGCGAGACGACGAAGGGCTCGAGCGCGTAGTCCGTCGACGGGATCCCACCGAGGCGCTCCAAGGTGGACACGACGATCGCCTCTTTGGCGCGGCGCTGCTCGGCGTCGTCCACGTGGAGCCAGTCACAGCCCCCGCAGCGATCCGCCAGGGGACAAGCGGGCGCTCTCCTCGCAGGCGCGGTGGCGAGGAACTCGAGCACCTCGGCGCGCAGCACGCCGTCACCTTGGATCCGCGCCCGAACGTGCTCACCGGGCATCGCGCCGGCGACGAACACCGCTCGACCTTGGAAGGTGGCGATCCCTTCCCCCGTCTTGGACCAGCGCTCGATCCGCAGCTCGACCGGAGCGTCCGTCACAGCTCGGCGTTGAGCTTGTTGACGAAGCGCTCCAGCCGCTTGCGCTTCTCTTCGTCGAGGTCGATGAACTGAATGCCCATGCCGGGGTTTTGGCCGCGCGGCCCGCCGGGATCGAACGGGTGCACGCGCATGACCTTGCCGGTGAGATCACACGGGAACGTCGCGTCGGGCAGGGACACGCTGAGCTTGACGATGCTGCCGACCGGCAGCGGGCTGCGGGTGTTCACGAACAGGCCGCCGTCGCTGATGTTCACCGCCCACTCGGTGGTGAAGCCAGCGATCGTCCGGTAGGCGACCAGGAGCTCATGCTGGAGCCTGACTGATTTCCGGTTCTTCTCGGCCATAAGTGCGGCGGAGTCTACACCTGAAGGTCGCTCTACAGGCCAGCGCTAGTTGATGCCGCCCATGCAGACGCAGGTCGACGGGTTGCAGGTCTCACCGGCCGGACAGCCACCGCAGTTGGGCTTGCAGACACACGCGCAGGTGTTCGGGTCCGCCTGCCGCGTGCTGCTACAGGCCAGCGCCGTCGTGTCGCAGACGCAGCCGCACACGCCGTTGCCGTTCTGGAAACGGAAGCCGACGGGACAGGTCGCGTTCTGCTGGCACTCACAGCCGCAGCTCGTCGTGTTGCAGGTCTGGAACGACGTGCAGGTACCGCCGCAGTCCGCGGTGCAGACGAAGTCGCAGACCAGCCGGTTGGTGTTGCACACCTTGCCGGGAGGAGCGGCGCCGCCGCAGTTCGCCGGGCAGATGCAGACGTTCGAGGCGATGTTGCACTGCAGCCGGCCGCGACAGAAGTCGGGATCCGTCGCGTCGAAGAACGTGTCGCCTTGGCACGGCGGAGGGCCGCCGCCCAGGTTCGGCGTGTTGTCCTGCCAATAGCGGTAGCTGACCGCCGCCTGCACGCCCGGCATCGCCGAGCGGCACGCGCCGAAGAGCGAGATCGTGCGGTTGACGCCGTCGAAGTCGAAGCCGTTGACGCGGCTGCGCGGCAGATCGTCCTTGTTGCACATGGCCGGGGTGAGCACCGACGCCATGGCCACCTTCACCGACGCGCCGATCGGCGGCTTCTGCATGCGGTAGCCGGCCTGGGCGATGACGCTGTTGACGATGTTCTGGATCGCGCCGGGGATCGACGGGTAGCTGTTGCAGTTGGCGACGCCCCCTGCCCCCGGCTCACAAATGTCCCCGCGGACGCCGCCCGTCGCCGCGATCACGTCGTTGTGGACGTAGGTGGCCCAGCCTTGGTGCGCGCGCTCGTCGTTGCAGATCTGGCCGTTGGCGCAGGTGATGCCGTGCACCGACACGCGCCCGACGGTGTTCGTGTAGCTGCCCAGCGTGGCGTTGGGCGTGGTGAAGAACGTCGTGAATTGGGCCGGCGTGAAGCCGGACTGATCGTCGGCGTCGCCCATGACGACCATGGCCACGAGCGCGCCGCTGCGGATCTTCCCGGCCTGCTCGACCGCCGTGGCGGGCGTCAGCGTCGTCAGCGCCCGAGCGCCAGACGAGAGGACCTTCTCGGTGCCGGTGCCGCCGATCCCGATCCAACAGCCGCTATTCGCGCCCGACCCCCAGCACATGGGCGCGGGCGTCACGCCGGTGCACGTCGCTCCGCTGCAGGTGCTGTTCTCGGTCAGCCAGGAGCGCAGCTGGTTGATGTCGCGGGTGAAGCCGCGCACCACCGTCTCGTTGCCGCCGTTCCCGCTCCCGTCGGCGTAGGCGGACGTCGCCAGCGCGATGCGCCAGTTGAGCGACGAGTTGTTGAGCGCCGCGGCCATGTTCGTCGCCGCCGCTGCCAGCGCGTCTTGGCTGTCGGCCATGGAGCACGAGTCGTCGACCACCAGCAGGAAGTCCACGTTGGCGTTCCCGGTGGCGAACGTCTCACACTGCACCGCGTTGGTGTCGCCGAACTGCGCGACGGCGGACCCACCGGCCGTGTCGCTCATGGTGAAGAGCGCCGTCGACCCCGTCGCCGCGACGGCGGACAAGGGCGAGAGGGCCAGCACGAAGACGACCGCGTTGTTGGTGCGGTGGAGCACCTGGAGTTGCAGGCGGAACGGCCCAGCGCCTCCACCAGTGCCCGTCAGCGCCCCCGCCCCGGCTCCGACCAGCGCCGTCGCCAGCGCGTTGGCCCGAGTCTTCAGATCCGTCGTGCCGGCCTGATCGGCGAAGAGCCGCAGCGACGGCACCAGATCCCAGCTGGTGAACGTCTGCGTGGTGACGTTCGTGAGCGCCCCGGCGCCGGCGATCGTCGGGCGCAGGGCCGTCTCGTCGGCCGTCGGGGTCGTCGCGCTCCCAGGAGCCGGCTGCCGCCACGCCAGGAACGCCACGTTGGTGGTGCCGTCGAAGCCGATCACGCCCTTCGTCCCGCCGCCGACGCGCATCGTCGCCAGCTCAGTGAAGGTCGCGGGCAGGCCGAGCTGGAGATCGGCCTCGGGGACCGGGTGGAACACCACCGGCCGCAGGTTGTTCAGCGCACAGGCCCGGCCAGCAGGACCCGTCCCGTCCGCCAGATCACCCGGGTTGAGCTCACCCATGTCGACCCGCCCGTTCTGGTTCACGTCTTCGGCCCCGTCGTCGATCTGATCGCCGTCGCTGTCGCGGGCCGTCGGGTTGGTCGTGGTGGCCGGATCGGCGTCGACCGCCACGCCGGTGCAGCCCGTCGGGTCCGCGAGGCGCGCCGTCGTCAGCCCGCGCTCGATGCCGTCGGACAGGCCGTCACCGTCGGTGTCGCGCCGGCGAGGATCCGTCTCGCTGCCGTCGACGCTGCCGTTGGCGTTGGCGTCTTCACCCATGATCATGCCCTGCGCCGGCCCGTCGAGGAGCCCGTCACAGTCGGTGTCCTTCCTCGTCGCGTTCGTCTCGCCGGCGTCGAACAGCCCGTTGCGGTTCGCGTCCTCGACGCCGTCGTTGAGCCCGTCCATGTCGGTGTCCACGCTCATGGGGTTGGACTCGCCGGGGTCCACCATGCCGTTGCCGTTCCGGTCCTCGAGGCGGTTGGGGATCCCGTCCATGTCGCCGTCGGGGTTGACGACAGGCCCACAGTCGGTGGCCAGGTTCGGGTTCGTCTCCCCCATGTCCACCATGCCGTTCTGGTTGGCGTCCTCCGCCCCGTCGCTGCACATGTCGTTGTCGCTGTCGGCCTTGGTGGGATCGGTCATGGTGACGCGGCGCTCGACGCCGTCGGCGATGCCGTCCATGTCCGTGTCCCGCCGCCGAGGATCCGTCTCCGTCGCGTCGACCACGCCGTCTTTGTCGTGATCTTCCACGCCGTCGCTCAGCCCGTCGCCGTCCGAGTCCACGCTGCCGGGGTCCGTCTCCGTCGTGTCCCGCCGACCGTTCTTGTTCGTGTCCTCCACGCCGTCGGGCACGAGGTCGCCGTCGGAGTCGGTCAGCGTGGGGTTGGTCCGCGTCGCGGGATCTTGGTCCGCGACGATCGTGCAGCGCGAATCCACCGACGACGTTCGCCCGAGTTCGACGCCGTCGTTGATGCCGTCGCCGTCCGAGTCGGCGACCGCGGGGTTGGTGCGCCCGCCGCCGGCGTACGTCGTGCCGAGCTCCTCCGCGTCGTTGAGCCCGTCGCAGTCGGAGTCCTTCGTCGGGTTGGCTGGATCCGTCGGGTCGACGACTACGCCCGCATCGGCGCCCGCGCCACCGCTCCCGGCCGAGCCGCCGGTGCCAGCGCTTCCGCCCGTCCCGGCGCTCCCCGCAGCCCCACCGCCACCGTCGGACTGTGCGCCGCCTGCGCCGGCGCGGCCTCCGTCCCGACCGCCCCCGCCGACGCTGATGCCCCCGTCACACCCGAGCACCACCAGCGCAACGCACAGCAGCGCACGGACAGCTCCGCGCTTCAGTTCCGTCGTCGTGTCCACGGTTCGTCTCCGTCGAAAATCTTCGTCAGCGGCCGCGCCGGCCGCGGGCGACCACGCCGTGCGGGAGTATAGGGCCCACTTCAGCCGTGGCGCCGCTCTCGCGCCTTGGTCACCAGGGTGCGATAGACACCCAGGTTCGCCGGTATCGACTCGATCATCAGCTCGGGGTGCCACTGCACGCCCAGCACCCAGGTCGGCGTGCGCGCCTCGAGCGCTTCGATCACCCCGTCACCCGCGAAGGCCGACGCGACGAGCCCAGCCCCCAGCGTCTTCACGGCTTGGTGGTGCGTGGAGTTCACCATGAGCTGCCCGCGGCCGACGCAGTCCGCGAGGATCGTCCCGTCGCGCACGTCGATCGGGTGGTGCGGCTGAGTGCGATCGTGCGACTGCTCGTGGGACTTGGCCGTCGGCAGCTCGCGGCTCAGGTCCTGGTGGAGCGTGCCCTGAAACGCGACGTTGATGAGCTGCATGCCTCCGCAGATGCCCAAGACGGGCACGTGCTTGGCGAGCGCGCCCTTGAGGTACGCGAGTTCTGACGCGGTACGCGCGGGCTTGAGCGGCCCCAGCCCTTCGCGCGGCGTCTCGCCGTAGAGGTCTGGGGGCACGTCGAACGCCCCGCCGGTGATCACCAGCCCAGACACGCGATCGAGCACGGCGTCGATCACCTGGCGATCGTCGCTCATGGGGACGATCCACGGCAGGCCTCCAGCGCGGAGCACGGCGTCGACGTACGCGCACTTCAGCTCGTAGCGAGGCAGCGGCGAGTCCGCGGGCGTGGCGACGTCAGGCGTGATCGCGATCGTCGGGCGTCGCGGCGGACCATGGTGGGGCTTCATGAAGCCGCGAAGAATGCCTGGTGCAGCGCGCGGGCGGTAGCAGCGAAGTCAGGCGCCCCCCACAACTCGCTGGCGACCGCCGCCGCATGCGCCCCGGCCTTCCGAAGCTCGGGCAGGTGCCGGCGCCGGATCCCGGCGATGGCGACGACCGGCAGCCGGCTGCTCCGCGCGATCGCCGCGAACCCCTCGACCCCGAGCGGCGGCGCGTCGACCTGCTTGGTCGTGGTGGCGAAGACGGGGCCCAGGCCGACGTGATCGGCCCCCGCCCGGGCGGCCGCGTCGATGTCCGCCGCCGACCGCACCGTCGCGCCGATCAGCGCCTGCGGTCCGAGCACCTTCCTGGCCCAGTCGATCGGCACGTCGTCCTGGCCGACGTGGACGCCATGCGCGCCGGCGATCAACGCCCAGTCGGGGCGATCGTTGACGATCACGACCGCGCGAGGGTGGCCCTTGGCGAGCGCGACGACCTGCCGCAGCGCCAGCAGCGCGTCCTTCTCCGGGGTGAGCTTGAAGCGCAGCTGCAGCATCTCGACGCCGGCCTCGAGCACCGCCTGGGCCTTGGCGACCATGCTGACGTGCGTGGCCAAGCTGTCGTCCACCAGGGCGTAGAGGCCGCGCGGGAGCTTGTCTGCCATGGGCGGCTGCCTTATAGGCCCGGCCCATGTCCGAGATCGATCTGCGCTACCAAGACAAGCGAACCGCCGAGCGGTACCTCCGCCAGGGAATCCTCGAGGAGAAGGCGTGGGAGAAGCACCTCAAGTCGCTCCCCGACGTCTCGGACAAGGCGGCGCCCGTCGAGTCCACGCTGGACTCCGACGACTTCGATGACGAGGACGACGTCGGCGACGAGGAGTGACCGTGGCAGAGCGACAGGGCGAAGGCTTCGTGATGGGCGGGCACGCCCCGCTGAGCTTCAGCTCGTTCGTGTTGAGCCTGGCGTCGACCGCGCTCATCCACCTGGGTGACGCGACGCACCCCGAAGCCACGCCCGGCGCCGTCGATCTGCTCGGAGCGCGGCAGACGATCGACGTGCTCGAACTCTTGGCGGTGAAGACCGCAGGCAACCTCACCCAGGAAGAGCAGCGCCTCTTGCAGGATCTGCTGCTCGATCTGCGCCTGCGGTACCTGAAGAAGAGCGGGACGTGACGGACGAGCGAGGTCAGCTCCCGCGTCCCCTGCGGTACTTCATTCTCGCCACGCTGACGCTGGGCACGCTGGTGTCCTGGAAGTCGTGGCAGGAGACCGTGGAAGCCGCGATCGCCGACAGCGTCGAGCTGGTGGAGCCGACCTTCGCCGGCCTCGACGGCGGCGCGCTCGACGCGAAGGTCATGCAGGCCATGTTCAAGGCCGGCCAGGAAGCGCGCCTGAGCGCGATTCGGTCCATGCGCGCGCCTCGCATCGCCGTGCTGGTGCTGTTGTCCTTCGCCGCGCTCCTCACCGCGACGCTCAGCTTGCGCGTGCGCTGGCCGGGCATGGCCCGACGAGAAGACGCGGCGGCCGTCGTCGGCTGGGGTGCCCTCGTCGCGGCGATCGCCCGCGCCATGGACGGCGGGCAGCAGCTGGTGATCGCCCAGCGCTCCGCAGGCGCCATGGTGAAGGCCGCGGCGGAGCAGGCCTCCGGGGAACTGACCGAAGCGTTCTCCGTCGCGCAGCGGCTCATGGCCGCGTTCACGATCGCCCACACGCTGGCGATCCTCGTGGGCTTCTTCGTCGTCTGGCGCGTGTTCAGCGCGGAGCGGACCCGCGGGCTGCTGCGCCGCCTCGACGGACCGGTCTGAAGGGCCGGCCCGCCGTCCTTTGGGGTGCCGCGCGGTCCTTTAGTTCGCCGGGATCGGCGGCAACCACGTGCAGCTGCTGTTGGGCAGGCAGGTGTCGAACTTCAGCTCCCGCCCGCTGGTCTGCATGAAGCGGCCGAGCAGGTTCACCATGAAGGCGCCCAAGTTCCAGGTCGCGCCGGGGTTGGGCAGATCGAACCCGTGGGTGCCCTCGGGCTTGACCATGGGGAACACCACGCCGCTGTAGCCGCCCAGGCGCGGGTTGGGGCCGACGAGCCGCAGCGGCGGGTTGAGCCGAGGCACGTCGAAGCCGTCGTTCGCGCCGGTCACCGACGAGAAGTGCTCGACGTCGACGAGCGTGGGCACGCCGCGGCTGCTCTTGAAGCGTCCGGTGCGCTCCACGGCCTCGACCACCCCGTTGTCGATCAGCACGCGGTTCGGGGTCTTGTCCCAGCGGGGATCGCGCTGCCGCAGCTCGATCATGCCCGCCGCGCGAGCCACCGCCGCGCCGGTCGCGACCGGCACCTTCATGTCGCCGACGGTGTTGACGATCAGCAGGTTGGTCTCGACCTTCTCACCGGTCGCGTACGTCAGGTTCCACCGATCCGAATACGGCACCCAGTTGACCGGATCGCCGCGCTCGATCGCCAGCTGCGCGAGGCCCATGAAGCGCCGCATCTCCGGGGTCTGCCGCCGTAGGCCAAAGCCGTCGCCCAAGGCGCGCAGCTCGGTGCCTGCGTCGAGCGTGGTGGCGACGACGCCCGCGTCGGCCTTGCCCGCGTACCACTTCACCTCGACGCCCAGCTTGTCGAAGGTCCAGTAGGGCGTGGTGTCCTTCGGGACGACACAGCCGTCGCGCGGCGCTGGAGGCAGCGCGCCGTCGAACACGTCGAGCCGGAGTGGATCGCCCTCGTCCGAGCTGACCGCCACGCGCAGCAGCTGGTTGGCCATGACTCGACCGCAGCGGTGCTCGCCGCTGCGCAGGTTCGTCACGACCGCGGTGTCGCCTTCTTTGAGCGTCGCGGTGACGACGCCGAGCTTGGCCTTCCCGAGCTTGTTGAGGTCCGGCAGGTACTGCCACAGCTCCATCTTCCCTTCGGTGTTCTTCAGGGTGATCAACAGCGGGCCCATCATGCGCAGGTTGACCGCCTCGCCGACGCCACCCTGGGTGCTGCGAATGCCAATGTCGGGCAGCCCGGCCCCGCCGGAGATCGGCACCGACGTGTCGAGCTGAGGCTCGGCCCCGGCCATGAGCGCGCTCATGATGCCGCCGAGCGACCCACCGCTGATGTGGATCGGCGCGGTCCCGCCGATGTCGAGCACCCCGTCGCCGTCGAAGTCGCCGGCCAGATCGTTCTTCTGATCGCGGTTGTTGTCGTAGTTCCACGTCTGCACGCCGTTGAAGCCGCGCAGGATCCGCACGAGCTGCGCGTAGTCGATCGACGTCTGCCGCACGACGTCACGCGTGTGGGTGATGTACGAGGTCCAGAAGTCGGCGCCAGGATCCTTGATGCCGTCGGCGTTCTGATCCGCAGCGCGGTCGTCCTGCACCAGGCCCTTGTACATGGGCTCCAGGTTCTTCCCGCGCAACAGCCCGCGGGCCACCTCGAGCAGCACGGGATCCAAGCCCAAGCCGTGGCTGACGTTGTCCATGCCGATCGAAGCGAGGCCGACGCGCGCGAAGAACCCCCCGTAGATCAGCGGGTCGTACTTTCCGCCCGTGTAGCCGTGGCCGAGGATCACCGCCGGCGCTGGGCCGCGACGGTTCTTGGGGATCGTCACGTACACGATCACGTCCTCAGGCCGCGTGAACGCGTCGCCGGTCAGCGGGTCGATCTTCATCACCTGCTTGTAGAGCGGCAGCGGCTTCTTCTCGGCGTCGACCCGCGGGAAGAACTGCGGCGAAGTGAACGAGAAGATCACGTGGTAGTCGATGAACTTGTGGTGGTCGATCACGTTGAGCATCTGCGGCGTGAGCGTCGAGCGCCCTTCGAGCGCCTTGAGCACTTCGATCGCCGCGTCGCGGAACCGCTCGCTGGTGACGATATAGGCGTTTGCGGTGCTGCCTTCGGGCAGGGTCTGCAGGCGGTAGAGCTGCTTGATCTGCGCGGGGAACTCCGTCGACAACCGCGCCAGCGAGCCGTGCCCGTACAACCCGTCACGCACCGCCTTGAACTCCCGGGTGATGCTCTGCGTCGTGTAGGACCAGGTGAAGGCCACGTCTTCGCGGGCCAGCCCGTACTTGGGCAGGCAGTCCAGCACCGGCTCGAGCGCCTGCGTCTGCTGGGTGTGGTTCACGTAGTCGAACGGTGAGCGCACCGGCCGGCCGTCTTCGTCGAGGAGCCGCCGCGTCAGCACCACCGCGTAGGTGGTCGACTCCCGCAGCGGCATGACCGGCTTCATGATGAGCGTGTTCGTCTCGCGTTCGTAGAACGGCAGCACATTGAGCTTGGTGTCACCCGGGAAGAGCGTGTTCGGGTGGTCGAGCACGCCGTCCATGTCCAGGTCTTCACCCAGGTCGAGCTTGCCGTTGCGGTTGACGTCCTCCTCGCGGTCTTCGAACACGAGCTGGTCGGAGTCGTTGTGCGAGTCGTTCGGGAAGTAGTCCGGCCGCTCGAGCGTGAGCGGGAAGTTGCCTTCGCCCAGATCGAGCGGGACGAACTGGCAGAAGTCCGGCGAGTCGCGGGTGATGTCGAGCAGGTACGCCGCGTCGTCGCGCGGATCGTAGTCGTCGCCCTGGTGCCGCCTGAGCACGTTGTGCACGTCGAGCGGCTTCTCGAACCCGACGGTGATGCTCTGGTACGTGCCCCAGCCGTCGAGATCGTCGATCGACGCGCGGGTGGACCGTTCCCATTCGGTCGTCGCAACCATGGACGCGTTGATGCGGCGCTTGTTCGGCGCCGACGGATCGTACCGAGTGGCGAAGTCGTTCGGGAGCGGAATGTCCGGCAGCGGCCGGGCGTACATGTCGAAGCGCACCTGCGCGCCGGTCCCGGGCTGCGTCAGCGCCAGCCCCTTCCCTTCCGACGGCGCACAAGACGCGGTCAGCAACGTCACCGGCAGCAAGCTCTTCCACAGTCGCGGCAAGGTCATGAGGTCCTGGATCTCGTGTGGGGTTCTTCAAATGCTCAAGGCCAGCCGCAGCCGGCCCATGAGCACCGTGCCCATGAGCCCACCGCTCGGCAGCGCGAACGCGTCGCCGGGCAGCAGCAGCCCGCCTTCGGCCGTCGCGCGGAAG
Source organism: Myxococcaceae bacterium (assembly GCA_022842905.1). Lineage (GTDB taxonomy): Bacteria > Myxococcota > Myxococcia > Myxococcales > Myxococcaceae > JALHOS01. Next base: position 30,556 of record JALHOS010000007.1, on the reverse strand, counting down.
ACCAGCGACTTGTAGATCGTCCAGCGCGCCTGCAGCCCCAGGTCGAGCTCCGTGCCCAGGTAGCCGCCTGGAGAAGCGCCCAGCGAGTTGCGCGGCGTGCCGCCGGCCAGGCGCGTCGTGAAGGCGTCGGTGAGCTTGGCGGTGCTGAACGCGAAGAGCGGCCCGCCGTACACGTCGAGCCAGTCGGCGAAGGCGAGCTTCACGCGGGGAAACAGGTACCAAGCGCCGGTGATGCTGCCCGCCGTGCCGAGCAGCTCGGCGCCTTCGGGGGGCACGCCGGTCAAGCTGGGGTCCGACGCGCGCACCGACGCGCGGGCCGACTGGTAGCCCAGCACGTGATCGAACAGCACCAGGCCGACCTTGTAGTCGCGGTCGAAGCGGAAGTTGTCGATGCTGCCGTCGGTCGCGTTCTGATCACCCGAAGCGAAGCCCACGTCGAGCAGCAGCCCCAGGTTGCGCACCTTGAAGTTCAGCTTGCCGGCCGCGCCGAGCTGGCGGACCTGGAGCAGCGGGGCCGTCTCGTGCCGACCCTGCGTCGTCGTGCCGGTGATGCCGACGACCTCGAAGCCGGCCCAGAGCGAGGCCTGACGGCGGCGCAGCCGCTCCTTGAAGAACTCGGCCTTGCCGGCGAAGTCGAAGACGAACACGTCGGTCGCCTTGGCGCCGTTGGTGGCCTCGACGTTCCGCTGGCTGCGGTAGACGCCGTAGAAGCCCAGCTCGTTGTCCTGGTCCTTGGCGAAGCGCAGCGCGACGACGCCCTGCCAGGCGCGATCACCCAGCGCGTACTCCCCGAAGTTGTCGCGGACGATCAGGTCAGCCGCGAAGGCGGTCTCGACCGCGCGCCACGCCCCGCCCAGCGAGAAGAACGGCCGCGCCGCGAGCAACGCGCGGTACGTCAGGTTGCCGTAGTGCTGCTGGCCGAAGTCGCCGGGCTGCGCGTCTTGGGCGCCGGCGTTGGCGAGCAGCCCCAGGCCCCACTGCGAAGTCTGCTGGCCGACCCGAAACGCGCCCGAGTCCCACTTGTACTGGAGGTAGAGCTTGCGCAGCTCGAGCGGGCGAATGACGGGGAACGGCACGCGGTCGCCGACGAGCTGGGGCGCCGGGTGGCCGATGATGGAGCCCGTGACGCCGTCGGCTTCCATGATGAGGCCGAAGCGGCCGACGTAGATCTCCGGCGCGACGCGCAGCCGCGTGGTCAGCGGCGCGATCGTGACGCCCTGGAACGACGAGTCGACGGGAAAGTCGGTCGCCCCGGAGTAGGTCAACCGCAGCGAGCCGCCCAGCGCGGCGGTGACGCGGATCGGCTCTTCTTTCGGCGGCGGGGCTTCACCCTGGAACGCGGCCTCGGCGGCGGCGGCGCTCTTCGAAGGGCTGTGGCTGGAGCTCGGGGCCGCGGCTTCGCTGCCGGCGTCGGCCTCGAAAGGGCCCTGCCGAATCAGCTCCGGCGCGGGCTCTGGGTTGGCGACGCGCAGGGGCAGCGCTTCGGCCCCGGCGTCGACGGACTGCGCGAGCGCGACGGGTGCGCCGATCAGCACAGCCAGCAATGCGCAAGGCTTCAGTTTCCCCTCAGAGAACATGGTTGGCGCGCGTAGCAGAGGGGCGCAGCCGTGCCTAGCGGTTCACGCGAGACACCGAGCGGGTCGCCGGCCACGGTTACACGCTCCCTGCTCCACACCGACCTCGCGCCGATGTAATCGCCGGTCGCCGTCGTGGCGTCCCTTTCGTATGACCGGAAACTCCGCTCCCCTCCTCCTGGCTTGGCTTGCCGTGCTCGGCTGCTGTGGCGCTCTGACGACCGATGACGGCATCGCGACGCTCACGGGCCGTGTCGTCGATCGAGCCGGCGGCCCCCAACAAGGCGCGCAGATCGCGGTGGTCCGAAACCGCCGCCCGATCGCCACGACCGTCACCGACGTCGAAGGCAGGTTCAGCCTCGAGGTTCCCGCTGGAGAAGCCGCGCTCTTCGGGCTGCAGAACGAACACACGGACGAAGGTGTCTGGCGACCGGGGCTGAGCCTCCGCCCGGCCGGAACGACAGACCTGGGTGAGCTCGAGCTCGAGAAGGTCTGGGCGTACCCCGATGTGCTCTGGTTGCGAGGCGTGGGGTACGACGAGCAACTGACCACCCCGGAAGACGGCGTCCAGCTCCTCTGGGCGGGCAGCAGAGACGAACCGATCCTGACGGTGAAATATCTGCATGATCGCCTGGTCGTTGCGCGCGTCTATGACGACGGCTCCACACGCACGCTGGTCGACGCGCCCTGGCAAGAACCCGCGTCTCTGCGCCCAACGCCGGGCTCCGCGCCCCCCCCCGTCCTGCGCGTCTGGGCTACGCGGTGCAGCGACGGCCGCGTGCGCGTCGGCCTGGTCGACGGAGCGTACACTTGGTTCGGAGCAGGAGGCCCGGTGACCAGCCCCCTGACCAGGCTTCGGTGGCTCAACGTCGACGATGGGTCGATCGACTTCGACGTACAGGTCCCGACCGGAAGCACGGCGCGGTGGTCCGAAACCCACGGCGTGCTCGTCACGAGCGCCGGCCAGCGAACGCGGTGGTACGATCTCGCCTCCCGTCGACAGATTCCAGTCGAGGTGTCCCCCGCGGCGCGTGTCGTCCCCACGGACGGCGAAACCGTGTTTCTCGTGGAGTCCAGCCCGTCGGGTGTCACCGCGACCCGCATCGATCGCGACGGCGTGCGTCGCAGCGAACACGTGGCCTGGCAGCGACCCACCGACGGGTCTCCGCTGGTGCTGGGCGCCAGCGGGGTCCGTTCGCTGGTCGTGGGCGTGGACGGCTCGTTGGAGCCACACCTCGAAATCGTCCGGTTCGACGTCGAGAACCTGACGTCGCGGCGAGAGGTCGTCAACGTCGCGCCGTCGCTTCGGCGCGGCGGGCACCTGCCCCCGTGCACGCCGGGCCATAAGCTTCCGACGACGCTGATTGAGGGCCGCAGCACCGGGGGGCCGCTGCGAGCTCTCCACGTCGGAGACGAGAGCACGCACGTGGCCACCGGGGTCCTGGGTGAGAACGCCGCGACGATCTCTTTGAGCCGCGGCTGCTCGAGCGCTGCCGGCTTCTGGACTGAAGCGAGCCAACACAACGGAGTGAGCCTGTTGACTGCCCTCCGACCGACACCGCTGAACCCCGATGAAGTACTGGTCGGACAAGACCGGGATGTCGCTGTCCTCTGGCTCGGTGGCGGTCGGTACGTACTCGTCGACCCGTTTACCGGCGTTCGCCGCGACGTCGCGAGGAGTCCCTTCGTGACCCAACCGACGGGGTTCGGCGACGAGAACACTCGCATTGCCTACGGCGCGATCGGTGACGGTGCATACGCGTTCTTTCGGGTGCGCCGATGATCCGACTCCTCCCGGCACTCCTGCTCGCCGCGTGCGGGACCTTCGAGCCTGTCGCCGAGTACGGCGCTGCAACTGCACAGGTCTGTCTCCGCCGCCCCAATGGTGAGCCCGCGATCCGGCTCCCCACGTTCGTGGTCGTCGATCGTCGGCCGTACGCCGAGTCGCGGACCGACGAGCGCGGCTGCGTCGTGATCGAGGCGCCCGTTGGACGGAGCCTCCTGGTCGCGCACGATTTCCGCGGCCTGGGGCTCGTCGAACCGCTCCGCCTGTACGCCGGTCAACAGCTTCGGGTGGAGCGGGTGATTTCGCCTCTGGCGCTGAACCCCCTCGTGCCCGAACTCCGCGGCGTCGGGACGGGAGAACGTCTGGCCGTCGCCGCACCAATCGGCGGCGCACTGCGCTGCCTGAACGAGCGCGCGATCTCGATCATCACCACCGAGCAGGCGCTCCGCGTCGACGCCTACAGCGGCGCGGTCGACGCAGGCGAGGGAATCCTCTCGCTGCGGCCCCACTCCGCGCCGTGGCTTGGCTTCGCGCTCGAGGTTCAGGGCACCAGCGTGCAACCTGAGGGCACCGGGTGGAGGGCGCTGGAGGCAGCCGAGTCCGCCTTCACGGGCTTCACCATTGACGGAGCTGCCAATGGAGCGCTGGGTGGGCAGTGGTACGGTAGCGCGCACGGCGTTTGGCGTCTGAACGAGCGGTGCCAGCTCCTGTCGAACGGCAGGTGCGTGAGCGCGGCGTCCGACGGTGGGACGTTCGTGGTGACCATCCATACCCCCGAGGAGGGCCCAAGGCAGACCGTCCACGCGCTAGACGCGCGCCCCTTCGCGATGGTGCCGACACTGGCTGGGACGCGCCTCACGCTCTTCACCGAGGACGATGCCGGCGTCGGCGTCTGGCGGATCGGCCCCGAAGGCGCGCGCTCGCTCGCCCACATTCCGGGCGTGCGTCGTAGGCCCGCCGAATGGTCGCCGGGCGCAGCGGACCAGCCGACGTTGGTCGTCGTCGACGCGTCGGAGCGAATGCAGTGGATTCGCGCCGATCCCGAACTGGACGAGGTGACGATCGTCGACCTGCCACGCCTGTCGCCTGCAGCGCTCCTCCAGCCGCGCGCCGACCGCTCGCCGTCGGTGAGAATCGGCGTCGAGCGGGTCGACCCAGACACCTGGCGCGTCACGATCTTCGAGCATCGTGGTGGGTCGCTCAGGGCCCGCTCCCTCGACGTTCCGCTCGGGCCGCTCCAGGCTTGGAGCGAACTGGGTCGTGACGTGGCTGACCGGTTGCATTTCCCCGGGATCGACTTCCTTCCCGCTGGTCCAGCGGGCGTCGAAATCCTGCGGGTCGGGCGAGAGCTGAGGCTGCTCGCAGAAGGCGCGCCGCTGCGCGAGGGACGCCCCATGGCGACGCTGGGGACGGCAGTCAGCCCGGCGTGTCTGGCCGGCTCGAGCCTGATGGTCTTCGCCGATCCTGCCGACCCGACGGCGTACGAAACAGGCTCGGCACACGTGGTCAGGTATGACATTTCGCGGATTGCGCATGAACTGGCGATCACTCCATGAAGCGTGCCTGCGCGGCGATCGCAGTGCGGCCCGATCGCTGTACGACGCCGCGGCGGCGCCCGTCTTTCGTCAGTGCTTGCTCGCCTCGCGTGGTGACCATGACGCGGCGAAGGACCTCGCGCAGGAGGTCTGGGTTCGCCTGTTCAAACAACTCCGACAACTCAAACGGCCCGAGGCCTTCGTGAGTTGGGCGCTGAGCACCTGCACCACGCTTGCTTGCAGCCGTGGTCGCCTCGAGCACCGCCGCGCCGAGCTCTTGACTTCCTTCGCGACGGAAGCGTCGCTCGAGTCGCCGCTCGAAGGCGAAGCCGACAGGCAACGGCGCGAGCAGCTCGTCCGCGACTGCCTCGCGACCATCGAACCAGCGGCGCACCGGGCGATCGCCCGCGCGGTCTACGTGGAAGGGATGACGACGCGCGCCGCGGCCGAAGAGCTTGGCGTGCCGCACGGAACCGTGACGGTCACGCTCCAGCGGCTCCGAGCAAAGCTGCGCGCCGCGCTCCTGCTCGATCTCGTGAACCACGGTGACGAGCTTGGAGGTGTCGGGTGTTGAAGGACGTCGTCACTCGGCTACTGGAGGGCAACGCTTCCAAGACGGATCGGGAAGCGCTGCGCGAGCGCCTCCGTTCAGACGCCGACAGCGCAGCGCCGCAGCTCAACGACGCCTGGGTTGCGCCGCCGAGCCCCGACGTATTCCCGGCAGCATTCGCCGAGGCCTTTCCGCGAGCACCGTGGTGGCGCCGCTTCGCGCCGCTCATCGGGGTCGCCGCCGCGAGCGCGGTGGCACTGCTGCTCGCCTGGCCTCGCCTCGGCCCGGGCGAGTACACCGGCGTCAAAGGCGACGACGCCGAGCCGACGCTGGCGCTCGTGCTCGTTGCATTAGATCCAGCGCCGCATCGCCTCGCGTCGGGCACTGCGCTCCCCGTCGGCGCGCGGATCGCCGCGCGCGTCAGCACGACGCGCGCGGCCTGGCTGGCCGTCGAAGAGGAGGTCAACGGGACGTGGCGAAGACTGTGGCCGGACGATCCGCGCGGCCACGCGGTGCAAGCCGGCGAGCAGGAGCTGGCAGACGGTGAAGGAGCAATCGTGCTGCGACCGAGTTCCATGAACACCTGGCGACTCCGACTGGTCGGCAGCGCGCGCCCGCTGGATCAGCACGGATCGGTGGCCACCTCCGATCCGACCACCGTGACGGTGGGTCCATGACCCAGCCTGCGCCGCCAGCCGTGCTCCTGCTCGGTGCGCTGAGCGTTCTCACCAGCTGCAGCGCGCCACGCTGGACAGAGAAGGGTATTGAACGAGCAGCGCTGGGCGTCACCCAGGCCGGCGGCGCGCCGCGGCGCCACGCGCTGCTGATCGGGGTGGACACGTTCCTCGATCCGCGCTTCACACCGCTGCGCTACGCGGCGGCCGATGCGCGAGAGCTTGGCCACGCCCTGACAGGCTACGACACGATCCGCGTGCTGACTGCGCCAGACGCGACCCTCAAGGCGTCGATCCTCTCTGAGCTCGAAGCGGTCGCTGCGGCAGCGACGCATCCTCAGGACACCGTCGTCGTCTACGTGTCGTCGCACGGCACGCTCGGGCGTCGTCCGGGCGGCAAGCTCGAACGCTTCATCGTGACGCGCGACACCCGCATGGACGTGTTGGCCGAGACCGCCGTCGCAGTCGATCGACTCAAGTCGCTGCTCGAGGGTCTCCCCGCGAGGCGAAAGGCCCTCATCTTGGCGCTGTGCCATTCGGGCAAAGGGAAGTCGGCACTGGACGAGCCGCTAGCAGACAGATTGCGAGCAATGAAGGGGCCGGCTGCGGCCCTCCATGAGGTCTCCGAAGGTCTGCTCGTCTTGACGGCGTGTGCGTTTGGAGAGACGGCCCGGGAGAGCGAGGAGCTGGGCCATGACATCTACACCGCCGGGATCCTCCGGGCTCTTGACCGAGGGGACCGCGATGGCGACGGCGCCGTCACGGCACTCGAAGCGCACGACTTCGCCCGCGACGCTACCTACGCCACGACCCGAGGCGAGCAGCGCCCAACCGCCGAGGTCGAGCTCGTGGGTCGCGACCCGGTCGTACTCCGCGGGGAGATCGTGCGCACGTCTGCGCCCGTGCTCTATAGCTACTCACCAGTCGCCGAGGGCCTTCGGCTCAGCGTCGACGGCGTCGTCAAGGGCACGCTGCCCGGCGGCGTGAGCCTCAGTCCGGGGCGCCGCGAGATCACGCTCGAAGACCCGCGATCAGGCGCCACCCTCGGCCGAACCACCGTCCTGCTTGCGCCCGGCGACAGGCTCGATCTGACCAGCGTATTGCCTCCCGCCCCCGGGTGGTCGTTTGGCATCGCCGGTCGCGCCTTGTTCGTGTTTCACGATGCGATCCGGCTGAGCGCACTGCCTTTTGCGGCCGGACCGGCTGCGCAGCTCGTGCGGCGGTTTGGCGCCGTGTCGGTCGGCGCGAGCGTTGGGTACCTCACCGGGACCGGTCAGCTCAGGGGTATCGACGAGCAGTTGCCATTCCGAAGCCACGTCGCTGAGCTCTCCGCGCAGCTCGAATGGCTGCCGCTGCCTCAGCTCGGGATCAGAGTCGGCCTCGAGGGAACGTGGTCGATCGTGATCCGCGACGTCTCGGCGCGCGACTACCGGTCGGTGCAAGCCGTGGGCGCTCCCGCCGCGGCCGTGCGTGCAGCTTGGGATCGGCACCTCTTCCGCGGGTGGTTCGGTGGGCTGGCGATCCGAGCGGGCGTGCTGGGCTTGCGCCTTGAGCGGCTGGTGTCCGTTGCGCCATTCATTGGCGCCGAGGTTCGCCTCACGTGGCAGGACTCTTGAGCCTCCTGTACCTCTGCGGGCGCCCATTGCTCGGGACGCCGCGGCTCCGCGCCGCATACAGTCCGCGGCGATCATGACGAACACGATCCGTCGCGGGGGCGTCGCGCTGTCACTGCTGGTGGCCTCGAGCTGCCTGTCGATCGGCGGCGTGCAGCGCGCCGACACCATGGGCCGCGGCAACTACCAGTTCACCACCGAGCCCGGTGTGCACCTGGCCCTGCCTCCAGCCGGGACGCAGACGATCTTCGGGCCGGTCAGCTTCCTGCTCGGCCCGATGATCGACTTCGGCGCCCGCTACGGCGTGAGCGACGGCGTGGACTTGGGCGCCCGCATCGGCACCACGGGGCTCGACGTGAACGCGAAGTTCCTGCTCACCAAGCCCGACGATCTCAACCTGGCCGTGTCGCTCAACCCGACGGTGGGCGGCTTCTTCTTCGGGCTGGCGAACGCCGCGTTCGCCTACGGGACGATCAACTTCCCCGTGTTGATCGGCTTCAAGTTCGGGCACCACGAGCTGGTCCTGGGCCCGCGGTTGATGGCGCAGTTTCTCCTCGCGGGCGCGTCCAGCGCTTCGGCGGGCGCCTTCGTGCTGACGCCGGGTGCGACCGTGGGCTTCGCGATCTCCTTCCAGGACATCTTCACGCTTTTGCCCGAGATCGGGCTGGCGGTGCCGCTCATCGGCGGGACCGGCGTGAACGTGGCGGGGATGATGGGGAGCGCCGGCAACGCCAACCAGTTCTTCGTGCCGACGGTGCAGTTCAAGGTCGGCTTCCTGGTGGGCCGGCAACGCTTCGCCGACGATTTGATCGCCAAGCCCCCTCCGCCGCTGGCGCCTCCGCCCCAGCCGCCCGTCTACCGGGCGCCGCCGCCGCCGTACCAACCGCCGCCGGCCTACCAACCTCCGCCGCCGCAGCCGCCCGTTTCCTCCCCACCGGGGACGAACCCCGACGGACTGACCACCCCACCGCCGCCGCCCAGTTCGCTTTAAGCCCCAAGCGGTCGCCCTGCTTGACAGGCCGGCGCCCGGCACCTAAGGCCGCCGTCCCCGTTCGAGGAAGGCGTCTGTTTTCCGAAGGGCTGGGAGCGCGAAGGTCAGGTGGGCGCGCGGTTCCCCACCCCCGGGTCGGACGCCAAGCGGCGGCTGCTCCGTTCCTCGCTCGTCGACGCTCGTCGGCGGGCACAACCCAAGGGGAAAGCACATGGCAGAAGCAGCAAAGAAGCACCTGCGTGAGTACGAGACCGTGCTGTTGGTGCGGCCCGATCTCACGGACGAGACCGTCGAGAGCGTGAAGGACCGCGTCAAGACGATCATCAACCGCGACGGCGGCAAGTTCTTGCGCTTCACGATCTGGGGCAAGAAGAAGACGATGTACCCGGTCGCGAAGCAGCCTCGGGCGATCTACATCCACGCGCACTACCTGGGCGGCTCGGCGATGGTGACCGAGGTCGAGCGCAACCTGCGCAACTACGACGAAGTCTCACGCTTCATCTCCAAGCGGCTGTCGGACGACATCGACCCCGACACCAAGCAGCCGCAGGAAGACCTGAAGCTGGCCGGCGACGTGGACGACAACAAGCCGTTGGGTGGCGCTGAGCGCGACGCGATGGGTGGCTTCGACGACGGCCCGTTCGACAGCGACGACTAAGAAAGGACACCGACAATGACTCCCAACGAACGGAAGAGCGACCGTGGTGATCGCGGCGAGCGCGGCGAAGGCATGGACGACGAGAAGCGCGGGCGTGGCTTCGCGCGGCGTCGCGTGTGCCGGTTCTGCGCCGACCAGAAGCTGTCGGTCGACTACAAGGACCAGGCGACGCTGAAGTACTTCGTGACCGAGCGCGGCAAGATCATTCCGCGGCGGATCTCGGGGTGCTGCAGCAAGCACCAGCGGCAGATCGCTCGGGCGGTGAAGCAGGCCCGCGGCATCGCGCTGATCCCCTACCTCGTCATCGGCAGCTGAACAGGACGAACGCCATGAAGGTCATTCTGCGAGAAGACGTCTACAACCTGGGCAAGTCCGGCGAGCTGGTCAACGTGAAGGACGGCTACGCCCGGAACTACCTGCTCCCGCGCAACCTGGCGATGCTGGCCAGCGCGGCGAACATGCGGCAGCTCGAGCACGAGAAGAAGGTGATCGAGGTTCGCCAGCAGAAGCTCAAGGGCACCGCCCAGGAGCAGGCGAAGAAGCTCGAGAACGTCACCGTGACGATCAAGCGCAAGGTCGGCGACCAGTCGAAGCTGTACGGCTCGGTCACCAGCCTCGACATCGCCGAAGGGCTCGCCGCGGCGGGCCACAAGATCGATCGCCGGCTGATCCACCTGCCGGATCCGATCCGCTCGGTGGGCGTGCACGAGATCGAGCTCAAGCTGCACCGGGAAGTGCAGTGCAAGATCAAGGTCGACGTCGTCGGCGAGCTGCAGGCGTAAGTCGCAGCGGCCGTTGACGTGAAGTGTTCGAGGCGGGGCTCGTTCTTTCGGGCCTCGCCTCTTTCTTTTTCTGCGCGCGCAGAAGCGTGCGGACCGCGCGGTTGTGGCAAAAGCCAGCGCTGCGCCCATGAACGTCCCCAGCCCTCGCCAGTTCGAAGATCTCGCCGCCGAGCGCGCCGTGCTGGGCGCGGTGGTCATGGACAACTCGGTGCTGGCGAACGTGGCCGAGCACATCATCGCCGAAGACTTCGCCAACCCGTCGCACGGGCAGATCTTCGCGGCCATGTTGGCGCTGGACAGCAAGCAGCAGCGGATCGACCCGCTCACGCTGTCCGAAGAGCTCAAGATCCGCGGGCAGCTGGCGGCGGTGGGCGGCCCGGCGTACCTCCAGCAGCTCGACCAGCTGGTCCCCTTCAGCCACAACGCGGTCGAGTACGCGCGGATCATCAAGGACCAGTCGACGCGGCGGCAGCTGGCGTTCGCCGGCCGGGAGATCCTGGACCTCGCCTCGCAGGAGACGGGGGAGGTGCTCGAGCTGCTCGACGAGGCGGGCCGCAAGGTCTTCGCGATCGCCGAGAAGCGCCAGACGGGCGACCTCAAGCCCATGGCCGATCTCATGGACGAGGCGCTGTCGATCCTCGACCAGATGAAGAAGAACACGTCGGGGATCACCGGCACGGCCACCGGCTTCGTCGACCTCGACAACCAGCTCACCGGCCTGCACGGCGGCGAGCTCATCGTCCTCGCGGCGCGCCCCGGCATCGGCAAGACGTCGCTGGCGATGAACATCGCCCTGCACGTCGCGGGCAAGGAGAACCGGGCCGTCGCGGTGTTCAGCCTGGAAATGCCGTCGGCGCAGCTGGTCATGCGCATGCTCGCCACGCACGCGCGGGTGGACATGAAGAAGCTGCGCGGCGGGCGCCTGACGCCGGCGGACGAAGAGCGGATCCAGACCGCCGCGGCGGAGCTGTTCAACTTCAAGTTCTTCGTCGACGACTCGGGTGGCTTGTCGTCGTTCGACCTGCGCGCCAAGGCCCGGCGGCTCAAGCAGAAGGAGCCGTCCTTGGGGCTGGTCGTCATCGACTACCTCCAGCTCATGCACCAGAAGGGCAAGGTCGAGAGCCGGCAGCTCGAGGTCGCGGAGATCTCCCGCGCGCTCAAGCAGCTGGCCAAGGAGCTCGACGTGCCGATCATCGCGCTCAGCCAGCTCAACCGTAAGGTCGAGGAGCGCAAGGGCGGCAAGCCCATGCTGTCGGACCTGCGCGAGTCCGGCGCGATCGAGCAGGACGCCGACGTGGTCATGTTCATCCACCGGGAAGACGACGGCGAAGACGGCGCGCCCCCGCCAGATCGCACCGCCCTGCCCTGCGAGCTGATCGTCGCCAAGCAGCGCAACGGGCCGGTCGGCAGCATCGACTTGGTGTTCCTGTCGGAATTCACCCGCTTTGAAAGCCGAGCACGGGACTGGCAGGGCGACTAGGCTTCACCGCCTCGCTTCCTCAATGAGCACCCTCGAGTTCAAGAACAGCCACGTGCTGTGCGTCGACGACGACGAGCACACGCGGCAGCTGCTTCGTGATCTCTGCGAGGCCTCGGGTTATCGGGTGTCGATCGCCGAAGACGGCGTCGAGGCGTGGGAGACGATTCAGAAGGACCGGCCGGATCTGGTGCTGCTCGACTTGATGATGCCGCGCCGCGACGGGTTCTCGGTGCTCAGCGCGGTGCGCGAGACGCCGGCGCTGTCGGATCTGCCGGTCATCATCCTCACGGCCATGGGGGAGATGGACGGGAAGATCAAAGGCATGGAGCTGGGCGCCGACGACTACGTCACCAAGCCCTTCAAGCTCATCGAGCTGCAGACGCGCATCAGCTCGGCGCTGACGGTGCGGGAATATCGCCGGCGCTTGGTGGCGGCGGAGGAAGAGCTGGCGCAGTTTCGCGCGCTCGATCCCGTCACCGGCGCGGGGACGTACTCGCAGCTCAAGGCGAGCCTGAACGCCGAGCTGGCGCGCAGCCGCCGCTACGGGAGGCCCTGCTGCGCGGTGCTGTTCGGCTTCGACGACTACCAGCACCTTCGCTACCAGCTCGGGCGCGACGCGACGGACGCCTACCTGGCGCGGGCGATCGGGGAGCTGAAGGTCACGCTGCGCGGCGCGGACCGGCTCTTCCGCGTCGACTCCGACGAGTTCGTGGTGCTGCTGCCGGAGACGGACTTCGCCGGAGCGCGCGTGGCGGCGGAGCGGATCGTGGGGACGCTGGCGAAGGTGCCCGTCGAGGGCGCGCTGCACGAGGCGAAGGTGATCACCCGCTGCGGCGGCGCGGTGTTCCCCAGCGAACGGGTGCGCTCGAGTGAGGATCTGCTCCGCGAGGCGAACCGGAGCTTCCGCACGCTGCAGGAGCACGGCACGAAGCTGGTGTTCGACCTCTGAAGGCGCGGGCTCTCGCGGTCGAACGACCGTCAGGCCGGACTTCGGCCGCCGGCGAGCACCTCCGAGGTCGGCCCCGCGCTGCGCCCCAGTGTGCGACTCCTGGCGGGCTGGACGTGAGTTCTTCCGCAGCCCTCGGGCGCAGGCAGTCGTCGTGATGAACCCGCCCTCGTCCACAGGCGCAGGAGGAAAGGCCGGCGGCTGGTGTCGACCGCTGATCGCTCCGAGCCCCGCTGTCGGCACGCCCGCCACTGTCCGCCGAACGCAGATGCTCCACGACGTGGGAGCGCGCTCGCTGAAACGAGCCCCTCCTCCTGCCGGGAGGGTCCTGACTCCACTGCATGCCGTACGCACGGCCAGCCAGCCGGTGTTCGCCGGCTGAAGTCACTCAGTCTGGCTGGTGGCGTGTCAGGCCCGCTCGGACGCCCGCAGATGATCCTCGACGTGGAGCACGTGCGCCGCCTCGGCCTGCGCCCGCGACCACGCGCCGTACGCGAAGTGAGGCGCGAGTGAACCCTCGTGCGCGCGAAACCGAGCGATCGCCGTCAGCAGCCGCTGCCGCCCGGCCTCGACGCTCGTCGCCGCGTCGATCGCCGCCCCGCCCGGGATCGGCGCCTGCGTGTCGTGCCGCATGGCGCCCTTGGCCATGAACCGCCGGAGCACCCTCGGGCCAATGAGCGTCCGCACCAGCCAGCTGCGGTGCGCGGGAAAGCCGCTGAGCGAGTACTCGATGCTCTGGGCGCAGTGCGCCAGCGCCCAGCCCAAGCCCGGCCGTTCGCCGAGCCCTGCCACCGCCGCTTCGACGTCAGCCAGCGTGTTCATTGCCGCGACGAACTCTTAGACCTTGATCGTCTTCAGCTCCGGAGCGACCTTGAAGCTGGGCTGTGTCAGCCGGGCGATGTCGTCCTTCGTCACGCCGGGCGCGAGCTCCTTGAGCAGCAGCCCCTCGGGGGTGATGTCGAACCACGCCAGGTCGGTGCAGATCGCGTGAATGCAGCGCTTGCCGGTCAGCGGCAGCTGGCACTCCTTCAAGATCTTCGGCGCGTCGCCCTTGGCCACGTGCTCCATGGCGACGATCACCCGCTTGGCGCCCACGGCGAGGTCCATCGCCCCGCCCATGCCCTTGATCATCTTCCCGGGGATCATCCAGTTCGCCAGATCACCGAACTCGGACACCTCCATGGCGCCCAGCACGGCCAGGTCCACGTGCCCGCCGCGGATCATGCCGAAGCTGAACGCCGAGTCGAAGAACGCCGCCCCGGGGATCACCGTGACGGTCTCCTTGCCGGCGTTGATCAGATCGGCGTCCTCGGTGCCTTCGACGGGGTACGGCCCCATGCCGAGGATCCCGTTCTCGGACTGGAACAGCACGTCCATGCCCGGAGGAATGTAGTTGGCGACCAGCGTCGGCAGGCCGATGCCCAAGTTGACGTACATGCCGTCCTTGAGCTCCTGGGCGACGCGCTGCGCGATCTGCTCTCGAGTCAGTGCCATGTCGGTGTCTCCGGAAAGTCTCAGGCGGCCTTGCGCACGGTGCGCCGCTCGATCCACTTCTTCAGGTCCTTCGCCTGGATCACGCGCTTCACGTAGATCGACGGCACCTGGATCTGATCCGGGTCGAGCTCGCCGACGGGGACGATGTGCTCGGCCTCGACGATGGTGACCTTCGCCGCCATGCACATCATCGGGCTGAAGTTGCGGGCGGTCTTCCGGAAGATGAGGTTGCCCCAAGTGTCCGCCTTCCACGCGCGGACGATCGCGAAGTCGGCCTTGAGCGGCTTCTCGAGCACGTACTCGTGCCCGTCGATCAGCTTCGTCTCCTTGCCCTTGGCGACCTCGGTCCCGACGCCGGTGCGCACGTAGAACCCGCCAATGCCCGCCCCGCCCGCGCGGATCCGCTCCGCCAGCGTGCCTTGGGGGCACAGCTCGACCTCGAGCTCCTTCGACAAGAACTGCCGCTCGAACTCCTTGTTCTCGCCCACGTAGCTGGACACCATCTTCTTCACCTGCTTGTTGGCCAGGAGGATCCCCAAGCCCAGGTCGGTGGTGCCGCAGTTGTTGGAGATGATCGTCAGCCCCTTCACGCCCTTCTGGTGAAGCGCGGTGATCAGGTTCTCGGGGTTGCCGCACAACCCGAAGCCGCCGGACATGAGCGTCGCGCCGTCGGGAATGTCAGCCACCGCTTCGGCCGCTGAAGAGACGAGCTTTTTCACGGGTGCCTCCTTCGAAGAAGAGCCGTACCAAGAAAACGAAGCGGCGCACTCGAAACACAAAGTGCGCCGCATCACAACTCAAGAGCGTGAAGCTGAGCTCAGCGCTCGACCATGAGCGCGATGCCCTCGCCGCCGCCGATGCAGAGCGAAGCGACGCCGCGCTTGAGGTTGTGGTCCTTCATGGTGTGGAGCAGCGTGACCAGCACCCGCGCGCCCGACGCGCCGATCGGGTGACCCAGCGCCACCGCGCCACCGCGCACGTTCACCTTCGCCGGATCGAGCTTGAGCAGCTGGTTGTTCGCCAGCGACACGACCGCGAACGCTTCGTTGATCTCCCACGTCTCCACGTCGGCCGCGGTCTTGCCGGTCTTCGTCAGCAGCTTCGAAACCGCGTCAGCCGGGGCGATCGTGAACTCGACCGGCTTCCGCGCCGCCGCGGCGTGGCCGACGATCTTCGCCAGCACCGTGCGGCCTTCGGCCTTGGCGCGATCGGCCGACATGAGCACCAGCGCCGCCGCGCCGTCGTTGATCGACGAAGCGTTGGCCGCGGTCACGGTGCCGTCCTTCTTGAACACCGGCTTGAGCGACGGGATCTTGTCCGGCTTCGCGTTCTTGGGGCCTTCGTCCTCGCTGACGACCACGGGATCGCCCTTCTTCTGCGGCACCGACACGGCGACGATCTCGTTCTTGAACAGGCCTTCCTTCTGCGAGCGGATCGCGCGGTTCGTCGACTCGGTGGCGAACTCGTCCTGCGCCGCGCGGCTGATCTTCATGCTGTCCGCGCACTGCTCGGCGCACAGGCCCATGTGCACGTTGTCGTACGCGTCGGTCAGCCCGTCGGACACCATGCTGTCCTTGAACTCCACGTGGCCCATGCGCGCGCCGCCGCGCAGCGTGTTCGACAGGTACGGCGCATTCGACATCGACTCCATGCCGCCGGCGACCACGACCTCGGCGTCACCCAGGGCGATCGCCTGGAACGCCTGGACCACCGCCTGAAGCCCAGATCCGCAGACCTTGTTCACCGTCACCGCCGTCGTCGTGTCGGGCAGACCCGCGCCGCGCAGCGCCTGCCGCGCCGGGGCTTGGCCCACGCCGGCCTGCAGCACGTTGCCCATGATCACCTGATCGACCTGCTCGGCCTTCACACCGGCGCGCTCGAGCGCGGCCTTGATCGCCACCGAGCCCAGCTGAGGCGCCGTCATGGACGACAGCGCGCCTTGAAACGCGCCAATGGGGGTCCGCGCTGCACCGACAATCACCACGTCACGAGCCATGTTCCTTCTCCATCGCTAAGGGGGACGACGGCCTTGGCCATAGGCCCGCGGCCACGCGTGGTCAAGGGGTGTGTTTTGCGCCTGCACAACCCTGAACCACCTAATCTTCCAGGACCATGGAGGCGGTCACCGTGCGGCGCAGCAATCAGCGACGCACGAGGATCGCCGCGTCGACGGCCCAGGCCAGCACCCCTCCGAGCTGCGCGGCGTCAAGGCCGGCCGACTCGATCACGCCGCCCACGTTCGCCGCGTCGTCGAGCACGGCCAGGAAGCGCGCCTGCACTGAGCTGAGCGGCGTCAGCGTCGCCTCGCCCGAGCGCGTCGAGAGCAGCGCCTGCGTCGAGTCCTCCCGAGGGGGCGCCGGCCAGGCGGCGAGCACCGCGTCATCGATCGACACGCGCCGCTGATCCGGAGCGAGGGCCAGGCGCGTCCCTTCGTCCAACGTGGCCAGCGCCGCGGCGTCCAGCGCGCTCGTTCGCTCGGCGTGCACGAGCTCGAAGGCCGTCCACTCGAGCGCGGCGAGCGCACGGGCCAACGATGGCGCCCCCTGGTCGCGGAGGAACGCGGGCAGCGCTCGGCCGATGAGGTTGAGGTTCGGCTCCGCCGGCGCCAGCGAGAACGCGAAACGTCGCCCCAGCAGCTGCCAGTCTTCACCGAGCACCCGCGCCGTCCGAGGGAAGACCGAACCAAGCGCCGAGAACGTGCGCACCGAGAAGCCGCCGCGGTACGTCTCGAGGCGCTCGGCCAGATCGTCGACCGGCGTGAGGAGCTGCTCGGCGGGCGGCCGCCCTTCGAGGATCCACGCCAACAGCGCTTCATGCTCGGGCAGGCTCATTGCTGCGCCTCGACCCGGGCTCGCGCCACCTCGGCGAGCAGCGTGCTCAGCGGAGGGATCGCGCTGTCCCACTCCACGACCGTCGACGCCGCGGAGAAGCGACGCATGGCGGCGCGGTACAGCGCCCAGACTTCTTCGCTGACGGGTCGATCGTGGGTGTCGAAGCAGAACGTCGCGCGGCGCTCGTGCCCGGCCACGTGCACGGCGGCCACCGACTCGTCGGGCAGCTGCCTCAGGAACTCCGCGGCGTCGAATCCGTGGTTCGTCGCGTTGACGTACAGGTTGTTCACGTCGAGCAGCAGCCGCGCGCCGGTGCGCTCCAGCAGCGCGCGGGTGAACTGCGCTTCCGACAGCTCGTCGGACGCAAAGCGCACGTACGTGGACACGTTCTCGAGCACGAGGGGGCGGCCCAGCCGCTCCTGCACGTGCTGCACGCGCGCAGCGGTGTGGTCGAGCGCGGCCTCGGTGAACGGCGTGGGGAGCAGATCGTAGGTGCTCCGGGCGCCGTGCCGCGTCCAGCTCAGGTGGTCCGACACGTAGAGCGCGCCCAGCTCGTCCGCCAGCGCGCGCAGCTCACGCAGGAACCCCTCGTCGAGCTCCGCATGGCCACACACGTTGAGCGACAGGCCATGCAGGCCCATGTTCGCCCGCTCAGCCAGCCAGCGCAGCCGCTCGCGCTTGGCCCCGCGCGCGAAGCAGACGTTCTCGGTGATGATCTCGTACAGCTCGCACACCTCGGGGCGGGCGCACAGCTCGCTCAGGTGCACTTCCCGCAGGCCGACGCCGAAGAGCGGACGGCTCACGCCGGATCAGGCACGAACTTCTTGGCCGTCGCTTCGGCGTGCTTGGGGGCCTTGTCGCACTCGGCCTTCGACATGCGCTTCCAGCCCAGGTCCGACGTCGGGTTCTGGCCTGCGCAGCCCCAGCTGGCGCCGGTCGCGGGGTCCTTCCCGCCGCAGTCGCCCTGCTCCTTGCCCACCACGCCAAAGCACTGGCCCATGGTGTCCTTCGCCGGCGCCTTGGCCTTCTTGCCCTTGCCGTCGGCCAGCGCGGTCGTCGCGGTCGCCAACGCGGCGGCGAGGATCAGCTTCGTCGTGCTCTTCATGTGTAGGTCCTTCTCCTTCAGCGGCGAAAGGCCGCGGAGTATGGCCACTGACGTCGCGGGGAGCAAAGGGCTTCAACTGATCGCGTGGTCGGAGCAGCCAGCGCTCGCGGAAGGTGGGAAAAAGCGATTGCGAATGCCCCGCCCGCGACGGATACCCCACGTTTCGATGAGGTTCGCACGCGACGTGGGTGCGCTGCTGGCAGTGGTCCTGACCGCGGCGCCCGGTAGCGGCTGGGCCCAGGCCCCAGTTCCGTACGAGGCGGGGTACTCGGCCGAGCGGCTGCGGTTGGGCTTTTCAAGGCAGAGCCTGCTCGACGTGGAATGGGGTGCGCTGCGGGAAGGGCTCAGCTGGGACGTGGGCGTAAGCCTGGGCTACGCGCACAACCCGGTCGTGGTTTCAGACCCCGCTACCGGCAAACGGTTGGGCGCGCTGATCCAGAGCCGACTGGGCTCTCAGCTCGTCGCGGCGATCGGCTACGGCCCGCGGTTCCAGCTCGGGCTGGAGCTGCCGCTGGTGTGGGTCAACGCCGGACAGACCGACATTCCAGGAGCGACGACCACGAGCCTGCCGTCGATCGCCGGTGCCGGCGTGGGCGATCTGCGCCTGGCGCCGAAGTTTGGGATCTTGCGGGCCAGCGAGCACGTCGTCGACCTCGCGGCGCAGCTCAACGTCACCTTCCCCACCAGCGGAGGGGCGCGCTTCGTCGGGACGACCGGCACGCTCCTCGCTCCGGAGGTGGCCGTGTCCAAAGCGCTGGGTGGCGTGCGCCTGGCCGGGAACCTGGCGCTGAGCTTCCGCACGTCGCAGCCCGTCGTCATCTTGAGTCAGCGGGTGGACAACGCGCTCGAGCTGCGGCTGGGCGCCGCGTACCGGTTCAACGAGGTCGACCCCAGCAAGCTCCCCCTGGAGCTCGGAGGCACGCTGCTCACGGGCTTCTCGCTCGAGCGGCCCTTCGCGCGGGCGAACCAGACCCCGCTCGAGCTCAAGGCCTACGGCGCGTTCGACGTCCACCCGCTGGTGCAGGTGTTCGCGGCGTTCGGCGTCGGCGTGGTGCGTGGGTTCGGTGTGCCGGACCTGCGCGCCGTGGCTGGCGTGCGCCTGTCGACGCCGGACGGGCGCGTCAAGGCCGTCACCCCGCCGCCCGATCCTGGCGCGGCGGACTCTGACGGCGACGGGCTGACCGACCGAGCCGATCGCTGCCCGAAGAAGCGCGAAGATCTCGACGGCTTCGAGGACGACGACGGCTGCCCGGATCCCGACAACGACGACGACGGCGTGCTCGACGCCGACGATCGCTGTCCGAACGGCGCCGGCAGCGCGGACAACGACGGGTGTCCCGAGCGCGACACCGACAACGACGGCGTCGCTGATCGAGTCGACCGCTGTCCGCGAGAGCTCGAAGACTTCGACGGCTGGCAGGACAGCGACGGGTGCCCGGATCCCGACAACGATCTCGACCGCGTGCCCGACGCGACCGACGCGTGCCCCAACACGCCCGGTCCTCTCGAGAACCGCGGCTGCCCGGCGAAGGACTCCGACGGAGACGGCGTCGTCGATCGCCTCGACATGTGCGCGAGCGAAGTGGGCAGCGCCGCGAACCAGGGCTGCAAAGACCGCCCGCTGGCGGTGCTCGACGGGAACCGCATTCGGTTGGCCGAGCCCGTGGTCTTCTCGGACAAGCGCGCGGTGATCGACGCCAAGAGCATCAAGGTGCTCGAGCGCACGGCGGCGCTCATCAACGAACACCCGGAGCTCAGCGTCGTCCGCATCGACGCGCACACCGACACGTCGGCCGGCGAACGCGACAGCCTGACCTTGAGCCAAGCCCGCGCGGACGCGGTGAAGGACTTCCTGGTGCGCAAGGGCGTGCAGATCAAGCGGCTGGTCGCGGTCGGCTACGGCGGCTCGAAGCCGATCGCCGACAACGGCACCAAGGCCGGCCGGGCAGCAAACCAGCGCGTCGAGCTGTTCGTGACGATCGCCGCTGACGGACCGAAGGCCCCCGAAAGGCGGACCAAGTGAGGCGCTCCATGAGAACCGTCGCGCTCGGGTTGCTGTTGGGCGGTGCGCTCACGGCGCCGGTCGCGCACGCCGCCCCGCAAGCCAGCTGCGCAGTCACTGTCAGCCAGGCCACCCCGCTGTTCAACGAGACGTTCACCACCACCGTGTCCTTCGCCAACACCGGCGACGGCACCGGCTTTGGGCCCACGATCGAGCTGTTCGTGCCCGGGTCGACGAGCATCGGCGGGACCTTGGGCGATCTGACGCTCAACGGCGTGACGGTCCCGACGACGAACATCACCAGCGTGGGCACGTTCGGCTTCACGTCGCTGGCCAACCCGATCACCGGCGAGCAGGTGTCCGGCCCGTTCGGGTCGGCGTTCTACGTGGTGCGCCTGCCGCTGCAGGGGCTCAACAACTTCGGGACCGGCGGCGTGTCGCTGCGCATTCCGACCCGGTACACCGGAGCCGCTGGCGCTCGGTCCTTTCAGGCCTCCTGCTTGTACGCACAGGGAACGGCGGACCCGTTGGCGAACGCCCCGACCGATCCGATCGTCCGGTCCGATTCCCGTACGAACGCGGGCGACCAGGCCAGCGTCGCGTTCAACCCGGCACCGTACCGGCTGAACCACACGCTCGAGCCCGCGCAGGTGAGTGTGTCCGGAACGTCCTTCCCGGTGACCTGGGTCCTGCAGCTCGACGTCGCCGACGGGTACGACTTGGGCGCGGCGGGCGTGCTCCGCGTCACCTTGCCGGACGCGATCGTCTTCGCCGCCGCGACGCGCGCACCGGCAGCCATCGGTACGCTCACCGCGCCGACTGCAGGAACGCAGGGCGCAGGCAGCGGAACGACGGTGAGCTGGAACTTCGCCCGCTTCACGGGAACGCCAACGGCGGTCGACCGAGAGCTGCGGGTCACCGGGTCCATTTCGCAGTTCACCAACGCGTTCGGGCTCCTGGCCTTGCTGCCGGATCTCTGCGCCAACAGCCAGACCGCCCCGCTCAACGCGACGGGCACGTTCTTCTTGGGCGGAAACCCCGTCCAGAGTGCGCCCGCGACATTGACGGGGCGCGGAGAGCGCATCGCCGAGACGATCGCCAACACGTCGGCCCCAGGACAGCCGTTCCGCCCCGGTGATCTCGCGCAGCTCTCGGCGTCGGTCACGGCGTCGAACTTCTACGGCTTCACCGCCAGCAACGTCGACGTGACGCTGGCGGACGCGCTCGAGCTCGAGCCCAGCAGCGTGCAGCTCGACGGCAGCCCAGTCACCGTCGCTCCCTCGACGCTCGGCGACGGCTCGACGCGCTTCACCGTCGCGCTGTCCGCGCTGAACGCGGGCGCGACCCGGACGATCACCTCCCAAGCCAGAGTCCGCACGACCCACCGGAGCGGCGGCGCGCCGGTCCTCGCCGGAGAGCTCGTCAGCACCACCTACGCGCACCGGGCCGACTTCACCGGCATGGCCGGGAGCTGCCAAGTGACCTCGAACGAAGTGAGCGGCGGGGCCGACCAGTCCGTTCAGATCGGCGGCCTCCCCGCGGCGCTGTCGGTGGTGAACGTCAACGGGCAGACCCCGACGAGCCCGCTGAGCCTCAAGCCGGGCGACCGCGTTCAGTTCCGGCTGCGCGCCGATCTGCGCGCGGGAGACACGGGCGGCGTGCAGCTCCAGGCAGTGCTGCCGTTCCCGGCGTTCGATGCCACCAGCACGCTGGGCGGGGCGATCCCCGCGTCGATCACTAGCTCCAGCAGCGGCCGCTTCCGCTTCGGTCCGGCCACCAACCTCCACCCGAGCACCAGCGTGGCGATCGCCGTGGCGAGCGTCACCGGCTCGAACACGCTGACGTTCACCGTGCCGGCTGGCTTCGGCACGCAGCCTGCGAACCAGCCGCCGGTGCTCGAGTTCGACTTCGAATACGACGTGCTGGGGGCACCGCGCGCCGACGATCTGACGTCGGCCACCTTCGCTCGGGTCGTCGCTGGCCCTGCGACCACCGCGGCGCTGAGCGGCCTGAGCTTCCGCGACCGGTCCCCTTCCCTGTTCCTCTCGAAGGGCGTGGTGCTGGTGAACGGAGGCCTGACGAAGCCGGGCGTGACCTTCAGCCCTTCACCCGCGTCGGACACGTTCCCGTACAGCAGCGCAGACCTCGGCACGGATCCGGTCGACTCGAACGTCGCTGGGGTCGACGCGCTCGACGTCGTCACGTACCGAATCCTGCTCGAGAACCGTGCGGGAGGCGCGGCGCGCAACGTCGTCGTTCGAGACAGCCCGCCGGCTGGTTGGAGCTGCACGCTGCAGTCGGTGACCGACGGGGCCAACGGCAACGCCCAGACGATCGCCACGCCGGCCGATCTCTTCACGCCCAGCGGGCTGCTGCTGCCCGGGGTCGCCGGGCCCGCACACCCGACCGACGGGACCAACCTGATCGTCCTCACGGTCGCCTGCACGGTGCCGTCGACGGGCGTCACGCCGGACGCCATCTACACGAGCACGACGAGCCTGCTGAGCTACACGAGCGGCACGACCACCGGCGCCGCGCTGAACTTCGTCGGGACGATCACCTCGCCCGCGCCGTCGGCCGCGGTGACCATGCGCTTTGCGCCCTTCGCGCTCACGTTCCAGCTGATCGGCGGGAGCCCGGCGCAGATCGGCGGGCTGGTGAACTACGCGCTCGCGCTCACGGTGCCCGAGGGCTCCTTCTCCAACGTCGTCCTCGAAGACACGTTCCCCAGCGCGCTGGCCAACAGCGTCGGCGGCGGCCCCACGTTGACCTTGCCCGCGAACGTGACCGTCTCGGGGTCGGCGACGCCCACCGTCAACGGCTCCGGGCAGCTGACCACCTGGAGCCTCGGCACACTGTCCAACGCCAACAACGACGACGCCGCCGAAGTCGTCACGGCGACCGTCGCCGCGGTCGTCCTCAACACCAGCGGCGTCAGCGTGCTCACCCCGACGGCGGCGCGCGAGAACGTGCTGGCGCTGCGGCTGGGCGGCTCGACGCTCTTCACACGCACTGCCACGGCCGTGGACTTCCGCTTCCCCAACCTCACGCTCACGCAGAACGCGACGCCGGGCCTGGTGGACAACGGCGATCCGATCACGATCACCGCGACGATCACCAACCCCGTGCTGGCGCTCCAACCGGGCGCGGCCCACGACGTGCTCTACGAGCTGCCGCTGCCGGCGACCTGTGCCCCCACCGGGACGCCGACCGTGACCGGCGCGCCGGGGCTGGCGTCCTTCATGGGGCAGCTGCTCAGCGTGAGCCTCACTTCCCTCACCGTTGGGCAGACGGCGACCGTGTCCTTCACCTGCACCCCGACCGGCGTGCAGCTCGGCAGCACGTTGACGCTCTCGGGGCTGCTCACCTGGACGACGCAGCCCGGGCCGACCGTACAGCTGGGCAACAACCCCGCCGCGCAAGAGCGAACGGGCAGTGGCAGCGGGCTGAACGATCTGCGCGTCGCGCGCACGAGCGCGGTGAACGTGCGGGCGCTGCCCGGCCACACCTTCGGGCGAACGTCGGCCAGCACGGCGGCGATCGGCGCTTCGGTGCAGTACCAGCTCCGGCTCGACGTCCCCGAAGGCGCGACCCCCGCGGTGACGTTCGCGGCCAGCCTCCCCGACGGGTTGGCGTTCGTCGGCAGCAGCGGCACCGTCAGCCCCGCCCTGCTCTGTGGCAGCGTGCCCTGCGCGGTGCCCACGCTGGGGTCGGGCCTCACCGTCGGCCCCGACGGCCGCACGGTCAGCTGGGCCTTCGGCGCGGTGAGCAACGGCGACACCGACAACGCTCAGACCGAGTCGATCGTCGTGAACTTCGAGGCCGTCGTGACCAACACCGCGGGGGCGAGCCGGACCGCCCCGCCCCTGCAGATCACCTCCACGCTCAACGGCGTGGGCGCGCAGACGGCGTCGGTCGGAATCATCGAACCCCAGCCGACCTTCGCCGTGACCAACCTGTCGGCGCCTAACGCGGACTCGGGTGACGTCGTCAACGTGACGGTGCGGGTCCAGAACCCCGTGGCCGCGGCGAACAACGGCCCCGCACATGACACCCAGCTCGTGTTCACCCTCCCCACGGCCGTCGAAGCGCAGTCCGGCTCGTTCGTCGCGGGCAGCTGCCCCACGCCGACGGCCGCCGTGCTCTCCGGGGCGCAGATCAGCCTCACGTTCGACACGCTGAACGTCGGCACGGACTGCACGTTCAGCTTCGGGGTCGTGCTGCGTGACGGCGTGCGCCCGTCGAGCGCGCTCACCGCCACTGGGGTGGCCACCTGGACCAGCGCCCAGGGTGACCGCACGACGCCGAGCTCGACGTTCAACGCCCTCTCCGTCGAGCGGACCGGCAACACCTCGGGCCCGGGGTCGGTGCTGAACACCTACCGCCGTGGCGGCGTGGACTTCACGATCAACGTGCCGGTGGTGCAGTCCGTCACCAAGACGCTGGTGTCGACGACCGACCCCTCCACGAGCGGCAGCGTGCTCGGCGTGGGCGAGCGCGCCACCTTCGCGCTGCGCGTCACGTTCCCCGAAGCCACGCTGTCGAACGTGGTCGTCACGGACACGCCGCCGGCGGGGCTGCGGCTGGTCTCCGTCGCCCTCGACTCCACCGGCTTCGGGGGCATCGGCCTGACGGATCCCACCGCAACCCTCAACCTGCAGCCAGGGGCAATTGGGAGCTTCTCGCTGGGCAGCTTCGTCACCCCTGGAGACAACACCGCCAACGACGCCCTCACGCTGACCGTCGTCGCCGAAGCGGTCTTCCACCCCAGCATCTTCCAGCCCACACACTCCAACGCTGGCGGCGTGACGGTCGACGGTCGCAGCCCGGCGCCGAGCACCGCGGCGCTCTCGTTCTCGGCCCCCCGCGGGCGGCTGACGATCGGCGCCAACCCCACGAACCCGCCGGCGGGTGGCCGCACGCTCATCACCGCGACCTTGAGCAACCAGGCGGGCACCGGCCCCTTGTGCGACACCCAGCTGACGCTCCGCGCGCCCGCGGGCTTCTTCATCGTCCCGACGGACACCGATCTCCTCGACAACGACGGGAACGGCCAAGCCGACGACGGCAGCGAGGCCACGTTGGTCGTCGGCGACACCCTGACGGTCCCGGTGACTGGGTGCCTGACTACCGGCACCACCTCGGGGAGCACTCGGCAGCTCACCGCGCGCCTCGAAGCGCTTCCCACCGCCCTGCCCGTCCCGGTCGACGTCCCCTTCACGCTGGGCAGCTTCCGCACGCTCCCCAGCGGCGGGGGCGTCATCGCGCTGCCCACGGCCGACGCGACAGACACCAACGGCGACGGGCAGATCGACGAAGCCGGAGACCAGACCGCGACGGTGCGCATCACCCCGGCGACCGGGGCGGGCGACGCCGACGGTGACGGCCTGACCAACCAAGAAGAGATCACCGAAGGCACGCTCCAGAACGACATCGACTCCGACGACGACGGCATTCCCGACGGCGCGGAGACTTCCTGGAACGTCGACACCGATCTCGACGGGCTCATCAACGCGCTGGACGCCGACAGCGACGGCGACGGGATCTTCGACGGCACCGAGGCCGGCCGCACCGTCCCCACCAACGGCACCGACGTGAGCCGCGGGTCCTTCGTGCCCGACGCCGACCCGTCGTCGACGACCAACCCCGTCAACGCCAACTCCGACACCGGCTCCCAGCCCGACGGCCAGGAGGACATCGACAAGAACGGTCGCGTGGACATGGGCGAGACCGACCCGCGCAACCCCGCCGACGATCGCGCGCTGCCCGACGCCGACGGCGACAGCCGCTCCGACGCCGAAGAGCTGGTGGTCGGAACTTCTCCTTCCGACGCCGACAGCGACGACGACGGCGTGACGGACGGGCAAGAGCGCAACTGGAACGTCGACGACGACGCCGACGGGCTCGTCAACGCCCTCGATCCCGATTCGGACAATGACGGGCTGTTCGACGGCACCGAGAGCGGCGTCACCGCCACCGCAGTGACCATGGCCACCGATCAGGCACGGGGCTTCTTCGTCGCCGACGCCGATCCACCGTCGCGCACCAGTCCGCTGAAGGTCGATTCGGATCGCGGCGGCGTCGACGACGGCGCCGAAGACGTGAACAAGAACGGGGCCGTCGACACCGCCGAGCGGAACCCCAACGTCGGCGCCGACGACACGTCGCCTCCCACCGACACGGACCAAGACGGCTTGACCGATCAGGAAGAGCTCACGTTCGGGACCCAACCCAACGACGCCGACACGGACGACGACGGCGTGAGAGACGGCCTCGAGTTCAACTGGACCGCCGACGTGGATCGCGACGGCCTCATCAACGCGCTGGACGCGGACAGCGACGGCGACGGTGTGCTCGACGGAACTGAGCGCGGCGTCCTTCAGCCCGTGGCCGGAGCCACCGACCTCGCTCGGGGCGCCTTCCGCGCCGACGCCGACCCTTCGACTCGGACGAACCCTCAGCTGGCGGACAGTGATCGTGGCGGCGTCGCGGACGGCAAGGAAGACACCAACAAGAACGGCCGAAGCGACGCAGCCGAGACGAACCCGCGCAACCGCTCCGACGACGGCGCTCCTCCGACGGACGGCGACAATGACGGCCTGTCCGACGCGGAAGAAGTGCACTTCCACACCAGCGCCACCGACGCCGACTCCGACGACGACGGCCTGCTCGACGGCCAGGAGCCCAACTGGAACACCGACAGCGACGCCGACGGGCTCATCAACGCGCTGGATCCCGATTCGGACAACGACGGCCTGCGCGACGGGACCGAGCGGGGCGTGGCGTCGGCGGGGGCCGCGACCGACGTGCGCCGCGGCGCCTTCGTCGCCGACCTGGATCCGTCGACCACCACCCACCCGCTGCTGGCCGACTTCGATCGCGGCGGCGCGGTCGACGGCGCCGAAGACGTCAACAAGAACGGGCGCGTCGACTCTGGCGAGCGCAACCCGCGGGTGACCGCTGACGATTCGACGGGCCCGCAGCTCGACGCAGACGGCGACGGGCTGACCGACGCCGAGGAGGCGCTGATCGGCACCGCCGCGAACGACGCCGACACCGATGACGACGGGGTCCGCGACGGCCGGGAGCCCAACTACAACCAGGACACCGACGGTGACGGGCTGATCAACGCGCGCGATCCCGACAGCGATGACGACGGGCTGCTCGACGGCACCGAGCTGGGCGTGACGAGCGCTGGCGTCGGGACGAGCCCGGCCGCGCGGACCTTCGTGGCCGACGCGGACCCTGCTTCGCGCAGCAGCCCGCTCGCCCGCGACACGGACTTCGGCGGCGTACTCGACGGCGCCGAGGACACCGACAAGAACGGCCGCGTCGACCCGGGGGAGCGCGACCCCAACCGCCCCAGCGACGACACGACGGCACCGGCCGACGGCGACCTGGACGGGCTGAGCGACGCGGAAGAACGCGCCAAGGGCAGCGATCCGTCCGACGGCGACTCCGACGACGACGGCCTGCTGGACGGCCAGGAGTCCAACTGGGGCCTCGACAGCGACGGTGACGGCCTCATCAACGCGCTGGATCCCGACAGCGACAACGACGGTCTGACCGACGGCACCGAGCGGGGTGTCAGCACGCCGAGCGCGGACACCGACGTCGGCGCCGGCCGCTTCCGGCCTGACGCTGACCCCAGCAGCAAGACGAGCGCACTGGCGCAGGACAGCGATCTCGGCGGGGTCCGCGACGGCGCCGAAGACGCCAACAAGAACGGGCGCGTCGACCCTTCCGAGCAGGACCCCAACGTCCCCGCAGACGACGTCGTGGGGGCCGACGCCGACGCCGACGGGCGAACCAACGCCGAAGAGACCGCGGCCGGCACCGACCCCAACGACGCGGACAGCGACGATGACGGGCTGCGCGACGGCGAAGAGCCGCATTGGAACCTGGACACGGACGGCGACGGGCTGCTCGACGCGCTCGACGCTGACGCCGACGGCGACGGGCTGCTCGACGGCACGGAGACCGGACAGACCGCCGCCCGCGCCGGCACGAACGTCGGCGCGGGTGCCTTCGTGCCCGATCAAGACCCCGCCAGCCGCACCAGCCCGATCACCGCGGACAGCGACGCAGGTGGTGTCAGCGATGGCGGCGAGGACTCGAACAAGAACGGCCGCGTCGACGCTGGTGAGCTCGACCCCGCCACGGGCACGGACGACGTCGCCACGCCGCCGGACACCGACGCTGACGGCCTGACCGACGCCGAAGAGCGCGCCTTCGGCACCAACCCCCAGGACGCGGACAGCGACGACGACGGCATCACCGACGGCGAAGAGCCCAACTGGCGCAGCGATTCCGATCGCGACGGGCTGATCACCGCGCTGGACGCCGACAGCGACGACGACGGCCTGCTCGACGGCACCGAGCGCGGGCTCACGTCAGCCGGCGCCGCCACGGACTTGAGCCGTGGGGCTTTCCGCGCGGACACCGATCCTTCCACGCAGACGCACCCGCTGCGCGCCGACTCGGACGGCGGCGGCGTGCGCGACGGCGCCGAGGACACGAACAAGGACGGCGCCGTGGGCGCGGGGGAGACCAACCCGTCCCTCGCCAGCGATGACGGCGGCGCGCCGACGGACTCGGACGGCGACGGCCTCACCAACTCCGAGGAAGCGCTCTTCCGCACCAACCCACAAGACGCGGACAGCGACGACGACGGCGTGCTCGATGGCCGCGAGCCCAACTGGCGCCTCGACGGCGACGGCGACGGCGTGATCGGCGCGCTCGACGCCGACAGCGACGACGACGGTCTGCTCGACGGCACTGAGCAGGGCCTCACCACGGCGCCCGCGGCCACGGACCTGCAGCGCGCCGCCTTCATTCCCGACGCCGACCCCAGCACGCGCACCGCGCCGCTGCTCGCCGACACCGATCGCGGCGGCGTCGGCGACGGAACCGAAGACGTCAACAAGAACGGCCGGGTGGATCTGGGCGAGCGAAACCCACTCAACCCCGGCGACGACCGCACCGTCGTGGCCGACACGGACGGCGACGGCCTGACGGACGTCGAAGAGCGCGGCGTGGGCACCGACCCGCTGGACCCCGACAGTGACGACGACGGCGTGGGCGACGCCGACGAGCCGTCGTGGCACCGCGACTCCGATCAAGACGGCCTGGTGAACGCACTCGATCCCGACAGCGACAACGACGGCCTGTTCGACGGCACCGAGCTGGGCCTGTCGAGCCCTGCCGCGGGCACCAACACCGGCCGGCGGCGCTTCGTGGCCGATCAAGATCCGCGCACGCGCACCAACCCGCTGGCCCCGGACACGGACGGCGGCGGGGCCACGGACGGCTCCGAAGACCTGGACAAGAACGGCCGCGTGGACGGCGGCGAGCGCGATCCCAATTCGCCGGCAGACGACGGCGCGCGCCCTCTGGACAGCGACGGCGACGGGCTGGCCGACGCCGAAGAGCGCGCGGCGCGGACCAACCCCTTCGACGCGGACAGCGACGACGACGGGCTGCAGGACGGTCAAGAGCCCAACTGGAACGACGACACCGACGACGACGGCGCGATCAACGCCGTCGACCCCGACAGCGACGGCGACGGGCTCTTCGACGGCACGGAGCTGGGCGTGGCCCAGCCGCCGACCGGAACCGACGTGTCCCGCGGCAGCTTTGGACCCGACTTGGACCCCGCCAGTCGCACCAGCGCGCTCCTGCGCGACTCGGATCGCGGCGGCGTCGACGACGGGACCGAGGACACGAACAAGAACGGTCGCGTCGACGGCGTGGAGACGAACCCGCAGGTCCGCTCGGATGATCCCGGGGCATTGGCCGACCTCGACGGCGACGGGCTGACGGACGGCGAAGAGCTGTTGTTCGGCACGGCGCTCGACGACGCCGACAGCGACGACGACGGCCTGGCGGACGGGCTCGAGCCCAACTGGCGCGTCGACAGCGACGGCGACGGGGCGATCAACGCCCAGGACGCCGACAGTGACGACGACGGGATCTTCGACGGAACCGAAGCCGGCGTCACCGTACCGCCGCCTGCCACGGCGCTCGCCCGCGGGCTCTTCCGCGCCGACGAGGATCCGACGACGCGCACCAGCTCGATTCGGGCGGACAGCGATCGCGGCGGGGTGCCAGACGGCGTCGAAGACTTCGACCGCGACGGGCGCGTCGACGGTGGAGACGACCCCGAGCTCGATCCGAACGATCCCGCCGACGACGCGCGGGACCGCGACGAGGACGGCGTTCCGGACTGGGCAGACAACTGCCGCGGGCAGCCGAACGCAGCGCAGACCGACCGCGACGGGGACGGCGTCGGCGGGTCCTGCGAGGTCGACGACGACAACGACGGGCTGATCGACGGCGTGGCGCTCTCCGGCGGAGGCTGCAGCGTCGGCGCGGGGCTGCCCCAGCTGCTCGCCCTGCTCGTCTGGGCGCGGCGCCGGCGCCAGCGAGCTCGCGGGCCGCTCGGGCCGCCGGCATGACTCGCTTCGTTGGTGGCATCGCCCTGGTGGGCGCGGCGATCGCACTCGCGGTGTGGTGGCGCGGCACGCACGCGCGGG
>JALHOS010000006.1 GCA_022842905.1 Myxococcaceae bacterium | reverse complement strand
GCAACGCACTGCTGGCCCGCCCCGCAGGTCACGCACGCGCCGCCGCCCAGTCCGCAGGAGGTCGCCGAGCTGCCGCTCACCACCGACGGAATGCAGCGGCTCCCGGTGACACACCCGTCACAGCCGCCCACGCAGCGGCCGCTGTTGCAGGTGCCGGCGACGCCGCAGTCGACACAGGCTTGGCCACCGACGCCGCACGCGCGCCGGTCCGTGGCCGACAGCGCCAGCGGGCTACACGCTCCCGACGAGCTGCGGCAGCCGGTGCAGCCGCCGCACTGGCCCGTGGTCACGTCACACGTCTGGCCCGCCGCCTGAACGCAGCTGCTGCAACGAGCGCCGCGCAGGCCACAGGCGGACGCCGACAGGTTGCTCACCGCCACGCACTGCCCCGACGCCAGGCAGCACCCAGCGCAGTTCTGTGGGCCGCAGAGGCCAGCATCGACGCTGCCACCGCGCGGCGTGCAGCCGGCCGGCGCGCAGAACTCGCTGGGGCCACACGCGCGGCAGGTCAACCCGACCTGACCGCAGGCCGCGACCGACGTCCCGGGGCGGCACTGGCTCTGCCCGTCACAGCAGCCCGTGCAGTTGGTCGGCCCGCACAGCGGCTGGCTGCGTGCGCAGGCGGCGTGACTCGCGGCGAAGCTCAGCCCGAGCAGCAGCGCGCAGGCGCGGAGGAAGCGGAGTTGGCGGGCAGGGAGGTCCATGGAGCGCGGTGGACGTCTTACTTGGTGGGGCGCCCCCGCGCGCGGCCCTCGGGTCGTGACGCGGGCAGGCGAGCGTCGAGGAAGGTGCCCAGCAGCACCCACCGCCGAGCGCTCGCCTCACGCCCGCGCTTGGCGACCAGCGGCGTCGTGTAGTGCCAGAAGGGCAGCCGGTACCAGGTGACCCCGCCGCGAGTGGCCAGGCTGGTGACTTCCGTCAGGTGCCCGTCCTGCTCGCTGACGAGCCACTGGTGGGCCACGTCGTCGTTGCAGAAGGTGAGGTGCAGGTCGACGTAGCCGTTCCGCGCGTCGGGCTCTTCGGGGTGATGATCGGTGTGCGGCCCGGTGTAGTCGCCCGGCTCGTAGCAGAGCACCTGCGTGCCCCAGCCCTTGCGCAGCGCCCGGCCCGACAGCGCCTGCGCGAACGCGTGGAAGCTGCTCGAGCGCAGCATGGCCGACACGCCCAGCTCCTCGAGCCTCAGCGCGGCCTTCGAACGCCGGCTGGCGAGCAGCGCCGTGCGCACGCGGACCGACTTGGGCAGCCGCTCGGCGTAGTTCTCCGTGGCGTCGGTGATGAGCTCTGGGGGAATCGGCTCGTCCATGAGCACCAGGCAATCACCGAGCGCTCGCTCGAGCAGCGCGGGCAGGGCTTGCGCGAAGTCCCGGCGAAGCAGCCCGGTGAGCGCTCCGCGGCGGCCAGGCGCGTTCGGTCGACGGAGCAAGCGGCGGCCACGAGCCGACAGCGCGTCTTCGAATTCGCGGGGGAAGTGCTTCACGGCGCGCGCGTTGTTTCAGCCCACCGTACGGATCAGGCGCCCCGAGTCGTCGGTGATGCGGGTGCGGACGACCTCGACGCTGAGCCGCTCGTTGACGTGGTAGCGGCCGACCTTCGGCTTGAGCACGTCGAGCAGGTCGGCCACGTCCGCGTTGCTCAGGCACAGCACGTGGAGCGTGGCCGCGAAGCGCGGGGCGGGGAGCAGCACCACGCCGTGCGTCGGGCCGGTCAGCTTGAGCGGGCGCCCGAAGGACAGCCGGCCGGGCAACAGCCTCCGCAGCAACGGCACCTCGTCGGCTCCGACGGTGAGCGTCGCCGTCGTGGCCGTGGCTTGGTAGTCGAGCTGGCTGAGCGCCAGCTGCGCCGTCGTCGAGCCTTCCTTCGACAGGCGCTTGGCGATCGCCTTCTCGACCCGCGCGTTCTTGCGAATGGAGCCGCGGCGGACGTCGGTCACGAGCTGGCGGTTCTTCACCGCCAACAGCTCGAGCACGCCCGCAGGATCCCACGCGCGCGCCGCGTCGTACTCGTCGGCCGTCACACCGACGAGCTGCACGAAGGTGAGCTGGCCGTTGGGCGTGGTGCGCGGCGGGAGCTGGGGATCCTGCGTGAACAGCCCTCCGCGAAGGAGCGTGCGCACGCCCACGGCGATCGGCCCGTTGAAGTCGACGTAGTCGTTCGCGTGAAACACGTTGCCCGACTGGAACACGTAGCGCGCGAGGTTGTGGAGCAGCGCGATGGGCCAGGTCGGCGGGTCCTTCTCCTTCGCCGCGCGTGCGAGGCGGAACGTCAGCTCGAAGCCGAAGCCGCTGCGATCCGGCTCGGCGCTGACCTTGTCGTAGAGCTCCGACAGCCCGAAGGACACGTAGTGCCAGTGCTTGAGCGGCCCGGCGGCTTCGAACACCGACACCGCGTCGAGCGGGTCCGGGCCTCCGTCGGCCCAGCGGCGCACGGTCTCGAAGTGGCGGGGGCGCTGGGCGGGGTACAGCTTCTTGAGCGCGCGCAGAATGGCGGCCTGTCCAGGCGCCGCAGAGGGGACGGTCATGGCGCGGCGCAAGCTAGCCGCTCGCGTGGGAAAAGGCTGTCGGGACGCGCGTGGCGAGAACTGCGTCAGCCCGGCGTGGCGACCTGCCGCAGAATGTCGAGCGACTCGAGCGCCTTGCCGGCGCCCATGACGACGGCGGACAGCGGGTCTTCGGCGAGGAACACCGGCAGGCCGGTCTCTTCGCGCAACAGGGTGTCCAAGTTCTTGAGCAGCCCGCCGCCGCCGGCCAGCACGATGCCGCGGTCGGCGATGTCGCCCGCCAGCTCGGGGGGCGTGCGCTCGAGCGTCATCTTCACGGCCTCGACGATGCCGTTGACCGGCTCGGCCAGCGCGTCGCGGATCTCATCGGAGGTGATGGAGAGCGTGCGCGGCACGCCGGCGACGAGATCGCGCCCCTTGATCTCCATGGTCATCACTTCGTCCGTCGGGTACGCGGTGCCGATGCCCATCTTGATGAGCTCTGCCGTGCGCTCGCCGATGAGCAGGTTGTACTTGCGCTTGACGTACTGAATGATCGCCTCGTCGAGCTTGTCGCCGCCGACGCGCACCGACTTCGAATAGACGATGCCAGCCAGCGAGATGACCGCGACGTCGGTGGTGCCGCCGCCGATGTCGACGATCATGTTGCCCGACGGCTCCGTCACCGGCAGCCCCGCGCCGATCGCCGCCGCCATGGGCTGCTCGATGAGGTGCACTTCGCGCGCGCCGGCGTTCTCCGCCGCCTCACGAACCGCGCGCCGCTCGACCTCGGTGATGCCCGACGGAATGCCGATGACGATGCGCGGCTTGACGTTGAACTTCCGCTGGTGCGCCTGCTGGATGAAGTACTTCAGCATGGCCGCGGTGATCTCGAAGTCGGCGATGACGCCGTCCTTCATCGGCCGGATCGCGACGATGTTGCCCGGCGTTCGGCCCAACATCTCCTTGGCCTCTTTGCCGACGGCCAGCACCTTCTTGCCGCCGCGCGCGTCTTGTTGCACGGCGACGACCGAAGGTTCATTCGACACGATGCCGATTCCACGCAGGTAGATGAGCGTGTTCGCCGTGCCGAGATCGATCGCGAGATCGCGTGAGAACAGCGTGTGCACCCAATCGAGCATGGGAGTCGTCCTTGGACGCGTGGGCAAGTGACCGCGCGACTGTCAACACTGTAGTTCAACGCACGAGCTATGCCAAGAAAGAGGTAAGAGATTTCAAGCCCTTTGGGCGCCAACCGCCCGGTTTTAATGCGGTTAAAACGCCGCTGAGGCCGGTTTTCCGGCGTAGAAGCGCGACCTTCCATGCGAGTCCACCTGGTCGACGGCACCTTCGAGCTGTTTCGCGCACACTTCGCCAAGCGGCCTCCGCACCGCGGACCCGACGGGAAGGACCTCAAGGCCACGGTGGGCGTCGTCCAGTCGCTGCTCGGCCTGCTGCAGGACTCGGCCGAGGCCGTCACCCACCTCGCCGTCGCCTTCGACAACCCCATCACCAGCTTTCGGAATCGACTCTTCGCTGGCTACAAGACCGACGAGGGCGTGCCGCAGGAGCTGCGCGCGCAGTTCGACGACGTCGAGGCCGCCGTGGCGGCGCTGGGGGTGGTCGTCTGGTCGATGCGGGACTTCGAAGCCGACGACGGGCTGGCCAGTGGCGTGGCGCTGTGCCTTTCAGACGAGCGGGTCACGCAGGTGCGCGTGCTCACGCCTGACAAAGATCTCGCGCAGTGCCTGTCCGGCGAGCGCGTCGTGCAGGTCGATCGCATGCGCGCGCGCACCGTGACCGAAGCGAGCTTCCGCGCCGACCGCGGCTTCGCCCCGAGCAGCGTGCCCGACTTCTTGGCGCTGGTCGGAGACTCGGCCGACGGCATTCCCGGGCTCGACGGCTGGGGTGAGAAGGGCGCGGCCGCGGTGCTCGGCGTCTACCCAACGCTCGAGGCGATTCCTTCGGACGTCGCGGCGTGGTCGGTCAAGCCGCGCGGCGCTCCCAAGCTGTCGGCCACGCTCGAGCAGGGCCGCGCCGACGCCGTCCTGTACCGCACGCTCGCGACGCTGCGCACCGACGCGCCGATCTCGCCCACCGTCGACGCGCTCGCATTCGCGGGGACCGAAGCCGCCACCTTCCACGCGTGGTGCCGCCGCGTCGGCGCCGAGTCCCTCGCCGAACGCCCGCGCCGGTGGCGAACCTGACGATTCGAGTAATCAGAAGATTCGGTGCACAATTATCATATTTTCCTTACAGTGAACAAAGCTTAGACATGGGCTCCCTCGTCGTCGTGAAGGAGCTTCGTCCATGCCCTCGTCCGCTTCCGACACCCCGTTCGAGCGCATTTGCGCCAAGGTCGCCCGTGCCCCGGAGCTGTCGCTGGAAGACGAGCGGCGGCTCGCGCGCGCCTGGCGGGAACGCGGAGACCGGCGCGCGGCCGACGAGCTGGTCACGGCGCACCTGCCGTTGGTGATCCGCCAAGCCTCCCGGCTGCGTGGCTACGGCGTCCCCAAGGACGAGCTGATCGCGGAAGGCAACCTGGGCTTGCTCAAGGCCGTGGAGAAGTTCGACCTGCGCGGCGTTCGCTTCAAGACGTACGCTACGTACTGGATCCGCGCGTACATGCTCGCGCACGCGATGCGCGCCGGCACGCTCGTGACGAGCGCGACGGGGGCGCTGGGGGCCAAGTTCTTCTTCAAGCTGCGCAGCGCCCGGGCCCGGCTCGAAGCGCAGTACGGACCGCAGGCCGACGGCATCGACGGCATGCTGGCGCGGCAGTTTGGGGTCACCGAAGAGCAGGTGCGTCAGTACAGCGCGCGGCTCGGCCAGTCCGACGTGTCGCTCGACGAGCCCGTCGGGGAAGACGCCGACACCACGCGCGGCGATCTGCTGGCCTGCGGGCGCGTCAGCCCGGTCGATGAAGTCGTCGGCCTCGAACGCGACGAGCTGGTGCAGGCCACCGTGCAGCGGGTGCTCAAGGGTCTGGACTCCCGGGAGCGCGCGGTGCTGGAGGAACGGCTCCTCGCCGACGAGGGGGACGCCACGCTGAGCGACCTGGGGCAGAAGTTCTCGCTCTCGAGGGAGCGGCTGCGGCAGATCGAGCTGCGGCTCAAGAAGCGCCTGGGCCGGGCGTTGGAAGTGGCCGGCGCGCACGAGTTCCTGCACTGACGGAAGGCCGCTCGCAGTCCCCAGCGACGTGGAGGGTGAGCTCGACTGCCCGCCCGAGGAGCGTCCGGCCGGGCGTCGGAACTCGCGGGCGCGCACGGGTTCCCGCGCTGACGGAAGGCCGCTCGCAGTCCCCAGCGACGTGGCGGGTGAGCTCGACTGCCGCCCGAGGAGCGCCCGGCCGGGCGTCGGAACTCGCGGGCGCGTACGGGTTCCTGCGCTGACGGAAGGCCGCTGGCGGGCCCGCGCGCGGTGACGTGCCTTCGGAGCGACGTGGGCACCCTCGCGACACCGCGCTCGACGTCGAGCGGACACGAGCCCGAGCGCTCTGCGAACTTCAGCGCGCCGACGGAGCCGTCAGCCGTTCCAGCAGGCGGGTGACCTCGGCCATTTGCGCGGTGTCCGCCAGCTTGATGGCGATGCGCCCCTGCGCGAGCAGCGACTTGACCTGACCGACGGCGGCGTCGGCGGCCGGGCTGGGGTTCTCCTGGGCCGACTGCTCCAGCAGCCGCACCAGCCGCTCCGCCTTGTCCAGCACGCGCGGGAACGCGTCCATGACGAGCTTGCTGTTCTTCTCGCCCTGCTCCGTGGCGTACGCGGCCTGCTCGGCCTTGAGCTTGTCGACTTCGGGCTGCGCCAGCGTGGTGCGCGCGTCGATGCGGATCGACTGCGCCGAGCCCGTCGTCGTGTCCACCGCGCGGACGCCCAGCGTGCCTTCGTTCGAAAGCTCGAACGTCACTTCGATGGGGACCTGCGAGCGGTGCTCGACGGACAGGTCGCTCAAGACGACCTCGCCGAGCTTCGTGCACTCGTCCGCGTAGTCGCTCTCACCCTGGTACACGGGGATGCGGGCCTGCGTCTGGCCGGCGCGGTTCGGCAGGAACGTGTCCTTGGCGGTCGCCGGCACCGGCGTGTTCTTGGTCAGCAGCCGCCGCACCGTGCCGCCGAGCACGCCGACGGACAGCGAGTGCGTCGCCACGTCGATGAGGACCGTGTGCCCCTGCTTGTTCGACAGCTCCGCCGCATGCACCGCCGCGCCCAGCGCCACCGCTTCGTCGGGGTTGATGCCGCTGACCGGCTTCTGCCCGAAGAAGCGCGAGACGATCTGCCGAATGAGCGGCACGCGCGTCATGCCGCCGACCAACATGACCGCCTGAATGTCGCTCGCGCCGACCTTGGCCGCCTCCAGCGCTTGCTGGCAGACCGCCACGCAGCGCTTGGTGAGCGGCTCCGCCAACGTTTCGAAGAACTCGCGCGTGAGCGCCGTGTCGATCTGGCAGAAGCGGCCGTCGTTGCCTTCGGCGTGGTTGCCCAAGTCCGACACGCTGATGAAGGCTTCGGGCTTGTCCGACAGCGCGCGCTTGGCCCGCTCCGCCGCGTAGCGCAGCCGCTGCACCGACACGCGGTCGTTCATGACCGCTTCCCGGTAGAGGTCCGGCACCTGCGCGAGCAGCCACTGGACGATCCGCGCGTCGAAGTCGTCGCCGCCCAGGTTCGGGTCTCCGCCGGACGCTTTGACTTCGTAGACGCCGTCCTCCATCTCCAGAATCGACACGTCGAAGGTGCCGCCGCCCAAGTCGAACACCAGCGCCCGGCCGTGGAAGCTGTTGACGAGGCCGTAGGCGATCGCCGCGGCCGTCGGTTCGTTGACGATCCGCAAGGGGTCGAGCCCGGCGATGCGGGCCGCTTCCCGCGTCGCCTCTCGTTGACCGTCGTTGAAGTTCGCCGGCACCGTGATGACACACCGGCTGACGGGCCGACCGAAGTGCACCTCGGCGTCGAGCTTGAGCTCGCCCAAGAGCATGGCGGACACCTGCGTCAGCGGCATGACCCGGCCGGCGACCTTGATGCGGACCTCGCCGTTGGGCCCGGCGATGAGCGGGTAGGGCACCACGTTGCGCGCCG
The DNA here is from genome assembly GCA_022842905.1 of Myxococcaceae bacterium. Taxonomy (GTDB): domain Bacteria; phylum Myxococcota; class Myxococcia; order Myxococcales; family Myxococcaceae; genus JALHOS01. The sequence continues at coordinate 41,447 of JALHOS010000006.1, read as the reverse complement.
CGTGCGCGAGCTCCGGCGTATACCGCCGGCCGATGAAGCGCTTGGTGGCCGGCGCGACCCGATCTGGCGCCTCGTCACCCAACACTTGAGCCTTCTCGCCGGCCACGCGCTCTCCGAGCACGGTGAAGCCGACGACCGAAGGGGTCAGCCGCCCGCCGTGCCGGTTGGGAATGATGACGGGCTTGCCCGCGTCGACGGTCGCGACGGCGCTGTAGGTGGTCCCGAGGTCGATGCCGATGACGGGTTCCATAAAGTCGCGCTGCACCAAAGCACAGTGGCCGCGGGTTCGGCGTGCGTGTGAAGAGCCTTGGAAGACGTCCGAGGCGCGTGCTAGGGCCAGCCGCGTCATGATCAACGTGTCGGTCGCACGCAGGTACGCTCGGGCGCTCTTGGCTGCTTCACAAGACAGCGCGGATCAGGTGCTCACGCAGCTCGAGGCCGTCGTGGCGTTCCTGGACCAGAACCCCCCGGTGTTCGACGCGCTCTGCAGCCCCGCCCTCACCAAGGCGCAGCGCCACGCCATCACCGCGGGCCTCATCGCCGCGTCGCCGGGTATGCACGGCTCCTTGGCCAACCTGCTCAAGCTGCTGACCGATCGCAGCCGCTTCCCCGTGCTGCCTTCGCTGGGGCGCCTGTTCCGGGAGCAGGTCGACACCAAGCTCGGCCGCGTCCGCGGCAAGGTGACCAGCGCGGTGCCGCTGTCCGGGCCGCAGGTCGACGCGCTGCGCGTGCAGCTGGAGCGGCTGTCACAGCGCAAGGTGATCCTCGAGTCGGCGATCGACAAGTCGCTGCTCGGCGGCCTGGTCGCTCAGGTCGGCACGCACATGTACGACGGCTCGCTGCGCGCCCAGCTGAGTGACATGGCGCAGAAGCTGTCCGCGCCGGTGCGGTGAAGCTGTCCGTCGCCGACGACTTGGGGCGGGGGTGGGTCGTCCTCCGCGCCGACGACGGCGGTGTGCGGGTGCAGCAGTCACCACGGCAGGCGGCGAAGGACCTCGGCTTGAGGCTCGCGCAGGCTCTCGTCCCCACCGTGCTCACCATCGCCTGCGCTGCGTACGTCGGCAGCGACGGCGCTTGGGCCCTCGTCGTCTGGCCGGTGCTCGTGCTGCTGCTGCTGGTGTGCGCGCTGTGGGCCCTCGACTCGCTGCGCTTGGGCCGACGGGTGCTCGGCCCGCTCGAGCTCGGCGCCGAGCAGGGACTGGTTCGCGGTGTCGTCGGCCCGCGGGGGCGTTTGGTGGGCGATTACTTCGAGCAAAGGGTCTCGGAGGCGCGGGCGGAGGTCCGCGCGGTGGTGTGTGGACCTTTGCGTGAGGCGGTGGCTCTTCCCCTCGAGCGCTGGCGGCTGACGGTGGAGCTGCGCGACGGCCGCACGTTGTTGGGGCCGGAGCTGGTGCTCCACCCATCGTCGCCGGTGCACCGCGAGCGGCTCGAGGCGCTCGCCCAGGCGCTGGCCGCGCAGCTGCAAGCCCCGCTCATGAAGCCGTGAACACGGGCTGCGAAGACGCTGCCGCGGCCCGCTGCTCACGCTTGCCGAGCCCACCGCCGGCTGGTTACGAGGTGGGCGGTGAATGCCGACGCTCTGGTTTCGTCCATTGGCGGCGCTCACCGACGAAAAAAGTAGCGTTCCCCACCTCGCTTGAAGGAGCCGTCTCTTATGAAGCAGCTGCTCGCCGCAACCGTCCTCGTCTCGGGTCTGTCGTTCGCTGGAGGCTTCGAACTGAAGGGCGACGCCGCCAAGGGAGAAGCCCACTACAAGACGTTGTGCGTCAGCTGCCACGGCGAGAAGGGTGAAGGGAACGGCGCGGCCGCCGCGGCGCTGACGCCCAAGCCGGCGAACTTCACTGACGCCAAGCGCGCCGCCGAGATCGACGACGAGTACGTGTACACGATCATCAAGGAAGGTGGCGCGGCCAAGGGCAAGTCACCGCTCATGGTGGCGTGGAAGGGCAGCCTCAAGGAGCAGGAGCTGCGCGACGTGACCGCCTACGTGCGCGCCTTCGCCAAGGCCGCGCCGGCCGCCGCGGCGCCCGCCAAGGACGCGAAGGACACCAAGGCCGCCCCCGCGAAGGACGCGAAGCCGGCACCGGCGCCCGCGAAGGACGCCAAGAAGAAGTAAGGCGAGGGCGTCAGTGGTCAGGACGAAGGCAGCTTGCCTTCGTCCACCATCTTCTCGAGCGTGGGTTCTTCGGGGAACGCCGCCACGCGGAAGCGCTGCGGTACGTCTCCGGTGGGGATCATCAGCTCCCCGACGTAGCGCTGGGCCACCTCGAAGGTGGTCGACCAGACGGTGGCGTTCTTCGTGTCGCCGTCGGGTGGCATGCGAATGAAGTCGATGCGGTCCGTCTGGGGCAGCAGCGCTTCGACGCCGTCGGTCCACGCACAGGCCGTGAAGATGTGGTTGGTCGGCGTGCGGAAGGCGCGCAGCGTCGCCACGAAGATGTCGTGGCCGTTCGAAGTCAGCAGCGCGTCGAGGATCTCCTTCTGCCGCGCGTAGGCCGACGCCACCGTCTGCAGCGACAACATCTTGAGCTTGGCCCACGAGGGGTGGCTCATGGGCGGCAGCCACGGCGTCCACCGGCCGGCGTCCAGCTTGAAGGCGATGGCCGTGTGTGCGCGGGGTTCGAGCAGCGCTTCCTCCGCCCAGGCCGCGACCGTCTGCAGCCCCTGCGCGTCGTCTTCGCCGGTGATGAAGAGCGTGTCGTGTGTCGGCGCCACGGCGATCGGCGCGCCTTTGAGCGGCAGCTCGGCGATGTCGTCGGTCAGGAGCATGCGCGAGGCGTCGAGCGTGTCGCGGAACGGTGACAAGAACACGCCTGGCTCGGCCTCTTCGAAGCCCTCGAGCGAGCGCTGCCGCAGGTTCTCGACGGCCCGCTTGAGCAACAGCTCGAAAGGCACGCCCCAGCTCTCCAGCGTGTCGTTCCCCAGCTCGGTGACCGACGTCGGCAGCTCGTAGGCCAGGTGCACGGCCAGCTCGTCGTTCAGCTCGGCGTGCGGCAGCATGAGCGAGTCGATCGTCGGCTCGTCGCCGCCCAGCTCGAGCTCGGCTTGACGGCGAACCGCTGAGAACCAGGCGCGATCTCGGCACCGCGGCAGCACCGCCGTCAGCACGCGTTCTCGATCGAGCTCGGCGGCGCGGCGGATCATGGACCACAGGCGGCGCTTGAAGAGGCGCGGCGCGTTCTCGCCGTTGGCCTCGACGTACTCTTTGTACAGGTGGCCCAGGTAAGCGAACGACGTGCCGTCTTGGCCGTCGCCCGCGACGAGCGTGAAGGTGTTCTCCTGCATCGCCATGGGCCGCAGCTCGCCTTCCTGCTTCAGGAAGTCCATGACCTGCTGGGCAAACGCGGCGCGGCTGGTCGACATGGGCGCTGGGCATACTGGCACGGCCCGCCCGCTGCCCCGCAGACAAAAAACTCGGGCCCTGGGTGTCGCAGCGCGTCGTGCTAGAGCCACGACCGCCGATGCCAGGACTCGAACAGCGGCTCGGGAGTCTCGATGTCGCGACTGCGGGGCGCGGCTTCGTCGACGTGACCCGACTGTTGTCGCGCTGGCTGTCGGGCGAGCGCGCCGCCGACGGCTTGCTGCACGTGTTCCTGCGCCACACCTCGGCGAGCCTGGTGGTGCAGGAGAACGCCGACCCGACGGTGCGCGCCGATCTCGAGCGCTTCTTCGCCGCGCTCGTGCCGGACGGAGACCCACGCTTCCAACACGACGCCGAAGGGCCCGACGACATGCCTGCCCACGTCCGCGCGGCGCTGACCGCGACCGAGCTGACCCTGCCCGTGCGGAGCGGTCGGCTGGCCCTGGGCACTTGGCAGGCCGTCTACGTGTACGAGCACCGGCACGCAGGGCACACACGCGGGCTCACGCTGACGTACCACGGCACGCTGGCGTGAAGCTCCGGCCGCGCCCTCCGTCTATTCGCTTGGCGTTTGACGAACGAGGGACCGAAACTCCGCCCCGCATTTCAAACGGGGTCCCACCACACGGAAATGGAAGAGTTCTTCATGAACACGAGACGACTGGTCGCAGCGCTGGTGATGGTGACGAGCGCGGCAGCGCTTGCAGGGTGGACGAAGGGTGACGGCGCCACGAGCGCCAGCTTCAACGGCACGGGGCCCATGGGCTTCAAGATCGACGGGAAGACGAAGGCCGTCGAAGTGAAGGACGACGGGAAGACGCTCAGCGTCATCGTCCCGCTCAAAGATCTCGAGACGGGCATCTCGCTGCGCGACAGGCACATGCGCGAGAAGTACCTCGAGACGGACAAGTTCCCCGAAGCCAAGCTCGACGTGCCCGTCGATTCCCTCAAGGTCCCCGAAGACGGCAAGTCGCTGGACGGCGAGGGCAAGGGCACCTTCTCGGTGCACGGCCAGACCAAGGAGATCACGTTCAAGTACAAGGCCACCTGCAAGGCCGGGGTCTGCGACGTCGATGGGCAGGCGGACATCAACTACAAGGACTACGGCATCAACGTGCCCAGCTACATGGGCGTGACGGTGAAGCCGGAGTTGGTCGTGAAGACGACCTTCCAGGTGAAGAAGACCTAAAGCTGACGGTCCTTCAGCGCGTTGGGAAGTGCTCGGCGCTTCCAAGAAACGAGGTGGCTCGTCTTTTCGAGCCACCTCGTTTTGTCTTTGTGCAAAACCGCGCGTCCCATGCGTCGACTCTCACCCTTTGCCGCGCTCGCGGTGCTCGCCGTCGCCGGTTCGGCCAGCGCGTTCCCGTGGATGGTGCGGCACAACTACGCGAGCTGCGCTGCCTGCCATGTCGATCCGTCCGGTGCGGGCCAGCTGACCCAATACGGCCGGGCGCAGTCCGACGTGCTGCTGCGCTGGAAGCCGGTGAAGACCAAGGCCGACGAGGACGGCGACATTCCCAAGTCGGTCAACTTCCTCTGGTTCCTGGAGCTGCCGGAGGCCGTCAACCTGTCGGGGAACTTCCGCGGCGGGCCTTTGGTGACGCTGACGCCGAGCGTGGGGATCCGCCCCATGCCCATGGCGGCGGACTTGAACGCGACCTTCAACCTGGGACCGGTGGTGCTTCACGGCTCGACGGGTGTCGGCTTCTTCGCGCGGCGCAACTCGGGGCCAGCGGCGATCCTCCCTGCCTGCAACCCGGGCGCGACGACGTGTCCGGTGCAGTGGATCGCCCGCGAGTTCTGGGCCGGCCTCAAGTTCGGCGCCGACGACATGTTCATGCTGCGGGCCGGGCGCATGCAGCTGCCGTTCGGCCTGCGCAACAACGAGCACCCCATGTGGATTCGCGACCTGACGTACACGAACGTGGCGGCGGATCAGCAGGTGGGGCTCGCGCTCGCGCTCAACACCGAGAAGCTCCGCGGCGAGGTCATGGGCATCGCCGGCAACTTCCAGGTGCAGCCCGACGCGCTGCGGGAGCGCGGCTACAGCCTCTTCGCCGAGTACGTCGCGGCAGACCGCTTCTTCGTCGGGGCCAGCTCTCTCATCACCTGGGCGGCGGCGTCGCAAACGGCGCTGGGGGTGGCGACGCGGCACGCGCACGGTCTCTTCGCGCGCTGGGCGCCAGCGGAGATCGTCTCGCTCAACCTCGAGTCGAACCTGCTCATCAACCAGCAGGTGGGCCAGGCGACGGGCCTGGGCTTCGCGGCGGCGCTCATGAGCGACTTCGAGGTGGTGCAGGGCGTTCACCTCATGGCGACGGTCGAAGGCAAACACCTGGGCCAAGAGACCGGCTTCGGCGGGTGGGCGGGCGCGGCGTGGTACGTGCTGCCGCACGTGGAGCTCCGGCTCGACGCCATCTACCGCCTGCTGATGCCTGCAGGCCTCGCGCCGACGCACAACCTGTCCGTTCTCACCCAGCTGCACTTCTTCCTGTGAGCCGCCCCTCGATGCGAACCATTCTCGTAGCAGTGACGGTCTTCGCGGTGCCGGCGCTGGCGTCGTCGGTGTACCCCTCCAGCATCAAGACGAAGCTCGGGCTGGCCACCGAGCCTGAAGCGTCGTGCGGCCTGTGCCACATGAGCTCGTCGGGCGGCGACACGGTGAGCAAGCCGTTTGGCCTGGCCATGAAGGGGAAGGGGCTCGTCGGCGGCAGCTCGGTGATGCTCCTGGACAACGCGCTGACCCAGCTGGAGATGGCGGGCACCGACAGCGACATGGACGGCACCGCAGACATCGCCGAGCTCAAGGCCGGGCGGAACCCGAACGTGTCCGATGCGACGCCGACGCCCATGCCGCCGAGCCTGAAGTACGGCTGTGGCGCGAACGTGGCGCCCTCGCTCTTCGGCTTCGCCGCGGCCGCGCTGCTGCTCCGCGTGCGTCGGCGCAGTCGGTAGCGGAAAGTGCGGCGCGCTCGTCGTTCCGGGCCGCGGCGCACGAGCGACGAGGTCGAGGCGGCTTGGGAGGCGCACGCGGATTGTGCCGTGCCGCAGTGCGCCCTGAAGCTCGTCATGAGCCGCCGCGCCGCGGCTCACGCAGCGCCGAAGGTGAGCGTCGTCGGCAGCGCCTACCCGCTCGTCGCTCGCGAGCCGCAGTTCCTCACCATTCGCTGCGCCACGCCTGACGCGCCGCGAAGGTGACGCGGCTGGAGGGAAGCGTGTGCCCGCTCGTCGCCCGCGAGCCGCGGTTCCTCACCATTCGCTGCGCTACGCCTGACGCGCCGACGAAGGTAGCGCGGCTGGAGGGCGCGTGTGCCCGCTCGTCGCGCGCGAGCCGCGGTTCCTCACCATTCGCTGCGCTACGCCTGACGCGCCGACGGAGGTGACGCGGCTGAGTGAAGCGTCTGCCCGTCCGTCGCCGGCGAGGCCGAGGTGCGCGCCGCGCTTCCTCACGAGGCAATGCTCGCGGCTCACGCGCCGACGTCTGGAGTGAAGCGTCTACCCGCTCGTCGCCCGCGAGCCGAGGTGCGCGCCGCAGCCCCGCGCGAGCCGCTGGACCGCGGTCGCGCGCCGATGAAGGCGACCCGGCTGCGGTGAAGCGGCAGCCCGTGCATCACCCGGGAACTATGCTGCGCCGCCGTGCGTCCTCAGCACCTCCTTCAGCTCGCGGTGGGGCTCCTCGCCGTGCTGGCGCCGCGCTGCGCCAAGCCGACGTGTGAGGCGTCGCGTTGCACCGACGCGGGCCTCGTCGATGCGGGCCGACGCGACGGTGGCGTGACCGACGCGGGCGAAGTCGACGCGGGACTGCATGACACGGACGCGGGAGCAGAAGACTCCGGCGCGCGCGACGGCGGCCTCGACGATGCGGGCTGGCCCGACGCAGGCACACTCCCGCCCTCACCGCTGCCCCAGGCAGAGTCGTCGCTCGAGCAGTGGCTCGACCTCGACTGGGAGCTGACGGCCGATCTCCCCGTGGCCATGCAGGGCAACGCCGCGGGCTACGTCGGCGGCGACTTCATCGTGGCTGGAGGGCACAACCAGCGCGACGCGGTCCCAGGCAAGGACCCCGCGGCCTTCCTCGGCGGCTTCCACAGCCGCGCCTTCTTCAGCGCCGTCGACGGCGGACAGTGGCTCGGGCTGCCGGACCTCCCGGGCCCGCCGCGGCAAGGCATGGCCGTGGCGTCGTCCGACGACGCGCTCTTCGTGCTGGGCGGCTTCAACGACGACGGCAGCACCACGGACGCTTGGCGGCTTTCGAAGGACGGCGGCACCTGGCGCTGGGCTGCGCTGCCGCCACTGCCGACGGGGCTGACGGAGGCTGGGGCCGCGGTGCTGGGCGGCGCGCTCTATCTGGTCGGCGGTGGCGACTACGGACCGCCGACCTTCGCGGCGCTGACCGAGCGGGCACGCGACGGCGGCTTCCCTCGGCTGGGCGCTCGGCTCTGGAAGCTCGAGCTCGCCGCACCTTCGGCGTGGCAGGAGCTGGACAGCCTCCCTGGGACGCCGCGCTCGAACGCCGCGGTGGCCGCGGTCGGCGGAAGGCTCGTCGTCTTCGGTGGGACGGCGTTCGCGACCGCAGCCGCGGTCTCCTCGCCGCGCAACTGCAACGTCGCCGACTCGTGGGCGTACACGCCTGCGACGAACCAGTGGACGCGGCTGCGCGACACGCCCACGACCCTGGGCCTCTACCCGCGCGGCCAGCTCACCTGGCGCGATCGCTACGTGCTGCTGCCGGGCGGCTACGACTTCGGCTGCCTCGCGTTTCCCGACGGCGGGGCCAACTTCGGCGTTCAACGCGGGCGCGGCGTGCAGACGTTTCCCCGCTTCGGCACGTACAACGACGTGCTGGTGTACGACGCGCAGGCGGACAGCTTCGGGCGCGCGAGCCACCTGCCGCAGGGCAACGTCGGCCCGGTCACCGTGGTGCGGGGCGACGTGCTGTGGCTCACCGGAGGGGAGATCGGCCGCACGTTCTGGGGTGGGCGCTTCTTCCCCAACCAGCCGGACCTCTCGGCGCGGGCGCGAATCTCCTTCCACCGCGCAGGGCACGAGTCCTTCGTGCCGCTTGGCATTCTCTACACGTGCTTCGTGCCCGACGGCGGCGCCAACGTCTGCGAGCCGCTGGCCTCGGCGAGTTGGCCTGGCGCGGGGTCGATCGACGGACGGGACTTCGACGTGCTGGGCACCTGTCAGCCCGACGCGGGGCCGGTGATGGTGTTCGGGCCGGGCGCCGCCGCCAGCGCGAGCGCGTCATGTGACGGCGGCTTCTTCTCCCGGTCGCTGCACTACGCCGGGCAGCGCGGGGCGCAGAGCGTGGCCGTCGAGCAGCAGGGGCGGCGGGCGCAGAACCTGTCGCTGTTCTTCGAACTCTGAGCCTCCAGCGCGAGGCGTCGCACCACGCCGGCAAACGCCGCGTGAGTTTCCGCGCGAAATCGACTCAATTCCGTCACATGAACTTGGCGGATCTGGAAGCGCGGGTGCATGCGGCCTTCACCGAGCGCGAGAAGATCAAGGAGCCCTTCTACGCGATGGCGGTGAAGGAGACGCTCAGTCTGCTGGACCGCGGCGTGGTGCGCGTGGCGCAGAAGGGCGCCAGCGGGTGGGAAGTGAACGCGTGGATCAAGGAGGCGATCCTCCTCTACTTCGCGACCTGCGAGATGAAGACGCTGGAGGTGCCGCCCTTCGAGTTCCACGACAAAATCCCGCTCAAGAAGGGGCTGGCAGAGGCTGGGGTGCGGCTCGTCCCGCCCGGCGTCATTCGCTACGGCGCCTTCGTCGAGCGCGGCGCCGTCGTCATGCCGGGCTACGTCAACATCGGCGCGTGGGTGGGCAGCGGCACCATGGTGGACACCTGGGCCACCGTCGGCAGCTGCGCGCAGGTCGGCCGCAACGTGCACCTGTCCGGAGGTGTCGGCCTTGGCGGGGTGCTCGAGCCGCCCGCTGCGTCGCCGGTCATCATCGAAGACGGCGCGTTCATCGGCAGTCGCTGCGTCATCGTCGAAGGGGTGCAGGTGGGCGAAGAGGCCGTCATCGGCGCGAACACGGTGCTGACGTCGTCGACGCCGATCATCGACGTCAGCGGCAGCGCGGAGATCGTCCACAAGGGGCGCGTGCCGCCGCGGTCCGTCGTCATTCCTGGCAGCCGTGTGAAGAAGTTCCCCGCAGGCGAGTACCACGTGCCGTGCGCGCTCATCATCGGCCAGCGCAGCGCCACCACCGACCAGAAGACGTCGCTCAACCAGGTGCTGCGCGACTTCGCCGTGCAAGTCTGAGCGCCCATGCCGAGCCTCGCTGAGCGCGCGCTGGAATTGGTGCGACTGCCTTCGCCGATTGGCCACGAAGGGCCGTTGGCGGATTTGGTTCAGCACTGGGCACACCGGCACTTTGGGGCGCACGAGCTGCACCGGGTCTCGCACAGCTTCGTGTTGGGTGACTTGAAGGACACGCGGCCGACGGTGGCGTTGATCGGCCACTTGGACACGGTGCCGGCGCACCCGGGATCCAAGGAGCCGCATCTCGACGGAGACCGCCTCTTCGGGCTCGGCAGCTCAGACATGAAGGGCGCGCTCGCGGTGATGATGGCGCTCGCCGAGGAACTCCCGCGCGCGAGCCTGCCGGTCAACGTGCTGTGGGTGCTGTACGAGAAGGAAGAAGGTCCCTACCTCGAGTCGGGGTTGGGGCCGCTCTTCGAGCGGGTGCCGCAACTGGGGCGCTTGAAGCTCGGCATCGCCATGGAGCCCACGGACGGCGCGGTGCAGGTCGGCTGCGTCGGCTCCCTCCACGCCACGCTCTCTTTTCAAGGGCAGGCGGCGCACTCGGCGCGGCCGTGGCAGGGCAAGAACGCGATCCACGCGGCGGGTGGGGTGCTGAGCGAGCTGGCTGCCCGCGAGCGCGTCGCCGTCACGCAGGACGGGTTGACCTTCTACGAGGTGATGAGCGCGACGCTGGCCAAGGGCGGTCGGGCGCGCAACGTCGTGCCGGAGCACTTCGAGGTCAATGTGAACTACCGCTTCGCGCCGGGGAAGAGCGTGGAGCAGGCGCAGGCCGACGTTCGCGCGCTGGTGCGCGAGCGCTGTGTCGTGGACTTCAGCGACGCGGCGCCGTCTGGGCGGGTCTGTCTGGGCAACCCGCTCGTCCAGCGGCTGGTGCAGGCGACCGGGCGCGCCGCCGAGGCCAAGCAGGCCTGGACGGACGTGGCGCGGTTCTCCGAGTGGGGTGTGGACGCGGTGAACTACGGGCCGGGTGAGACGGCGCAGGCGCACCAGCGCGACGAGAGCTGCTCGGTCGCTGCGCTGCAGGCCAGCTACGACGTGCTCGACGCGTTCCTTCGGGGCTGAAGGGCTCGCCCGAGCCTCGCTCAACGCGCGGGCCAGGAGCATCGGCGAGACGGTTCCCGCGGCCCGGGCCGTGACCGGGGACAGCCTCCACGCCAGTCCTCTCGCGCGGTGAAAAGGGGCGCCTGGACGGGACCGGACGAGTCCCAAGGCGTTCTCCAGGCTTCGGGGCGCGCCAGGCTGCGTTCCCGGCTCCCGCAAGCCCCACACGGACTTCGCCGGTCCCGCTCAGTGATCAAAGGGCAAGGCCCGTGACAGCCTCGCGCTGAGTGGTGGCCCTCGCTGACGTCGTCTTGAGGGGCACCAACCCGCCGTGCTTCAAGAAAAAGGGTGCCCCATGTCGACCGTCGCCGCCGCTTCTCCGTCCATCGCCCTGCCGCCCAAGCTGCTCATCGCCACCCTCAAGCGGGGTGACCAGGGGGCCGTCGTCCGCGCGTTCCAGGAGCAGCTCTCGAAGCTCGGCTTCCTCCTCCACACGCCGGACGGGAAGTTCGGGCCGCAGACGGAGCAGGACCTCAAGGCCTTCCAGCTTGCGGTCGGGCTCGAGCCGACGGGCCTGCTGAACATGGCGACCCGCAAGGCGCTCTCGCACGAGCTGGCGGACAAGCCGATGATGCCCAAGCGGCTGCCGGCGAAGCTCACGCTGCCGCAGCGCCGGCTCGCTGCGTTCGCGTACCGAGCGCTGCTCGCCAAGCCCAAGGCAGCCGAGAAGGCGCCGACGCTGAAGGCCCCGCTGTCGGTGCGCATCGACGCGCTGCTGGGTGGAAAGAAGGAGGTCGTGGTGGATCAGGGCCGCGCGTGGCTCAAGCAGACGACCATCGTCCCGGGCTCCCCGACGAAGTGGACGGACCTGGGCACGGTGCCCGCCGCGCTGCTGACGGACGTCTTCGGCTCAGGCGCGGAGAAGGAAGCCCCCGCCAAGACCGACCGCTTCGTCGCCGCCAAGGCCTGAAGCGTCACCCTTCGTAGTGCACCTTCATCGTCTCGATGATGGTGGTGATCAGCTGGCGCACCATCTCGGTGCGCTCGTGCCGAACGACGACGTACCCGTCGCCCTCGTAGCTCTCGTTCTTGGGCTTGCCGACGACGGGGAGCTTGGCCTCCACCAGGTACGGGCCGACGGCCTGGTGGACCTCGCGCACGCCGCGCACGGCGGTGATGCGACCCTTCCCGACGCCGCGGACGAAGGCGGTGCCCGCGGCGGACCGTCGGTGCCACGGCCGATCGAGCTCACCGTCGACGACCGCACGCGCCCACGCCCGGTAAATGTCGACGTCGTTCACGAGCCCCGTCATCTGGCAGAGCTGCGGTCCGGGAGGCCGCTGGGCGATCTCCCCGATGGCGACGGAGCCGTCCTTGCGGAGGAACCACTCCATGTGCGTCATGCCGTCGTCCAGCCCGAGCACGCGAATGGCCTTGTGTCCAAGCTCCTTGGCCTGGGCGTAGCCAGGCTTGTCGACTTCGCGCGGCAGCACGCAGGCCCACTGAATCCACGGGTTCTCGAGGACCTCCAGACACCCTGGGTAGTAGTCGGCGAAGGACGACACGACGGGCTGCCCGCCGATGGTGATGGTCTCGAAGCTGTGCTCGCTGCCTTGGATCAGCTCTTCGAGCAGCACCGGCCCCGAGCTCTCCGCCTTCGCGAGGGCCAGCGCCTTGCCCAGCGCCTCCACGGTGCGGACGCGGAACGTCGCCTTGGCCCCGACGCCTGCGGGCGGCTTGACGATGAGCGGGAGCCCGACCTGGTTCGCGAACGCCTTGGCCTGGCCTTCGTTGGTCACCAGCGCGTGCTTGGCGACGGGCAGCCCGGCCGCGCGCAGCACGTCCTTCATGAGCGCCTTCTCGCGGAACAGCGTTGCGGTGCGAACGCCAGTGCCCGGCACGCCAGCGCGCTCTCGGACTTCCGCCAGGAGCACCATCATCTTCTCCAGCGTGCCGAGGATCCGGTGCGCCGGACCATGTTTCTTGCTCAGCAGCGCCACCGCGTGGCTGACGTCGTCCACGCTGAACGGGTCTTCCACGCGCGCCACGTCGGCGAAGAGCCGGCGTCCTTCGTCGGACAGCGTGTGGCAAATGCCCAGCAGCCGCACGTTCTCGAGCCGCGCCGTCGCGCGCACGAAGCGCATGATGTCTTCGATGGGGAAGGGCGCGAGGAAGATGACGTTCCGGACCATGGGCGTCCTGGGGCGAGGAGGGGACCGCTTGGGTTCACTTCGTGAATGGGACCGACGGAGAAGGTCAGGGCCCGATCGCGCAGCCGCTGCCGAAGCCCGTGGCGTCGAAGTCCTTCGACAGGCCGCCGGTGGCCACGCGGCCGTCCGGCAAGGTCGCCGTCACCGTCACCTTGAGCGTGTGCGTGCCCGCGCGCTTGGGTGAGCAGTAGTCGAGCACGTAGAAGCGGTTGGCCAGGCTCGTCACCTTGTCCGCGACGGCGGTGAACGCCTGGCCGAGCTCTTCGGCGCGGCTCGCGGGGAAGTAGCCCGAGCGACCCAACGCGCGGAGGACTGCTTCGTCGACCTCGGCGCCCAGCCCCACGCTGAAGAGATGCGCGGTCGACTTGGACAGCGCCGCGAACGCGTCGTGCACCGAAGCGCGCCCGGCCTGATCCGTTCCGTCGGTGAACACCACGAGCGCCGCGTCTTTCCACCGCACGTCCGCCTGCGCGACCTTCGCGTCGAGCTGCTGGAGCGCGCTGACGAAGGCCCCGTACAAGTTCGTCGAGTCGTCGATGCAGCGCCACCCCGCGCAGCTGCGCCGGTCCGCGAAGCCGGCACAGTCCGCCGCCGCGCTGCACTCGCGCACGTCCAGCGTGTCGAGGCCGCGCAGCGCCTGGTTTAGGTCCGACGTGAAGGGCACCACCCGCTGCGGCTCGGCGCGCCCGTCGAACGTGTACACGGCCACCTGCTGCCCAGCGCCGGCGCCCAGCACCGCCGTCAGGTAGCGCCCCGCCGCGCTCTTGAGCTCCGGAAACTGTCCGGACTTGAGGAGGCTCCCCGACATGTCCAGCAGCACCACGCTGAACATGGCCGACTGCTGGCCCTGCGCGCGCACCACCTGCTGGCTTTCGAAGTCACTGACGCGCCGCCCGTCCTCCGTCAGGACGAAGGCCGATGCCGGCAAGCCGGCCACTGGCTTGCCGCCGCAGGTGTCCACCCCGAACAGGAGCGACACCCGCGCCGGCAGTGACGTCGCCAGGCTGGACCCTTCAGGCTCGGTGAGGGTGAGGCAGGCCTGCTGCTCGTCCACCGCTTCGGGCCCGCACGCGGCCGCCATCACCAACGCGCCGGCCAACCACCACCTGCTCGAGAGCGTCTGCATGTAGGCAAGAGTAGTTGTGCGGGGCGCGACGGCAATTAATTGGCTCCAGCACCGTTTCTGACCGGCGGTTCAATGATCCGTTGCGGTTCTTGACCCGCGGGTTAGTTACGGGCGGCAGCTTCGGGTCCACTCCACATGGCACGGCCGAAAGATCCACACGCGAAGGAAGCGCTCTTGGCCGCGGCGGTGCGGGCGTTCAGCCAGCACGGGCTGCAGCGCGCGCGGATCGAAGACATCACCCAAGCGGCGGGGCTGTCGAAGGGCGCCTTCTACCTGCACTTCGAGTCCAAGGAGGCCGCGTTCGGTGAAGCAGCGGCGCTGGCCATGCACCGCATGCAGGTGCTCCTGAGCGAGCGGCGGGAGGCGTACGCCGCGCTGGAAGAGACGTTCCGCGCGCAGCTCGAGCGTGGTCGGGCGCCGGCCGAAGCGGTGGCGGCGTTCGAGGCGATCGACGAGCGCGCCGACCGCCAGACGCTCGAGACCATGTGGGAGAACCGCCACGTCATCGACGTGCTCATGCGCGGTTCGCGGGGCACCGAGTTCGAAGGTGTGCTGTGGGACTTCCTCGACGCCGAGGCCGGCCGCATCGGCGAAGAGCTCGAGCAGCGCGTCGCCTTCGGGCTGTGCCGGCAAGGGCTCCCCACGCAGGTCGTCGGCTCCATGGTCGTCGGCACGTGGTTGCTGTTGGCGCGGTCGATGATTGACCTGAAGGAAAAGCCGGACCTCGACTTCTGGGTGCGCTCGCTCAAGGAGCTGCTGAGCCGGGGAATCGCGCCGATCCCGCGGGCCGTGCGACTCGGGACTTCGAAGAAGGTGACAGGGCGTACACGGACGAAGAGGAGAGCGACGTGAGGCGAATCAGTGGAGCGGGGCGGGTGCTGGCGGTGGCGGCGCTGTTGGCCGCGGCGCTGGCGCAGGCCGAAGGCGGGAAGCTGCGCGTGGTGCGAGCGAGCGAGGGGAAGGGCACCGGCAAGGACGTGGTCACGGGCTCGCTCATGCCGTCTCGGCTGTTGCCGCTGGGCTTCGAACTCGGTGGGCGGTTGTCGCAGTCGAAGGTGAGCCGCGGCGACGTGGTGAAGGCGGGTCAGCTGCTCGGGGCGCTCGACAGTGAGATCGTCGACGCGCAGGTGGCGCAGGCCGAAGCCGCCGTCGAAGCGGCCGAAGCGGGCGCGGCGCTGGCTTCCGACGTGGCGTCGCGCAACGAGAAGCTCAAGGCCGAGGGCGGCGTGTCCGACGTGCAGTTCCGGCAGACCGACACCCAGGCGCGCGCGGCGAAGGCTCAAGTGCTGCAGGCGCGGGCGGGGTTGGCGCAGGCGCGGGCGGGGAAGAAGCGGCACACGCTGTTCGCGCCCTTCGGTGGAACGCTCGTGGACGCGCCGGATCAGACGGGCGGCATGGTCGGGCCGGGTACGCCGGTCTACGTGCTGCAGCAGCTCGATCCGTTGATCCTCAAGACGACCATCACCGAGGGTATGCGCGCGGTGGTCAAGCCGGGCCTGAAGGTCCGGGTGGAATCGGTCGCGGGTGAGGCGACGACGGACGACGCGGTGGTGAAGGCCGTCATCAACAGCGCCGATCCCCAGAGCCGGCGGATCCCGGTGGAGATCATGGTGCCGAACAAGGACGGCCGCTTCGTGGCGAACACGCTGGCGCGGGTGACGTTCCCGGCTGGGCGCTCGCAGGCGTTGTTCGTCCTGCCGGCGACGGCGCTCGGCAGCAGCGGCGGTGAGCACGTGATCTTGGTCGACGAGCAGGGCCGGTCGCGGCGCGTGGCGGTAACGGTGGTCGACCGCACGCAGCGTGAGGTGACGGTGAGCGCGCCCGAGCCCCTCAAGGACGTCGTCGACTACCCGCCCGCCGCGCTGAGCGACGGGACGCAGGTCACCCAGCGGTAGCCCTCACGCACGGTCTTCACTTCGGAGCCTTCCATGTCCTTGTCCGACGTCTTCATTCGGCGCCCGGTCTTCACGACCATGCTGTCCGTGCTGCTCATGGTGCTCGGCGTCATCGGCCTAGGGCGCCTGGGGACGGACCTGTTCCCCGACGTGGCTTTCCCCTTCGTCTCGGTGACGACGGTCTACCCCGGCGCAGGTCCACTGGAGATCGAACAGCAGATCGTCAAGCCGCTCGAAGACGCCATCTCCGGCATCAGCGGCGTCGAGACGGTGCAGTCGTTCTCGCGCGAGAACGTGGGGCTGGTGTTCGTGCAGTTCAAGCTGACCATGGAACTGGAGAAGGCGGTGCAGGAGGTCCGCGACAAGGTCGGCCGCGTGCAGCAGCTGCTGCCGAAGGAAGCGCAGGTGCCGCGGGTGGAGAAGGTCGACCTGGGCGCCGCGCCGATCCTCACCTTCGCCGTGTCCGCCGACCTGCCGACGAGCGAGCTCAAGCGGCTCATCACCGATCGGCTCGAGCCCGCCCTCTCACAGATCGACGGCGTCGCGCAGGTGCGCGTGCGCGGCGGCGACGTGCGTGAGGTGCGTGTCGACGTGGACCTGGACAAAGCCAAGGCCGCGGGCATTGCGCCGGCGCAGGTGGCCGAGCGAATCGGCATGGAGAACATCGACGTGCCGGCCGGGCGCATGGAACTGGGGCCCACGGAGCTCGGCGTGCGCGCGCTGGGGCAGTTCCGGTCGGTGGACGACATTCGCAGCCTGCCGATCTTGCGAGGGCAGACGGGCGCGCAGGTGCGGCTGGAGGAGGTCGCCGCCGTGACCGACGCGCTGGCCGAGCGGCGGCAGGTGGCGCGGCTCAATGGGGCGGACTCGATCATCGTCGAGATCATCAAGCGGCCCGGCAGCAATACCGTCGAAGTGTCGAAGGCCGCGCAGGCGCAAATGAACGAGGTCGGCCCGACGTTGGGTCATTCGTTCCAGGCGTCGGTGCTCATCGACAACGCGATCTTCATCGAAGCGAACGCGCACGAAGTGTGGATCGCCCTGCTCTTCGGCGGGCTCATGGCGATCATCATCATCTTGCTGTTCCTGCTGGACCCGCGCGGCACCTTCATCTCCGGGCTGGCGCTGCCGACGTCGGTCATCGGCACGTTCTTCGTCATGTACGTGCTCGACTACACGCTCAACCAGATGACGCTGCTCGCGCTGTCGTTGGCGATCGGCTTGTTGATCGACGACGCGGTGGTGGTGCGTGAGGCCATTACCCACCGGCTCGAGCAGGGTGAGAGCCCGTACCACGCGGCCAGCCGCGGCACGCAGGACGTGTACCTGGCGGTGCTCGCGACGACGCTGTCGCTGGTGGCGGTGTTCGTGCCCGTGGCGTTCATGCCCGGCATCATCGGACAGTTCTTCAAGCAGTTCGGCATCACCATGTCGGCGGCGGTGCTCATCTCGCTGTTCGTCAGCTTCACGCTCGACCCCATGTTGTCGGCGCGGCTGGCCAAGCAGCGCAAGCCAGGCGAAGCGCACAAGGAGAACGCGGTGGCGGGCTTCCTGCGCCGAGGCTTCGAAGGGCTCGAGCACCTGTACGCGCGGATCCTCCAGTGGACGCTGGTGCACCGCTGGGCGACGGGCTTCATCACGCTGGCGGTCATCGGCGGGTCGCTGTTCATGTCGCGCAACTTGGGCAACGAGTTCATGACGCCCGAAGACCGCTCACAGTTCATGCTCGAGCTGACCTTGCCCACCGGGACGAGCCTGTCCGAGACGCTGACGCTGGCGAAGGTGGCCGAGGCCCAGGTGTCGAGCTTCGACGACGTCCAGCACATCTACACGCTGGCCGGTGAAGACGGCTTCAACGGAACGGTGAACAAGGCGCGCCTGCGCGTGCTGGTGAAGCCCCGAACGGAGCGGCGGATCGCGCTGCCGGCGCTGCAGCAGCAGGCGAAGGCGAAGGTGCTCGAAGCGTTGCCGCAGACCGCGCTGGTCGCCGTGCTCGACCCGCCGGTGATCGAAGGCCTGGGCGACTTCTTTCCGATCATGCTCTACGTGACGGGGCCGGAGATCGAAGGGCTCGAGCGGGAAGCCGGGCGGATCGCCACGCTCATGAAGGGCATGAAGGGCCTGACCGACGTGCGCGTCGTCAGCAACCCGCCGACGCCGCAGCTGTCGGTGGCGATCGATCGCACGCGCGCCGGCGACACGGGGCTCACCAGCGCCATGTTGGGCATGCAGCTGCGCCTGGCCATGAACGGGCAGACGGCGGGCAAGCTCCGCGAGGGCAGCGCGGAGACCGACATCGTCGTGCGGCTGCGGGAGCAAGACCGCGCCAGCCCCGAGCAGCTCAAGACCATGGGCATCTTCACGCCGGCCGGCGTGCGCGATCTGCGTGACGTGGCGAAGGTCGGGTCGACGAACGCTCCGTCGACGATCGAACACTTCAACCGGCAGCGCCGGGTGCAGGTGCTCGCCAACATGGAAGCGGGCACGGACTTGGGCTCCATCTCCAAGGAGCTCAAGCGGCGCCTCGCGTCGAAGGAAGAAGGGCTGCCGCCGGGCTTCGGCGTCTTCTACGACGGGCAGATCAAATCGCTGGACGAGCAGCAGGAAGCGTTCTCCTTCGCGGGGCTCCTCGCGCTGGTCTTCACGTACATGGTGCTCGCCTCCCAGTTCGAATCCTTCAAGCACCCGTTCACCATCATGGTGTCGATGGTGCTCGGGCTCGTCGGCGGACTGCTGGCGCTCGTCGTGGGAGGCTTCTCGCTCACGCTCGGTGGCTCCATTGGTTTCATTCTGCTGATGGGGCTGGTGACGAAGAACGCGATCCTCCTGGTGGACCAGGCGCTCCAGAACCTCCGCGCGGGGGACGACCTCAACACGGCGCTCGTCAAGGCCGGCCCGCGGCGGCTGCGGCCGATCCTCATGACCAGCGCCGCCATGGCGATCGGCATGGTGCCGACCGCGGTGGGGCGTGGCCAGGGCTTCGAGTTCCGCGCGCCCATGGCGGTGGCGGTGATCGGCGGCGTCATCACGTCGACGTTCCTCACGTTGCTCGTCGTGCCGCTCGTGTTCGCCGTGCTCGAGAAGCTCACGCCCAAGCGCTTCAGGATCGGCCAGTCCACGCTGACGGCGAGTGAAGCGGGAACACCTTCCGCCTCACCGCCACCCGCGCCCAGCCCTGCCGCCGCGGCGCTCTCCGCGGCCGTGCCCAGCCCGGTCCAGCCGACGGAGGGAACATGAAGTCCGCGCGTTGGTCGCTCTTGGTGGGCGCGCTGGCCAGCCAGCTGGCGTGGGCGCAGGACTCGTCGAAGGTGGCGGCGGCGCTCGAGTCCGAAGCGGCGTTCGCGGCCACGCGGCGCGCCGTGACGCTCAAGGAAGCGCTGGGCCTGGCGGCGAAGAACAACCTGGACCTCAAGGTCGCGCACGCCCAGGCGCAGCAGGTCGTGGCCAAGGCCGGGCTGTCGACGACCGCGTTCCTGCCGGAGATCACCGTCGGCGCATCGTTCGTCTACACGAGCGCGCCGGCCGTCTTCGACAACGGCGGACAGATCGACCTGCTCAGCACGTTGACGCGGGCGTCGTTGCTGCCTCGGGAAGCGCAGGAGCAAATCGTCAGCGGGCTCAACAGCGCGCCGCGGAGCATGACGATTCAAGCGGCGGCGTCGCTGTTCGGGAACGTCACCGTGCAGCAGGTGCTGTTCTCTCCCAGCTTCTTCCTGCTGCCCGTCGCCAAGGAAGCGAAGGACGCGGCGGCTCTGGGCACCCTCGAGGCGCGCGAGCAGATCCTGCTGGCCGCGGCGCGGGTGTACCTGGGCCTCGAGGGCCTGGAGCAGCTCGAGGTGGCAGCGAAGGAAGCCGAGCAGGTCGCGCTCCGCCGCGAGAAGGACGCGAAGGCCCAGGTCGCCGCGGGCAAGGAGACCGACATCGCCGTCATTCGCGCGCAGAGTGAGACGGCACAGGCCCGAGCAACGCTGGTCTCGCTGTCCGGCAACCGCGTCGCCCTGCTCGCCATGCTCGAGGCGCTGGCGGGTGAGCCGGTGCGTCCGGTGTCGGACGTGACGCAGCTCGAGGTCGTCGCCGGCGACGAGAGCCAGGCCCCGTGGGAGACGCAGTACGCGCTGCGCGCCGGGAAGCTGGGCGTGCAGTCGGCGGAGCGCTTCAACCTGGTGGACCGGCTCGCGTTCCTCCCCACGCTCGTCGCCCAGGCCAAGGGCAACTACAACTCGAACAAGGGGTTCGTGAACACGAACTTCACCTTCGACGGCGTACTCGCGGCGCAGTGGGTGCTGTTCGATCGCGGCGTGCGCTACGTGAACATGCGCGAGAACGACGCGAAGACGGCCCAGCAGCGCGCGCAGCTCGAGGCGGCCCGCGTGCGCGCCCGCGCGAACTGGATCTCGGTGAAGGCCAGCCTGGCGACGGCGGAGGTGGCCTTCGAGCAGGCGCAGGCCCAGGCCCAGCTCGCCGAGCGCGCGCAGAAGCAGCTCGGCGCGGCGTTTCAGGCGGGCTTCGCGACGTCCCTCGAGGTGTCCGACATGGACAACAAGCGCTTCCTCGCGGCGAGCGCCGCCGCGCAGGCCCGGGCGCAGGTGCAGATCCGCAAGGTCGAGCTCGCCGCGGCCGAAGGGCGCCTGGCGACGTTGGTCGGCTTGGCCGACGAGTCACGCTGAAGTTGGCGCGGCTCGCTCGCCGCAGACACCAGCGCTGCGGACGACGACCGTTGCCGCGCGGTCATGCACCTGGGCGGCGGCTGGCCACCGGGGACGTGGCCGGGAGGGCGAGGGACTCCGTGTCGCGCTCGATCGCGACCCGTTTTCCTCAGGGAACGAAGCTCGCGTGGTAGTTCGCGTCTTCGAGCGCCTGCGCCTGCGCGGTCACCTGCAGGGGCAGCGCACAGTCGAGCATGACCGCCAGCTCGCTGGTGTCCTTGCTGCCGATGCTGGCCTCATAAGCGCCCGGGTGCGGCCCGTGCGGAACGCCGGCCGGGTGGTAGCTCATCGAGCCGGGGCTCACGCCGCGGCGCGAGGTGAAGTTGCCCTTGCAGTAGAAAATGAACTCGTCGACGTCGACGGAGCTGTGCGGGTACGGGCAGGGGATCGCCTCGGGGTGAAAGTCCACCGGGCGGGGCACGAAGCTGCACACGAGCGCCCCGCGCGCCGCGAACGTGCCGTGCCACGTGGGCGGCAGGTGGGTGAGCCCCACGCGCGGCTGGAAGTCGAGGATGTTGAACTTCCACGGGTACACGGTGCCGTCCCAGCCGACCACGTCGAGCGGCGCTTCCTTGACGGTGAAGCCGTGGAAGACGTCCTGGCGCTTGACGACACACTCGCGCAGGCCTTCGTCGAGCGGCCCCATGAAGGTCGGCTTGACGAAGTCGCGGTGGCAGTACGGCGCGTCCATGCGCAGCTGGCCCACGCCGTTGCGCCACTGCTTGGGCAGGTGCAGCCCTCCGCGGCACTCGATGACGAGCCACCACTGCGGCACCCCCGCCGTGGGAATGAAGCGGTGGAGGATTCCGCGGGGCACGAACACGTAGTCGCCCGGGCCGAAGGACAGGTCGCCCAAGAGCGTGCGCAGCGTGCCGCCACCTTCGTGGATGTAGAAGAGATCGTCCCCGTCGCCGTTCGTGAAGTAGACCGGGTCCGCCGCGCCGGGCTTGAGCACGCCGAGCGTCACGTCGGCGTTGAAGAGCAGCGGCACGCGCGCGTCGATGGGGCTCTTCGTCGACGCCTCGAGCCGCTGTGAGAGGAAGTGCCGCTTGGCCAGCCCGTCCGTCGTCGCCGCCACGCGCCCCCCAAAGCCGTGAGACGTCGGCGCGCGCAGCTGCCGGTGCGGCGCATGCCGGTGGTACGTGATGGTGTACGGCGCTTCGAAGCCGTCCTGGGTGATGCACTGCTCGAAGTGGAGGTGCCCGGACGGGTCCTTGAGCTGCACGTGGTGCTTCTTGGGGACACTGCCGGCGACGACGCGCTCAATCATGCGGGCGGCCTTGTAGCCGCTCCGTTCCTCCGCGCGGCAGCCGAAAAGCCGAGCCTGGGCGCCCGTTGTCCGACAACCGGGCTTGAAGCCGGACTGTCTGCGCTCAGGTCGCTCAACGTGGGTGATTGTGCACTGGGGTGAACAAGCGGCCCCGATGCGGGAAGACCTTGATCCGACGCGTGCGTCGTCTTGCGCTGTAAGCGACACCTACAACCACATGGAGGCTCGACGGGCCGCTCAATCGAGCTTTCCAGTCTTCATTCAGGTGGTTAGCGCGTCGGCACGGGTCCTGCTCACCGGAGGCGCACCCGTTGTTCCGTTTCGTCAACCCTGGCCCCAAGAGGCTGCCCTCCATGTTTCGCCGGCTGTGCGCTTCGTGCGTTCCCTTCGTCGTGGCCTGCTCGGGCCAGCAGCTGTCGATCGGCTCGGACCAGACCGCGAGCAGCGAGGTGGGGTTGTCCTTCGAGCAGTTCGTCGCCGAGCACGCCTTCAAGGAGCCGGACCGGGACATCTACATCGCCGACGGGGACACCGCGTTCAAAGGGCTCAAGCAGCTGCGCGAGTTCTACGAGCTGAACGTGCGCCACGGGCAGCTCGTCATCAACCGCATCGGCTCGGCGGACGACAAGTGGGACGCGACGCGTAAGCGCAACCTCACGTACTGCGTGTCCGACGGCTTCGGCGCGCGCAAGGCCACCGTCGTGAACGCGTTGCGGCTGGCGACGCAGTCGTGGATGGCCGCGGCCGACGTCCGCTTCGTCTACCTTCCCGAGCATGACGCGCGCTGCACCGCCGGCAACCGCGAGGTCGTCTTCGACGTGAACCCCGTCAACGTGCGCGGGGCCTACATGGCGCGCAGCTTCTTCCCGGCGGACTCGCGCTGGGCGCGCAACCTGCTGATCGACAACTCGATGTTCTCGGAGACCGCCGGAGCGTTCGTGGGGATCCTGCGCCACGAGCTGGGCCACGTGCTTGGGTTTCGGCATGAGCACACCCGTCCCGAGGCGCGCGCGTGCTTCGAAGACCGCCAGTACCGGGCGCTCACGGCGTACGACTCCGCGTCGGTCATGCACTACCCGCACTGCCGCGGCACCAACACGTGGAACCTGCCGCTGACGGCGCTCGACAAGCAGGGCGCGCAGGCCATCTACGGCGCCCCGCAGGGTGCTGCACCCGCTGCCGACGCGGGGATCGCTGGGCCGACGACGGTGGAGACGGTCACCGCGACCCTCTCGGCCAACGGGGTGCGCAGCTTTGGGCCCTTCGCCGCGAAGCCCGGGACGGTCTTCCACGCGACGCTCGCCGGGACGGGTGATGCGGACCTGTTCGTGAGGTTGGGCACCGCGCCGACGGCTGGGTCCTACGACTGCCGGCCGTTCACCTCGACGGCCGACGAAGAGTGCGCCGTCACCGTCACCGACGTCGCCTCGCAGGTCTACGTCGCGGTGGTGGCGGCCACTGACGCCCAGCTCACGCTGCGCGTCGAGTACGTCAAGCAGCCCGCCCCGGTCGCGGCGAGCCCGGGCGTCGAGCAGACGGGGAGCTTCAGCGGCACGGCGGTCAAGGACCAGCAGCTGGCGCTCGCGCCGATCGCCGTCACGCCGGGCAGCGCGTTCTCGGTGGCCATGACGGGCACGGGCGACGCCGATCTGTACGTGCGCTTTGGGCAAGCGCCGACGCTGACCGCCTTCGACTGTCGACCGTTCCAGACGGGGGCCCAGGAGAGCTGCAGCGTCACGGTGCCCGAAGGCCAAGCGACGGCGCACGTGATGGTTGTCGGCTACGCGCCGAGCACCAGCTTCCAGCTCGCCGTCCGGTGGGTCGGGCCGCTGCGCTGAGGCCATTGCCGAAGCGCGTAGGGGCTGCTGCTGTTGGTGCACGCAGACTCCACCGCGCTCTTCGGCGCAGAGAGGCTCCAGTGCTTTCCTGAGCTCAGGGCGCAGGGCGCGGCGGGCGCGGCGCTTGCTGAGAAAGCGCCCCGGTGGACTCGCCGCATGACCGGCTGTTCAAGACGACGTTTTCCCAGCCCGGCGAGGCCGCGAGCCTGTTGGCGTCGGTCCTTCCGCGGGCGCTCGTCAAGCGGATCGACTGGAGCACGCTCGAGTTGGTCAGCCCCGAGTCCGTCGACGCCGGGCTCGATCGCCGGCAAGCGGATCTCATCTACCGCGTGCGCGTCGGGCACCGTGACGCACGGCTGCTCGTCGTCTTCGAGCACCAGAGCCGGGTCGACCCGCGCATGCCGTTGAGGCTGCTGACGTACATGACGCGCACCTGGGAGCGCTTCGTCGCGGACGAGCCCGACCAGCCGCTCCCAGTCATCGTCCCCGTGGTGCTGTATCACGGCCAGGCTCGGTGGACGGCCGCGCGGAGCCTGGTGGAGTTGTTCGAACTGGACGAAGTGCTCGCGTCGACGCTGCAGACGTACGTGCCCAGCTTCACGTTCGTGCTCGATGACCTGACGAAGCTGCGCGCGGCGGGGCTGCGAACCCGCGGGCTGACACCCTGGGCGACGATGGCGTTGGTCTTGCTGGCGTGGTGTCGAGGCTCGGCGCACCCCGAGCGCGTGCTGCGCCGCTGGCTCGACGTGCTGGGGGCCCTGGCGACGAGCAGCCAGCGGCGGGAAGCGCTGACCGCGGTGGCGACCTACCTGCTCTGGGCCAGCGCTGGTCGCGCGGATCGACTGAGGGTAGTTTTCGCGCAGGCGGCGTCGTCCGCCGAGGAGGTCTTCATGACACCAGCTGAACAGTTGCTGCGGAAGGGGCGGCGGCAGGGCAAGCAGAAGGGCCGGCAAGAGGGCAGGCAGGAGGGTCGTCACGAGGGCAGGCAAGAGGGCCTCCGCGAAGGCCGCGTTCAGCTGCTCGTTTCGCTGCTGAGCACGAAGTTCGGAGTTCTCCCCAAAGCCGTGCAAGAGCGCCTGTCAAAGGCCTCGCCGGAAGCGCTCGAGCGCTACGCCACGCAGCTCCTCGTCGCCCGCTCGCTGGACGAAGCGCTCCGATAATCACCTGCGTTCGTGTGGCCCGCTGGCCGCACCACGAATGGCCAGCGAAGCCCTGGTGACGCCCCGTGCCGCGCGGTAAGTGCGTGGCCATGCGTTCCGTCGTCGCGAGTGTGTGCCTGGTCCTCCTGGCGTGCCCCAAGTCCGTCCGAGGGCAGGACCCCGCGTCGAGTCCGGCGCGCGCCGTCGAGAAGAGCCCCGCCGCTGACGAGGCGCTGGCCAAGGCCATCAACCAGCTCGACTCGGGCACGCGTGCCGACGGCGTCGCGGCGCTCGTCGACGTGCACAAGCGCTTCCCCAACACCGTGGCGGGCCAAGACGCGCTGTACCGGGCGGGGGTGCTCGCCTTCGACGACGGCGACTTCCAGGCGGCCCGGCAGCGATTCAACCAGCTCGTCTTCGAGAACCCACTCCACGACAAGGCAAAGGACGCGCGGCTCAAGTCCGGCCTGGCGGCGCTGGAGCTCAAGCAACACCGCGACGCGTACCAGACGCTGCAGCCGTTGGTGGACTCGCTGTCCGGGGACGACCGTCGCCTCGCCGAAGACGCTTTGGCCCAGGCCGCCGCCGCCAACCAGCAGTACGGCGAGGCGCTGAAGCTGGGGCTCAAGGCGGTCGACGGCGCGCAGGGGCCCGAGCTCACCCAGGCCCTCGGTCGGCTCGAAGACGTCGTCGAGACGAAGACCCCCTTCATTGCCCTGGCTGAGGCCTGGCACGACCTGCCCACGTCGAATCCGGCCTGGCCGCTGCTCACCTTCAAGATGGCGCGCGTCTACTTCCACCTGCGCGACTGGCCGCGCCTGGACGAGACGCTCAAGAAGCTGCTCGCGACCGCGCCCGACTCACCGTACGCGGCCGAAGGGAAGGCGCTGCAGCAGCGCGTTGCCCGTCGCGCCCAGGTCAAGCCCAAGGCCGTCGGCGCGGTGTTGCCGCTGACGGGCAAGCTCAAGCCGGTCGGTGAAGCGGTGCAGCGCTCGCTCACCCTGGCGCTCAAGGGCAGCGACCTCGAGCTGGTGGTGAAGGACTCGCAGGGCGACCCGAGCCTGGCAGCCAAGCACGTCGAGACCTTGGCGCTCGAAGAGGGCGTCATGGCGGTGATTGGCCCGCTGTCGCCGGACGAGACCAAGCGCGCCGCGCTGGTCGCCGAAGAGCTGCAAGTGCCGCTCATCACCCTGTCCAAGGCCGAAGACGTGACGAAGGTGGGCCCGCACATCTTCCGGACGATGGTGACCAGTGAGCAGCAGGCCGCGGCGCTCGTCGACTACACGATGGGGACGCTCGGCTACAAATCGTTCGCCGTGCTCTACCCGAACATCAACTTCGGGGCGGAGATGAGCAACGCCTTCTGGGACGCCGTCGAGAAGCGCGGCGGGCAGATCCGCGGCGCGGAGACGTACGAGCACGACCAGACGACGTTCACCACCGAAGCCAAGAAGCTCGTCGGCCGGTACTTCTTGGAAGACCGCTACGACTACTACGAGAAGCTCAAGGACTTCCGAGAAGGCCTCGACAACGCCGACGACCGCAAGCGACGGCACGCGCTCGAGAAGGCCCGCGACGCGGTGGACCCCATCATCGACTTCGAAGCGCTCTTCATTCCCGATCTGTGGACCAAGGTCGCGCTCGTCGCCCCGGCGCTGGCGGTCGAGGAAGTCGTCACCAACGCCTGCGACCGCAAGGACATCGAGCGAATTCAGAAGACGACGGGCAAGCAGAAGCTCAAGACGGTGACGCTGCTGGGCCCGTCGACCTGGTCTTCGCCCAAGGGCGCGTCGGGCGACCCGCAGCTCATCGAGCGTGGCGGCAAGTACGTGTTGTGCAGCATCTTCGTGGACGGCTTCTACGAGAACAGCGACCGGCCGCAGACCAAGGCGTACGTGCAGGCGTTCCGCGAGCTGCACCGCGACGCGCAGCTGACCCTCGTCGACGCGGTCGCGTACGACACCGGCGGGCTGGTTCGCGCCGTCATGGACCGGCAGCCGAAGACGCGGGCCCAGGTCCGCGAAGCGCTGGCGGGCACCAAGGCGTACGAAGGAGCGACCGGCACCATCAGCTTCGACGAGCAGCGCGAAGCGCAGCGGCCGCTGTTCCTGCTGAACGTGACGCCGCGCGGGGTGCGGGAGATCGAGCGCAAGCCTCCGCAGGGGTGACCACACCGCCTGCCGAGCGGCCTGGCCGAATCAGAGCGCCGACCGAGGGTCTGCCGCAAGGAGGGCGGTGCACGGCGGCGTGCGCGTTCCCCAGTTCGTGTGCGCGCAGGCCCACGTCGCCACCCGGGTCGACGAGGCCCCCCTCGCGACAGCGCGCGTTCTCCCGAGCGAGAATGAAGGCGGCCGAACAACGTTGGAGCAGTCCCATGAAGTCGCCCGCAGCCGTCGCCGTCGCCGTCGTCCTGCCCGCCGAGCTCGAGCTCGATCGCCGCCCCCATTCGCGCAAGCCGCTGGCCTTCGCCGCCTGGCTCTTCATGGGCGGGGTGGGCACGTACATCGACAAGATCCACGAGTGGCTCGGCGTCGTCGCGTACCCGAACAAGGAATGGGTGGGCGAGAAGCTCCCCGTCTCGCCCGCGTACCTGGCGGCCACCGTGGGCTTCTTCTTGCTCTACACGTTGGTGGTGGGCCACCGCGGCCGGCAGCAGGGCCTCTTCGGCGGCAAGCCCATCTCGCTGACGGACTTCGCGTTGGGCATGGGCAGCTGGGTGGCGGCCTACACGCTCACCGGCCTGCTCGGCGCGCCGGAGAACGCGCACGGGTGGACGCCGTGGCTGGGCATGGCCTTGTTGTGGGTGTGGGCGCTCCCGGACCTGTGGGCCGCGCGGCGCACGTGGCTGTTCGTCTTCGTGCTGCTGGTGGCGGCGCTGGGCGTGGGCTTCGAGTGGACGGCGACGAGCAAGGGCGCGTTCGCGTACCCCGTGTGCCCGAGCGAGGCGTGCCTGGGGACGACGGTGCCGGCGGCGTGGTTGCTGCCGCTCTATGTCCACGCGGCGCTCTTCATTCACCGGCTGCTGGGCGGTCGACACTGGCTCAAGCGGTGGCTGGAGCGAGACGACGTGGCGACCTGAGCGCTCGGCCTCGAGCGCGCGGCTGGGCGGGCGCGGTGGTGGCGACCGTCTCCGACTCGCCTGAACCCGGCGTGACGTCAGGCTTCCCAGCGGCCAGAACCCACGGCAAAAGCCCCCTCGCCATGGCCGCCACCCACGCAGGACCGCCCACCGACGTCCCCTCCGTTCTCCAGCACGTCAAGCGGCCCAAGCGCGCCGTCGTGACCGCGGGCATGCCGTACGCCAACGGGCCGCTGCACCTGGGCCACCTGGCTGGCGCCCAGCTGCCCGCCGACATCTACGCGCGCTGGCTGGGGCTGGTGATCGGACGGGAGAACGTCCTCTTCGTCTGCGGCACGGACGAGCACGGGTCGACGACGGAGGTGGCCGCGCTCAACGCCGGAAAAACTCCCCGAGAGATCCTCGACGTCATCCACGACCAGCAGGAGAAGACGCTCAGCCGCTACGCCATTTCGCTCGACACGTACACGGGGACCTCTCGCCCGGAGACGTTCCCCACACACGCCGCGCTCTGCCAGGACTTCCTCACCAAGCTGCACGCACACGGCATGCTCGAGAAGCGCACGAGCCGGCAGTGGTACGACCCCAAGGCAGCGCGGTTCCTCCCCGACCGCCTCGTCCGCGGCACGTGCCCGAACTGCGGCTACGACAAGGCGTACAGCGACGAGTGCGACAGCTGCGGCAAGCAGTACGAGCCGACGGAGCTCAAGAACCCCAAGTCGGCGCTCACCGACGTCGCGCCAGAAATGCGGGACACCACCCACTGGTGGCTCGACATGTGGAAGGTGTCCGAGACGCTGCGCGTGTGGATTCAGGGCAAACAGAAGACCTGGCGCTCGTCGGTCATCGCCGAAGTGCTCGAGACGGTGCTCCCGTCGCTCAAGTTCAGCAACGTGCACGAGCCCGCGTACAAGGAGCTCAAGGCCAGCCTGCCCAAGCACAAGAGCAAGTACGCCGCCGGCAAGAAGGTGCAGCTCCAGTTCGAGAACAAGGCGGACCTGACGCAGGCCTTCGAGCGGCTCGGAACGGCAGGCTTCGCGCCCGAGCTCGGGGACGGCTGGGCGCACCGCAGCATCACCCGCGACATCGCCTGGGGCATTCCGCTGCCGGACCTCGACCCGGAGCTCAAGGGCAAGACGCTCTACGTGTGGCCAGACTCGTTGATCGCCCCCATCTCCTTCTCGCAGACGGCGCTCGAGGCCAAGGGTGAGGCGGCCGCGCGGTACACCGAGTTCTGGTGTGACCCCCAAGCGCGGATCGTCCAGTTCCTGGGGCAGGACAACGTCTTCTTCTACGTGCTCATGCAGGGCGCGATGTGGCTGGGCACCCAGGCAGACCCGCAGCGGCTGCCCGTGCCCGGAGAGTTTCAGCTTACCGACGTGTTCGGCTGCTGCCACCTGCTCGTCAACGGCCAGAAGATGAGCAAGAGCACGGGCAACTTCTTCACCGGCGATCAGCTGCTCGACGAGATGAAGTACTCGGCGGACCAGGTCCGCTACTTCCTCGCGCTGCTCGACCTCTCCGAGCGGCCCAGCGACTTCGACGTGAAGAAGCTCGACGAGCGCAACCGCTTCCTCGCCGGGCCCATGAACGCCGCGTTCGAGAAGCCGATCTCCGCCGCGCACAGCAAGTTCGGCGGCAAGGTGCCCGACGGCAAGCTGCTGCCCAAGGTCGTCGCCGACACCGTCAAGCTCGTCCAGACGTACGTGCGGCGCATGGACAAGGCCGAGTACGCGAGCCTGCTGTTCGAGATCGAGAACTACGCGCGCACCGTCAACAGCCTGTTCACCCAGCACAAGCCGCACGACGACCGGTTCCCGCTCGAGGCGCGGCAGGACGCGCTCTTCACGTCCTTCTACGTGCTCAAGACGATGATGATCATGCTGTACCCCTTCGTGCCGTCGACCATGGACACGCTGCGCCGAGCGCTCAGGCTGCCCGAAGACGTGTTCCGGCTCGACAACCTGGGCACGCCGATCCCCGCGGGCCACGAGGTCGGCCCGAACGTGCCGTACTTCCCGTCCGTCCCCGACGCCGAGCCGGCCAAGGAATGAAGCGCGCCGTGCGGTTCGCGTGGCTGGTCGGCGTGGCGCTGCTCGGCGGGTGTCGAACGCTCCCCGTCGTCCCCGCGGCGCTCTTGGCCGACGTGAAGGCGAAGGGCGGGTTCGTCACGGGCACGCCGGTCGGCCTCCACAAGCCGCTCGCGCTCAACCGGGAAGACTTCGTCTACGACGCGAAGCCCTCACCCGACGGGACGAAGGTGGCCCTCGCCCGGCTCGACGTGCACTCGTACTTCCTGGCGCTGCACGACCTCACGAAGGAAGTGGGGAAGACGAAGGCGTTCGACGTGGAGGTCGTGCCCCTGGAGTTCGACGTGGAGGCGCTCGACTTCACGCCCGACGGCGCGCACGTGCTCACCGCCTCGCGCGACGGCGTGGTGCGGCTGTTCGGGGCACAAGACGGGAAGCTGCTCAAGGCGTGGCTCGTGGAGGAGCCGCTCAGCGCGCTCGCCGTGTCACCTGACGGCGCGTGGGTGGTGGTGGGGACGAGCAAGGGGCTGCTCACGGTGCTGGCGCTGCCCACGCTCGAGTACGTCGCCGAGGTGCGGGCCCACGCCGACGAGGTGCGGGGCCTGGTCGTCGCGGCCGACGGGCACGTCTTCTCGGGCAGCTGGGACCGGTCCATCGCTCGCTGGAAGCTGGACCTGCAGCCGGGCGGCAAGGCGTTGCGCACCCGCTTCGAGAAGAAGAACGGGCTCGTCGTCTTCCGCGCCGCTTTCGACGCGAAGGCACTCGGGGCGGTGTCCGTGGACCAGCGTGTGCCCGGCGTCGTCATCAACGCCGCGCTCGCGTCGACGCTGGGGTTGACGCCGCAGACGTTGCCTGACGGGCCGACGATTCTGACCGCGCTCGGCAGCCAGGTGACCAAGCGCTCCGAGCGGCACGGGCTGTCGATCAAGGGCCTGCGCTGGCCCGCCGTGGACCTGCTGGTGTGCGACGCGTGTGTTCCGAAGGACACGCTCGCGGTGCTGGGGCAGCCGTTCCTGGACTCGGTGGACGTGGCGCTCGACGAGACCACGAGCGAGGTCGTGCTCACGCCGAAGGCAGGCTCGGGGCTCGACGCGACCGGGCCTTCGCTGGCCTTCGTCGAGCAGGGGCGCTTCAAGCTCGACGGCGCGGTGAACGATCTGTCGATCGACGCGGCGGGGCTGGTCCTCGGCGTCGCGTTGTCCGAAGCCAAGGCGCAGCGGAGCAGGGAAGTCTACGAGCAGGAGAAGCGCGGTGAGTCGCCGCCCGAGCGAAAGTGGGACGTCGCGGCGCGGCTCGACGCGGCCACGGGGCGGGTGCTCGAGGTGAAGGCTGGGCACCGCGGCGTCGTGGTGAGCGCGGCGATCAGCCCCGACGGGCGGTGGTTGGCCAGCGCCGGGTGGGATCGCACCGTGCGGCTGCATGGGCCGACGCCGTGGATCGAATCGCTCGGCAAGCTGGGCTACCCGCCGCGTCGCGTGCGCTTCTCGCGCGACGGCAGCCGGCTGGTCCTGGCCGCGTGGACGCCCATCAACCCGCTGAACGACCGGCAGTCGGATCTCGCGGCGGCCGTGTTCGAGGTGGCCTGGGAAGGCGCCGAGGCCGGAGTTCCCGCGGTGCCGACGGCTGGACGCTGAGGGGGCGCAGCTCGTCGCTTGGGTCGCGCGTGGCGGCGAGGTGTTCTGGGGTACCGCCTCACCGCTGCTGAGCCGGGTCGCCGTTTCGGGCCACCGCAGGGTCCGCGCCTGCTCGAGCGATGAGGACGGCCACGACCTGTCGTGGCCGCGACTTGATGCTTCGTTGATGTCTCCTCGGCCTGTCTTGAGGCCACCTTGAGAAGCCGAAGGGCAGACTCGCAGGTGATGAGCCCCAGCCGCCTCGACTTCGAGTCCGCCGACTCTGCGCTGGACGTGGCGCTCGCCCTCGAGGCCGCCCACTCCGAGTGGCTGGCGCGGGTGCAAGTCATGGCGCTGTCGTCGATCCCCGTCTTCGTCCTGGCGGTCTGGCCAGACGCCGTCTCTGAGCTGTGGCGGCGCGTCTGCCTCTTTCCGTGGGCGTTCTGCACCGGCTCCGTCGCCTGGTCGTCCGTTCACCTCTGGCGGCGGCTGCGCGTCGTGCGCCGGGAACGGCGTGCGGGGTGACGGCGAACCCGGTATTCAACGGCCGTGTCCACCGACACTCGGACGTCCGGTTGGCGAGCAGCGGGGCTCTCTGCGGGGCTCGTGGCGCTGGCGACCGCCTTGGGCCTGCTCGCGCGCAGCCAGTTCGCCCAGCCGGACTTCGTCATGTTGTACCTGCTCGCCATCGTCGCGGCGGCCACGCGCTTCGGCCGCCTCGCCGCGCTGGTGACTTCGGCCCTGTCCGTGCTCGCCTACGACTTCTTCTTCGTGACCCCGCACTTCACCTTCGCGGTCGACGACCAGCGCCACGTGCTGACGTTCCTGACGCTCTTCGTCACGGGCCTGGTCATCGGCGCGCTGGCGGACTCGGCCCGGGCGGCCACGCGGCGCGCGCACGTCGAAGAGCTCCGCAGCTCCATTCTGAGCGCCGTCTCGCACGATCTGCGCACCCCGCTCGCGGCGATCACCGGCGCCGCCACCACGCTGCGCGATCGCTGGGACAGCCTGGATCCCGCCCAGCGCAGCGAGCTGGCCGGCGCGGTCTGCGACGAAGCCGAGCGCCTGGAGCGGCTCGTCGCCAACCTCCTGGACATGTCGCGGCTCGAGTCTGGCGCGTTGGAGCTCAAGCGTGAGTGGGTTCCGCTCGAAGAGCTGGTCGGCGTCGCACTCGAGCAGCTCGAGCCCGCCTTGCGCGGGCGCGCCGTCCGCACCGAGCTGCCCGACGGGCTCCCGCTGCTGTCGGTGGACCCGGTCCTCCTGGAGCAAGTCTTCGTGAACCTGCTGGACAATGCCGCCAAGTACACCCCCGCGGGCACCGCGCTGACGCTCAGCGCTCGTGCCGTGGGCGACCGGGTGGAAGTCACGCTCGACGACGAAGGCCCTGGGCTGGCGCCGGGCTCAGAGGCCCGCGTGTTCGAGAAGTTCGTCCGCGGCGGCTCAGCCGCGGCGTCCGGCGCCGGCCTGGGCCTGGCGATCTGCCGCGGCATCGTCGAAGCGCACGGTGGGACGATCACCGCCGGCCGTTCCCCCGCGGGCGGCGCGCGCTTCACCGTGTCGCTGCCTCAGCCCGAAGCCGCGCCGGCCGTCCCCGTCGAGCCCGAAGCCGAAGGTGCCGCGCGATGACCAGCAGCGCGACCGTCTTGATCGTCGAAGACGAGGTGCCGCTGCGCCGCTTCCTCCGCGCGTCCTTGGGCAGCGCGGGCTTCCGCGTCGTCGAGGCCGGGACCGCCCAGGAAGGCTTCTCGCTCGCCACCAGCCACAACCCCGAGCTGATCCTCCTGGACCTGGGCTTGCCGGACGAAGACGGCGTGAGCCTGACCCGCCGCCTGCGTGAGTGGGCGCGCATGCCGATCATCGTGGTGTCGGCGCAGGGCCGCGAGGCGCGCAAGGTCGAAGCGCTGGACGCCGGCGCCGACGACTTCCTCACCAAGCCCTTCGGCATGAACGAGCTGCTCGCGCGGCTGAGGGTCGCGCTGCGGCACGCCGCGCAGCTGGGCGGGCAGCCTTCCCCGGTGCTCGAGCTGGGCCGGCTGACCGTCGATCTCGCCCGGCGCGAAGTGACCCTGGACGGCCAGGAGCTGCACCTGACGCCCATCGAATATCGGCTCCTCACGCTGCTCGCGCAGCACGCCGGAAAAGTGCTCACGCACTCCTTCCTGCTGCGTGAAGTTTGGGGGCCGGGACATGTCGAGCACACCCACTACCTGCGCGTGTACATGGCTCAGCTGCGCCGCAAGCTCGAGGCCGACACGACGCGGCCCAAGCTGCTCAAGACGGAGCCGGGGGTCGGCTACCGGCTCAAGGACGACTGACGGGCGCCGCGCACGCGCTTTAGAGCGCGACCTGCATGCCCAGCTCGACGACCCGGCCCGGTGGGATCCCGTAGTAGCTGGTCGCCGACAGCGCGTTGCGTGAGATGAAGGCGAACAGCGTCTTGCGCCACGTCATCATCGTCGCTTCGCCGTTGGTCAGCAGCGTCTCTCGGCCGAGGAAGTAGCTGGTCGTCGACGGCTCACACACGAGCCCCTGCTCTCGCGCCGCTTCGAGGATCGCCGGCACGTTCGGCGTCTGCATGAAGCCGGTGCGCCAGAGCACCCGGAAGAAGCCCTGCTCGGAAGGTTGCACCGTCAGCGCTTCTTCCTTCGGCACGCTGGGCACGTTCTCGTGGAGGATCGACAGGAGCACGACTTGACGGTGCAGCACCTGGTTGTGCTTGAGGTGGTGGAGCAGGACCGGGGGCGTGCCGTCGGGGTTTCCCGACATGAACACCGCCGTGCCTCGGACCCGGTGCGGGGTCGTGCTGGCGAGGTCCTCCAGCAGGGCCGTCAGGGGCATGAGCGTCGTCTGGAAGCGGCCCGCCAGCACCTCACGCCCACGCTTCCACGTGGTCATGACGGCGAACAGCACCACGCCGACCGCGACCGGGAACCAGCCGCCTTCGAAGAACTTGATCGCGTTGGCGAGGAAGAACGGCAGGTCGAACGCCAGGAAGAGCAGCAGCAGCGGCAGCGCCTTGGCCCAGCTCCAGCCCCAGGTCTTCACCAAGACCACGAAGTAGAGGACCGACGTGATGCTCATGGTGCCCGTGACCGCGAGACCGTACGCCGCCGCCAGCGCGCTCGATTCCTTGAACGCGACGACCAGCGCCAAGCAGGACACCATGAGCACGGTGTTCACTTCGGGAATGTAGATCTGCCCTTCCTGCTCCTTGGACGTGTGGACGATCGTGACGCGGGGCAGGTAGCCCAGCTGCACCGCCGAGCGCGTCAGCGAGAAGGCCCCGGAGATGAGCGCCTGCGACGCGATGACCGTTGCCGCCGTCGCCAGCGCCACCATGGGGTACAGCAGCGCGGACGGCACCAGCGCCCAGAACGGCCGCTCCACCCACCCGTGCGTCAGCAGGTACGCGCCCTGGCCGAAGTAGTTGAGGAGCAGCGCCGGCAGCACCAGCGTGAACCAGCCCAGCCGAATCGGCTGGCGGCCGAAGTGGCCCATGTCGGCGTACAGCGCTTCGCCGCCGGTGATGCAGAGGACCACGCTGCCCAGCACCTGGAACGCGTGCCAGGGATCGCGCTCGAACAGCCGCACCGCGTGGAGAGGGCTCACGGCGGCCAGCACGCTCGGCTCGCTCACCAACTGCACCAGTCCCAGGACCGCGAGGACGAGGAACCACACCAACATGACCGGGCCGAACGCTCGGCCGATTCGCTCGGTGCCGCGGCTCTGCACCACGAAGAGGCCGGCCAGCACGATCATCGTCAGCGGCACGACCCACGCTTCGAGCGCGTGCGTCGCCACGCCCAGCCCTTCGATCGCCGACAAGACGGAGATCGCCGGCGTGATGACACCGTCGCCGTAGAGCAGCGCCGCGCCAAACAGCGCCGCGAGCGTCACGCCGGCCTTGAAGGGGAACGTCGCCGCCTTGGGCACCAACGCCAGCAGCGCGAAGATGCCGCCTTCCCCGCGGTTGTCCGCGCGCATGATGAAGGCGAGGTACTTGACCGTGACCACCATCATCAGCGACCAGAAGAAGAGCGAGAGCAGCCCCAGCACGTTCGCGGGCGTCACCGGCAGCGCGTGCGGCTTCACCGTCCCGTCGGCGGTCTTCGCGAAGCACTCGGTCAGCGCGTAGAGGGGGCTCGTCCCGATGTCTCCGAAGACGATGCCGAGCGCTCCGAGGGCGAGCGGCAAGGCTCGTCCGGCGCTCGGGTGGGGGGCCGGCGTACTCATGACCGGACTGCGTACGGCCTGGGGCCTCAAGCCCGCGTCAAAAACCGCTGCGGAGCCTCAAGAAAACATCAAGACGCCGGGGCCCACAGCCTCCGCGCCGGAGCCGACGCGTACGCCGCGACGAAGGGCATGGTCGGGCTGCGCGCTTCGTGTGCCAGCAACCATTCCTTGAGCTCGACGCCGCCGGCGTAGCCCGTCAGCTCGCCTCCGGACCCAACCACCCGGTGGCAGGGGACGACGAAGGACACGGGGTTTCGCCCCACCGCGAGCCCAACCGCCCGAGACGACTTGGGCTTGCCCAGCTGCAGCGCCAGCGCGCCGTACGTCGTCGTGCCGCCGTAGGGCACGTCCAGCAGCAGCTCCCAGACTCGACGCTGAAACGGGGTGCCTTCCAGCGCCAGCGGCACCTCGAAGCGCGGCAGGCGCCCGCGGAAGTACTCCTGGAGCTGGTCACTCACCCCGGAGAACCAGCG
Source organism: Myxococcaceae bacterium (assembly GCA_022842905.1). Lineage (GTDB taxonomy): Bacteria > Myxococcota > Myxococcia > Myxococcales > Myxococcaceae > JALHOS01. Next base: position 5,161 of record JALHOS010000006.1, on the reverse strand, counting down.
GTCGTCTCGGTGCCAGCCCAGGCTGGGGACTGGCAGCTGCCGGTGCGTTTCCGGGTACAGGCCGGTCAGCGCCACCCCGTCCGACGTCAGCAGCAGCGAGCCGACCGGGCTGTCCACGCGCGAATAAGTCACTACCGAAGCCATGCCTCCAGGCTTCTACCGGGTCGGCCACAGCGCCGCGACCGTTTCCTTCTGGCGCTCGTCAGACGTTCCCGTGCACTTGGGTGGGCGGCACCCCTCGGCCTTCGAGCAGGACGCGCAGCTCGGGCAGCAGCTCCGGCTGACCACACACGAAGACTTCATGCTCGCTCGTCACCGCCGGCAGGTGCGCTTGCACGCGCCCGCGCCGTCCTGCCCAGGCCGGACTGGGCCGACTGACGGTGGGCATTACCTCCACGCCCGCCGCTTCCCACTGCGCGCGCTCCTCGGCCAGCACCAGCTCGGCTTCGGTGCGCACGCCCCACACGAGCGTCGCTGCGCCATAGGCGGCTCGGTTCGCCACGACGAGCCGCAGCACCGAGCGGAGCGGACCTAAGCCCGTGCCGGTGCCGACCAACAAGAGCGGTCGGCCCACCGCGCGCGTCACGGGAAAGCCGCGGCCCCGCGGGGGCCCCACGAAGACGGGCGCGCGCTCAGGCAAGCCCACCAGCGCCCGCGCCACGTCGCCCTCTTCGCGCACCAGGTACTCGAAGGGCCGTTCCCCTGGTGCCGACGCGAGCGCGAACGGCGCCTCAAAACCTTCGTCCACCCTGAGGCTCTGGTACTGTCCGGCCGCGTGAAACGCCCGAAGCAACGGCTCTTCCGCCGACAGGCCGACGAGCCACAGCGCCCCGCCGAGGTGCCGTCGCCACGCCAGCGCTGCCCGTGGTGTGTCGGACATGCCGCTCACGTAACAAACGGCCCTCGTGCTTTCCGGGAAAAACCGTGCGGCGCCTGAAGTTCGTGCTCTTCCTGGGCGTGCTGCTGGTGCTGGTGGTCGTCGTGCTGGCGTCCTCGGTGTGGCTCTACGCGGTCGCCACCATGCCGCAGGCGGTCGAGACGGAGCACGACATCGAGAGCTTCCTGCGCAACAGCTTCGAGTCCGAGCGGCAGAGCTTGCAGGCCATGTTCCACCACAAGCAGCGCGAGGCGGTGCGCTGGGAGAAGCCCGACCTCGGCCACCTGCCGCCGCAGCTGGTGAACATGTACGTCGCCATGAACGCCTGCCCCGGCTACCTCAAGAGTGGGCCGGAGGGCGCGCTCGCCTGGACGTACCGGCTGCTCCAAGCCGTGCGGCGCAGCGGGGTTCCGGGCGACGGGAGCTGCGAGCTGGACTTCGCGCGCCGCATCGCGCTGCAGCTTGGCGCTACCACCGCGCTGGCCGAGACGGTGACGGCCGACCGCGTCCGCAGCATCTTGGGCAAGAAGAAGCTCGTGGCCTACAACCTGGAAGGCCTGTGGTTCGAGCGCGGCATCGTCGGTGTCGACGCCGCTTCACAGCTGCTCATGCAGAAGCCGCTGCTCGACCTGGACCTGGCCGAGCTGGCCGAGCTCGCGGTGGCGCTGCCGCCGCACGAGGAATGGAGCCTGCTCAAGCTGTGCACCAACGCGGCGCTCATTCGGCAGAACCGCGACGTCATCTTGGACCTGCTCGTCACCGACGGCTTCATCAGCCGAGACGTCGCGAAGACCGCGGCGTCTCAGCCGGTGCGGTGCCTGTCCGTCCAGCGGTAGTGACCGCCGTCGGAAGTGCCGGTCAGTCCTTGTCGGCTTCGGCCTCTTCGCCGGCCTGATCGGCGTCGGCGTTGCCAGCCTCGGCGACGTCGTCGGCGTCGGCCAGTGCCTGCGCGAGCTTCGCGTCGGCCTCGTTCTTGGCCTGCTCCGCCTTGGCCTGTGCCTCGGCGCGCATGGTCTCCGCCTTGGCCTGCGCTTCGGCGCGCTTGACGTCGGCCTTCGCCTTGGCCGCGTCGGCCTTGGCCGCCGCGTCCTTCTTCTCCTTGAACGCAGCTTCGGCCTTCTTGAGGTTCTCCTTGGCCGCTTCGACCTTCTTCTTTCCCTCTTCCTTCGCGGCGGCGACCTTCTCCTGCGCGGCCTTCTTGGCCTCGTCGACCTTGGCCTTGGCCTGCGCGCGCGCTTCCTTCACCTTGGCCTTCGCGGCCGCCTTGCGCTCGGCGGCCTTCGCCTTGGCGGCGGCCTTCCGGTCGGCGCGGGCCTTCGCCTTCTCGGCCTTGTCGTCCTTCTTCTCTTCCTTCTTCTCGGCGGCGTCAGCCTTCTTCTCTTCCTGCTTGGCCGCCGCTTCGGCCTTCTTTTCCATGCCCTTGGCGTTGTCGGCGAAGGCAGACAGGCTCAGCAGGGCGGCGACGAGGTACGCGATGAGGCGCATGGGTTTGGAAACTCCAGAACGGTTGGGGTGAGTGCGGCGGCTGGCTCCTTGCCCAAACCCGGTCCGGTTGGAAAGGACACTTCGCGCTACAGTCGTCGGCGAACGTGGCAGCGATGAAGCTCGACGGCGCGGCGGCGGAAGACACGGCAGCGGCCTGCCTCGCGCTGGCGCGTGACGCCGTGTTGTTGCCCGGAGGCTTCGAGCAGGCCTGCCAGGCCATGGAGGCCGCGCTGGCGGAGCGGCCCGTGCTCGCCGCCCCTTCACTCGCGGTCGATCTGCTGCTGCTCGCCAACGGGCACCGGCTTCAAGCCGCCCGGTGGCAGCCGCCCGGGCCGTTGGGTGACGCGCGGCGCCAGTATGAAGATCATGTCCTGGCGCGGCTCGTGGCGGATCGCCGGTGGCCACGGCTGGAAGAAGCGCTGAGCGCGCTGGAGCCGGCTCGGCGCGCCCAGGCGGTCGGCCTGGCCGCGGCGTTGATCTTGGGGCGCTTGGCTCCGGGGCAGGGGGTCGGTCTCAGCCCTGCCGTGCTCCGCCGCGTCGCCCAGAAGAGCCCCACCGAGTTCGTCGAGCGCGGCCGGCTGGCCTGCGGGCTCGACGCCGTCGCTGAGCCGCTGACGCGGGGCTTCGTGGCCTTGGCCCGAGCCGCGCGAGGGTCGACGGAGCTGCTGTCGGACGCCGAAGTCTTCGTCGTGGAGAACGTCCGCGCGCTCCAGTCGCTGGCCGCTCGCGTGGCCCTCGCGCAGCTCGCCGAGGTGAGCCAGGCGCTCGGCGAGCGCATTCCGCAGCGGCTCAAGGGCCAGCTGTTCGAAGAAGGCAGCGCCCCGACGGCGATCGAAGAAGCGTCGGCGTACCCCGTCGGGGGGTTCTCGAGCCTCACCACGCGCGGCTCGCTGGAGAACCTGGTCTCGAGCGAGCTGGTCTACTTGGACGGGAAGGGCGCGCCGCGGCCGGACCTGTTCGACGTGCGCTTCGTCGAAGGGGAGCTGCTGTACTTCGACCGAGACGAGGCCGTCGCGGTGCGCCGGCGCCGCCGGGTCCTCGTCGTCCTGGACACGTCGCTCAGGCAGGCGCGGCTGGTGGATCCGGGCGAGTCGGTCCAGCGGCTGGTCTGGGCGTTCGGCGCCGTGGCGGCGCTCCTGCGCGCGCTCGCCCGCTGGTACGACTCCCACGCGCTCACCTTCGAGCTCGTCCTCGCCGGGGCCGACGACGCGCTGGACGACGAGCTCCAGGTCACCTCCCTCGTCCTGCGCGAGTTCGTGGCGTCGGGGCAGCTCGTGGTCAGCCGCACGTCGGCGGCCGCACAGGCCATTGCCACCTTCGAAGCCGAGTGGGCCACGCGTGGTCGGGTGCTCCTCGTCACAGCGACCGTCGGCGCCGAAGGGGCGGGTGCGGTGGTCGTCGACGTGAGCGGGCCCACGCCGGTCTTCGACGGCGGGCGCGGTCCCACCGCCGCCCGTGGCGGGACGGCCTTCGAGCGCTGGTCCTGGGTCGCCGAGCAGTGGGTGGCCGAGCTGGTCCACCGCCCGCGGCGCGGGCCCGGCCCCCTTGCACACCCGGTGACGGATGCGGTTTGAGGCTCGCCGCATGGTTCGGTTGACGGGCGTGGGTGTGTTCCTGGTGGCGCTGACCGTCGACGCGTGGGGCTTCGCCGGCCACCGGCGCCTGGCCGCCACCATGCAGGACCCGCTGCCGACTGGGCACTGCCTGCGCGCCTGGTTCACCGCGCGGCAGACGTCGGCGCTGCAGGATCGCGCGTGTGATCCCGACCGCTACCGCTACATGACCGCGGGCGCGAACTACGACCCCAACGAGTGGCCGCGGCACTTCATCGAAGTCGACTGGGTGACGCCGCCGCGGGACTACCCGCGCAGCTATGCCGCGGTGGAGCAGCGAGTGGGCGCGACGAACGCGCTGCGCAACGGCATCGTCCCCTGGCGCGTGGAGCAGGTGTACGCCGAGCTCGTCGCCGCCTTCCGCGCCCGCGACGAAGCGCGCATTCTCGACCGCGCGTTCTGGCTGTCGCACTACGTGACCGACTCGTTCTCGATCCTCCACGACACGAAGAACTCAGACCCCAACGGCGTCCACGCGCGCTGGGAGTCGGACATGCTCGAGGTGCGGGCCAACCTGGACGGCATCAGCGCGCTCGCCGGGAGCTACGTGGGCACCCCGGGGCGCGCCGATCCACGGCACAACATCTTCGACATCGTCCTGGTGGGAAACGGCCTGGTGCCGACGCTCGTGCAGGCCGACGTGGCGACGCCCGGCGACCTTCCGGCGTTCTACACGCAGGTGAGGGACCTGACCGCGCGGCGCTTCGCCGACGCGCTCACGCTCATGGCGTCGATCCTCTGGACCGCCTGGGCTGACGCGGGCGCGCCTGCGCTCAACGGCTTCGGGACGAGCTGCAGCCGGGCGACGCCGAGTGGGGAGATCGTCCTGCGCGGCTTTCCGCCGCCGGGTGGCTTCCTGCACCCGGACTGGGTGGACGGCGGCGCTGGTGGTTCGGGTGGAGCCGGCGGTACAGGGGGAAGCGGCGGGAGTGGAGGCGCAGGCGGCAGCGGCGGTGCCTCGGGCGCTGGCGGCTCGGTCGACGCTGGCTCGACCACCGACGCGGGCGGCGCGGCGGGCACGGGCGGTGGTCCGCTCCAGGTGTGCAGCCCCGCGACCTGCCCTGGCTGCTGTGACGCGGCTGGGCGGTGCCAAGCAGGCGACCAGCCGCTGGCCTGCGGCGTCGGCGCCGGGGCCTGCGCGGTGTGCGGCTCGGACCTGAGCTGCGTCGACGGCGCCTGCGGTGCC